>JBCBGS010000027.1:0-22217 GCA_038526515.1 Pseudomonadota bacterium | reverse complement strand
CAGACGTGTGCTTCCGATCTCATGTTTGGAAAGAAGAGCCTGCCCCGCTCTACCAAGGAAGACAGCGCAAGAAGCATGTTCACACGTTGCTGGAAGAAGCTTTGGTCATTTGCTTGGTGCTGCCGAGTCCGTGCAAACATTGCAGCACGATTGAGCGTATCGATGCATGCATTGCCCCATGCCAGACTTTGAGAATCAATGCTGTGGCGCAGGTTTTCCATCTGTAGCGACTGCTGTTTTCGCGTTTCATTGCGGCTCACTAAGGCGCCGAACACAGCGATAATCGCAGACAGTATCGCCACCACAATTTCAATGTGATTGTTGAGCCATGCCAACATGTTCTCAATCCCTCCGGCTTGCAATTTGCGCGAAGGAAAGCTTCTGCCAGAGGCATACGCTGGGGAAAAGAGGCCAGATGACATCAGACAAGCTTTCGCCCGGCCTCATCGATTTCGTCGCCAGTAATCTCCGACAGGATCATATCATTGTGCGCGGCACCTGACGGGATCATCGGCAAGCAATTTTCCGCCTTGGTCACCCGGCAATCGAAGATCACAGGACCATCATAATCGATCATTTCCTGTATCTTCGCATCAAGCTCTTTGGGGTCATCACACACGAGCCCCAATGCCCCGTAAGCTTCCGCGAGCTTCACGAAATCTGGCAGGCTTTCTGAGTAAGAGTGCGAATATCGCTCGCCGTGCAGAAGCTCTTGCCACTGCCGTACCATCCCCATCCATTCATTATTGAGAATGAAGACTTTGATTGGGAGCTTGTGCTGAACAGCGGTCGATACTTCCTGAAGAACCATTTGCACAGAAGCTTCGCCCGCAATGTCGATCACCAATGCCTCTTTGTGTGCGGCCTGAATGCCAACGGCCGCTGGCAAGCCATAGCCCATCGTTCCGAGGCCGCCACTGGTCATCCAACGATTTGGTTCCTCAAAATGATAATGCTGCGCCGCCCACATCTGGTGCTGCCCAACCTCTGTCGAAATATAGGTTTCGCGGTCCTTGGTCAGTTCATAGAGGCGCTCAATCGCGTACTGCGGTTTGATCTCGTTTTCGCTCTCAGCGTAGGCAAAACACTTACGCGCACGCCATCCGTCGATTTGCGCTTTCCAATCTGAAAAATCTTTCGGCTTGGTTTTGCCCCACGCCTTTATGATCGCATCTAGGGCTTTTCCAGAATCCGCAATGACTGGCACATCGGCTCGGATCACTTTGTTGATAGAGCTTGGATCAATATCGATGTGGATCTTCTTTGAGCCCGGTGAAAAAGCATCGATACGTCCTGTCACCCGATCATCGAACCGCGCCCCGACACAAATCATCAGATCACAATCATGCATCGCGTTGTTGGCCTCATACGACCCGTGCATGCCAAGCATGCCAAGCCAATCCTCGTGACTGGCTGGAAACGCACCAAGCCCCATCAAAGTGGATGTGACCGGAAACCCAGTGAGCTTTTGGAGCTTTCGCAAGGAGTCGCTCGCTTCCGGCCCCGAATTGATCACACCGCCGCCTGTATAAAAGACAGGCCGCTTTGCCTGCTTCATCAACTCGACGACACGCTTGATCGCTTGCGGATCGGGATCCGTCTGGGGTTTGTAAGTCGCTTTGTGAATGCCATCTTTGCCGACATAAGTCCCAGTCGCGAACTGGATGTCTTTTGGAATATCGATAACGACAGGCCCCGGACGGCCGGTTGTGGCAATCAGAAATGCCTCGTGGATGGTCCGCGCTAAATCATCAACATCTGTGACGAGATAATTATGTTTTGCGCAGCATCGCGTGATGCCGACTGTGTCGCACTCTTGGAACGCGTCGGTTCCGATCAGGTGCGTTGGCACCTGCCCTGTCAGAACAACCATAGGGATAGAGTCCATCATCGCATCGGTGATCGGCGTGACCATATTGGTCGCCCCCGGACCAGACGTCACCAGGGCAACACCGGCATTTCCGGTCGACCGCGCATACCCTTCAGCTGCATGACCAGCGCCTTGTTCGTGGCGAACGAGGACGTGCCGAATGGAGGGTTCAGTGAAGAGCGCATCATAGATGGGAAGGACCGCACCGCCTGGATAGCCGAACATCACCTCCACCCCTTGTTCCTTTAGCGCAGTGATGACGATCTCTGCGCCAGTCATCTGGTCAGTGTCGGTCTTGGCCTTAGGCTTGGTCTGCATTTCCATGATCTTGATCCTTGAGGGTTTGCAGGGGTTGGTGGGGTGAGTTTCAGGTTAAAAAAAAGGGTCTCTGTGAAGAGACCCGGTTATAAGCACCTGCTGCCGACGAAGTAGAACGTCAGCGCAGGTGCCTAATAACGAGTACGACTGTTGGACGCATGAAGCGTTTCCTCCCAAAAGTTAATTGGGGCATAACTTACCGTTTATGCCCCGTCAACCTCCTTATAGAGGGCATGAATTACCCTTAATCGATCTTCAATGGCGAGACTTGGAATTCGCGGCCAAAATGGGAATTGTCGACCAATCCACGTAAATTGCCGTTTGGCGTAGCGGCGCGTATCGCGTTTCGCGTTTTCGGCTGCGCCCTCAGCGCTCATCTCGCCTTTCAAATAGGCAATCAACCAAGGGATACCGTGCGCCTTCATCGCAGGTAAATCATCGGGCAAGCTTTGACTGGCGAGGCCGCGCGCTTCTTCCATCGCCCCTTCCATCAACATGCCTTCGAAGCGGCGATCTATCCGAGCATAAAGACGCGACCGCGTTGGCGTCAGTGCCACGCCGAGCCATTCACCCTCACCCAGTATCGCGCGCCCCTTTTTGCCCTGAAAGCTCGAAATAGATTTTCCCGTTGCTAGCCAGACTTCCAAGGCACGAGATAATCGTTGCCGGTCACCCTCGCCCAGCCGCTCCGCCGTTTCTCGATCCACTTGCTCCAGCTTCTCGCGCAAGGCCGGCACGCCGCCCGCTTTAAACATCTCAGTGACATCACTGCGGATGTCTTCTGGTACTGGCGGAATCTCAGACAAGCCTTCGATCAAGGCCAGATGATAAAGACCGGTCCCACCGATAATGATCGGCACCTTCCCACGTCTCTGCACCTTGGCAATGACAGGTTTGACGTCGTCCAGCCATTTGCCTGTCGAGTATCGCTCGCTCGCTGGCACATGCCCGAAGAGATGATGCTCGACACCCGCCATCTCAGCTGCCGCCGGGCGCGCAGAGATAACTCTCAAATCACGATAGACCTGCATAGAATCGGCGTTTATGACCTCGCCACCCAAGCGCTTGGCCAGGGCGACAGAGAGCGCCGATTTGCCGCTGGCGGTTGGACCATGAATTAAGATTGCAGGCTTCATACGTTTAGTCGTAAGAAGCAGGCCGCTAAGCGTAAAGCCAGGAATGCTGCGATGACGGACAATTCTCCCCGCTCTTCACATGTCGCCACAGCCGTTGCACCTGTGAGCTATGGGTTCATGAAGCTTGGCGCCAAGCTAGAAGCGGCTTGCCAATCCGCTGGGCTCATCCAGACCAGCCATGTCCGCTTGTTAGGGACAGAAGAGAAATGGGCCGCAGTCGAAATTGCGGTTGCCCTCGGCGACGGTGACATCAAGGCTGCGCGCGCCCAACTTCGTGGAGCATTTGGTGAGACCGCCGATGTCGCGCTGTTACCGACGCGCAATCGTAGAAAACGACTGCTCATTTCGGATATGGATTCGACGATCATTCAGCAAGAATGTTTAGATGAACTCGCAGCTTATGCCGGACTGAAAGACGAAATCGCAGCGATAACGGCGCGTGCCATGGCGGGTGAGCTCGATTTTGAAGGCGCATTAACGGAGCGAGTTGGGAAGTTGAGCGGCTTGTCGCTCGATGCCCTCGGACAGTGCTATGACGAACGGATCACGCTGATGCCTGGAGGGTCCACGCTCACGGCGACGATGACGGCGAACAGCGCTTATTGCCTCCTGGTTTCTGGCGGCTTCACCTATTTCACGAAACGCGTTGCTGAAGCTGTGGGTTTTCAAGGCGATCGCGGCAATGTGTTGGTTGACGATGGCGCGGCGCTCACAGGCGAGGTCGGACGTCCGATCCTCGGCCGCGAAGCGAAACTCGACGCGCTCGACGATGCTGCCTTTGCGAATGGGTTGAACCGACAAGACGCTGTCGCGATGGGAGACGGTGCGAATGATCTCGCGATGATCGAAGCCGCCGGCCTTGGCCTCGCCGTACACGCAAAACCAATCGTAGCAGAAGCTGCAGACGCAGCCATCAACGTGACCGATCTGACAACCACGCTTTATTTTCAAGGTTACTCAGATAGCGAGATTGTTTGGCGGGGCTAACGTTTAGCCTCGCACATCAACATCAATAGCTTGGAATCTTGTTTGGCGCTTACGATAGACGCGCAGAAGCAATGGTTGGCCTTCGCGATCTGCGGCCTCGTCCATCGCCAATAGAGCCGCTTCGGGTGTTTCGACCACTTCGAACGCCATCTCCATGACGACATCACCTTTTTGGAGTTTCCCGAAACTTGGCCCGCGCGGTGAAACCGAACGCACCAACACTCCTTTGATATCGCCGGGAATGCTATAGCGCCGCCGTTCGTCTTCTGTGAGCGCAACGAAATCAACGCCGAGAATATTATCCGTCAACGTGCTTTCCGTATCGATGACTTCTTCTTCTTCGTCTTCCGTATCAGCATTGAGTTCGCCCAGTTCAAACTCAACCACGAGCGTACGACCATCTCGGATAAGCTCGACCTCTACGGTTTTCCCGATCTCTGTGTCCGCGACAATAAGGCTGAGCGCCCGTTCGTCTTCGACAGGGCGGTCATCAAATTTCAGAATCAAATCACCAACTTCGAAATTGGCTTTGGATGCGGGGCCATCGTCCGTAATACGTGTGATGATGACGCCTGTTCCCTCTTCCAATCCATAAGCTTGTGCGAGGTCTCGGTCAGCGTTTTGAATATTTACACCAAACCATCCGCGCCGCGCTTTCCCAAATTCAATCAATTGCCGGCTGATTTGGTTTGCGAGGTTCGACGGAATAGAAAATCCGAGACCGACCGAACCGCCTGTTGGCGTAATGATGGCCGTGTTCACGCCTAGAACTTCGCCATTGAGATTGAACAGCGGTCCGCCCGAGTTACCGGAGTTAATCGCGGCGTCAGTCTGGATATAATTGTCATAATTGCCGGATTTGATGTCGCGGTTGCGCGCAGATACGATCCCAACTGAAACCGAACCGCCGAACCCAAACGGATTGCCGATGGCCATAACCCAATCGCCAACTTCGGCGCTTTCGCTATCGGCCCATTCAACGAACGGAAATGGCTCATCCTGTTCCACTTTCAGAACAGCAATATCCGTCGCCTCGTCTGTTCCGATTAGCTCCGCGCGGAGTGTGCGCCCATCGGAAAACACCGCATTGATTTCATCAGCGCCCGTGATCACGTGATCATTGGTAACGATCAGACCGTCGGCTGAAATGACAAACCCCGACCCTAGAGCCCCCTCTTGGGAAAAGCCCTCTGGGTCGCGCCCAAAGAAGGGATTGAATTCACTCAGCGGCTCACCGTCTTCAAACATCGGCAAATCGTTGGCGATGACCTTGGATGTGGTGATGTTCACCACGGCTGGCATCAACTGCTTCGACAGCTGTGAGAAACTATCCGGACGCGTCTGCTGATCCTGTTTCTCAACCCGCTCCAATATATCCGACAAGGACTGTCCAGCCGCCGTATGGGCAGCCAACATAACAAGAGCAAAAGCAGAGACGGTTTTACGCATCAACGGGTTCTCCTACAGATGTAACGCATCATAACGCTAACTAGGGCGTTATCTGGGCAGCGTGCAAGCCTTTGTCACCCACCAAACCTCACCATTACGTAAAGGAGCAGCGCGCCGATCGCCATAGACCACAATCCAGACTGCCGTATGGTGTTCTCGGGCATCTCTGACAGCCAAGCACCAAAGCGTTTCATGGCATCTGGCATCCCAGCATAGATGGCGCCCTCTAAGAGGAACCACATACCAATGCCCGCGAGAATTATAGTGAGCATGGCCGCCGCTCCCGAATCAAAAAGCCCCGCCGCAGCATAGGCTGGACGGGGCTAAATGGATATGGCGCGATCGCTTAGCGTCGGGCGGTGCCGTTCACACGCGCCTGTTCGATAAACTCATCGCAAAGGCCGAGATTATCTGGACCAACAACAAGTTGGGTGCCTTGCGTGAAAGCCTGCTCACACGCAATCAGAGCACGCTGGAAGCGGAAGAACTCACGGTCCTGCTCATACGCTTGCGCATAAATCTCGTTACGCTGCGCATCGCCTTCACCGCGAATTTGCTCTGACTCACGGCGCGCTTCAGCGAGCAGAACGGTCCGCTCACGTTCTGCTTCCGCACGTACGAGTTTCGCACGTTCGTCACCTTCAGCTCGAATTTGCTCGGCCTGCTGATTACGGGTCGCTGCCATCCGGTCAAAGACACGCTGGGATACATCTGGTGGAAGATCCACACGCTTGATGCGAACATCGATAATGTCGATACCGCGACCTGAGATAGAGTTACTCAGATTGTCTCTGATTTCGTCCATCAGTTCGGAACGCTGACCTGAGATAATCTCTTCCGGCAGTTGGCTACCGAGCGCGTTACGGATCGCGGTATCGGTAAAACGTAGAAGCTGGTTTTGAGCTTCACGCTGCGTTCCCAATCGCTGATAGAATGCGAGTGGCTCTGAAATCCGCCAGCGCACAAACGCATCAACGATCAACTGCTCCTGGTTCGACGCGAAGACTTCGATGTCTGGCACATCCAATCCAAGGTTCCGCTTGTCGTACGTTACGACTGACTGAACGAATGGGATCTTAAACTTGAGACCCGCCTCATCTGTGCCCGGCTCGTTGTAGGCTTCAACAGCAGCACCAACTTGCAGGACAAGCGATTGCTGGCGCTGGTCGACGATGAAGAATGAATTGAGCACGGCCACGAGGGCGGCGATCACGGCTACGATGCCAATAACTCCGAACGGTTTCATGATTAGTTCCCTCCACCGCTTCGGTTGACGCGATCCAGCGGCAGGTATGGGACTGCGCCAGAATTGCTATCAAGGATAAGTTTGTCGGTGCGGTTCAGAACCCGCTCCATTGTCTCCAGGTACATCCGCTCCCGCGTCACTTGTGGCGCTTTGCGGTATTCCAGAAGGATTTGAATGAAGCGATCTGCTTCACCGGTCGCATCCGCAATCACACGGTCGCGATAGGCTTGCGCATCCTGCAAGATTTGCTGGGCTTCACCACGCGCACGCGGAACAATGTCGTTCGCGTAACGG
This sequence comes from Pseudomonadota bacterium, assembly GCA_038526515.1. GTDB lineage: Bacteria > Pseudomonadota > Alphaproteobacteria > Caulobacterales > Hyphomonadaceae > Henriciella. The sequence continues at coordinate 14,917 of JBCBGS010000027.1, read as the reverse complement.
TTGGCCTCTTGGACGAGACGCTCGGCGTCCTGACCCGCGTTGATAACGTCGATAAAGTCTGCGCGAACCGGAGCGGGTGCGAGCGCTTCCTGGATTTCAACGTTTTCAATCTGAACACCAGCGCCATAATCGGAGAGGAGTTCTTGCAATTGATCACGGACAATCGTTGCGATCTCACCACGGCCCGTCGTCAGAACCGCATCGAGCGTCGATTTGCCGACAACTTCTCTCATCACGCTTTCAGCAGCCGCTTTCACAAGCGGTGTGCCATTATCAATGTTGAGAATGAAATCCTGCGGGTTTTCACCATCATAGTACCAGAAGACACGGAACTGGACGTCGACGATGTTCTCGTCGCCCGTCAGCATCAGGCTTTCACCTTGGTTGATGCCGATTTGTGTCTCTTGTTGACGCTCTGATGGGAGCACTTCGTGTGTTTCGATCGGGGCCGGTAGGTGCACGTGCAGACCAGGCGCGAAGTTCTTTTGATATTCGCCAAAACGGAATACTGCGGCCCGCTCGCCTTCGTCCACGATCACGACGCCTGTCGCGAGCCATGCGATGGCTGCAACAACGCCCAGCACCAGGAACCCTCCTGGCCCAAGATTTGGTCCGCCTCGGCCACCGCCGCCGCCACCGCGGCCTCGGCGTGAAAAGCGTTCCTGCATCTTACGCATTTGATCTTCTATATCAGAGCCACCGCCTTGGCCGCCGCCGCCTCCGGGTCGTCCCCAGGGTGAGCCACCATCGCCATTGCCTCCAGAACCGCCACTGCCCCACGGGCCACCGTTGGCCTTGGGAGGCTCGTCGCCATTTCCACTATTATCGTTCCAGGGCATTGCCCCTCCTTTTGGTCACACCAGATGTCTGGCTTTTTATCCGTCTCGTGCCTATTTGCGTTCGAAAGGCCCCTTCATCAAGGACATAGCCCATGTTTTGGGACAAGAAAGAGCGTAAACCGCTATCTGATGCGACAATAAGGACTGCCCTTGGGTCACCAGAATGGCTTTCAGGGGTCCGAATCAGTGATGGCGGACAGGTGACGCTGATCATTGAAACACGCGCAGACGATCTCGAAGCGGCAGAGAAAATTCGAATCGATGCCGAGGCTCAGGCATCTTCGATCGATGGTGTAACACAGGTTCGCTCGGTTTTAACGGCCGAAGCACCGCAAGGAACGGCGAGCTCTCAAGGTATTCCAACTCATTCCAGCACGCGGCGCATCAAAAAGGGCGCGAGACTATCAGACGAAGCCTTGTCGCAAGGCCAACCTGATCAAACGTCTCAAATTGCGCCCATCCCAGGAATTTCTCGAATCTTGGTCGTCGCCAGCGCAAAAGGCGGGGTTGGGAAATCGACAGTGTCGGTAAATCTCGCCGCAAGCTTCGCAAAACAAGGTTTGCGGGTTGGACTGCTGGACGCTGATATCTATGGGCCATCCATACCGACCATGCTCGGAGTTCCCGACGCAAGTCCCGATAGCGACGAAAATCAGAAGCTCATTCCGGTGAACGCACACGGGATTGAGACGCTTTCGATCGGTTATCTGACAGATCCAGACGCCCCAATGATTTGGCGTGGTCCAATCGTGCAGTCAGCCATCACGCAAATGCTAAATGATGCTGCATGGGGGACACCAGAAAACCCACTCGACCTTCTCATTATCGACACTCCGCCGGGGACCGGCGAGGCGCAGCTCACGCTGGCGCAGCGGGTACCAGTCGATGCCGCCGTGATTGTAACTACTCCACAAGAAGTCGCTCTGGCTGACGTTCGGCGCGGCGCCGCGATGTTCGCCAAAACACACGTCCCTGTTTTGGGGATCATTGAGACGATGAGCTGGTTCGAAGATCCGTCGGGCACAAAACACTACCTAATGGGGCAAGGCGGAGGCACCGAGATGGCTCGCACACTGGGCTTACCGCTTCTGGCCGAAATCCCGATGCTTCAAGGCATTCGCGAAGGCGGTGACCAAGGACGGCCTGCAGCGTTCGAGGAAGGTAAAGTTGGGGAACTGTTTACGGAGACCGCACGCGAAGTCGCGCTGGGCTTAGACGCACTGCAAACCAAACCGGCACCGACGATTATCTTCGAAGAATAATCAAACAATCGATCAAATTTTATCGATCGGATGAACCGTGATTTCGGACTTTCCTTGTATGGAAGATGCAAGGGACATTAGTCATGCTGAGTACGTCATCACGCCTCCACACCGCTGTTTATGCGACCCTCCTATCGGTCGTATTGATCAGTGCGACTGTTCATTTCACGGCCTTCGTTGCGCCGTTCTTGGCAGCATATGGCGTCAATACGGTTACTTATACCGCGGTTATCGCCTCGTGCGCGCTCGCGCCTCCGGCCTCAATTATTATGGCGATTTACTCGCACAAACTGATCAAGGTTCAGGAGCAACTGCTTGAACTCGCGACCACAGATCCGCTCACGGGTTTGCTTAATCGCCGCGCCTTTGCACACCGTTATGATCGCGAATCAGCCCGGTATCGCCGGACCAACCGTCCTGTCTCACTGCTCTTGATTGATTTGGACTATTTCAAAACGATCAACGACAAACATGGTCATGCGGGCGGTGATGCTGCGCTCAAGACGCTTTCGGCTCATTTGAACGAGACATGTCGATATGGAACCGACGATGTCGCACGTTGGGGCGGAGAAGAGTTCGCTGTTCTGCTCTCTGACTCTGGGCATCAGTCGGCCCTACGGGCCGCTGAACGACTGCGGAGACAGATTGAGACGCTCAAGGTTGCCTTCAATGGCGTACCAATCCGACTTCAAGCCAGTATTGGCGCAATTGTTTGCCGAAAAGACGAAACACTAGAGCAAGCGATGCAACGCGCCGACTTGTGCCTTCGTCAAGCGAAAGACCTTGGCCGAAACCGCGTCATGGCCTTTCCAGAAGAACTGATGAAAGCCGACGACGACAAAGCGTCCGTCGCTTAGTCTTGCCGCAAACAAGTTTGCTTAAAGCCGTCGGTGAAGTTCAACAGATCGCTCATAATCTTCCTTTACGCGCAGCTGAAATATTCGCCGCTATCGGCAATCACTGCCGCTTTGCACCTAGGGGACGACAGCCATGCAAGGCTTGGAATTGTATCGAGTTGAAGACTACGAATTGCGGATCCGCGGATCGCTAGACGGGTTGCTCGACATATCCGACCCCCTGCTCACCATGGCCTTTGTTGGACCAGACCGAAAACCCGTAAGGGTCGAAGATGAGGTCAAGGCGTTCGCTTGGCGGATCAAGAAAAATACGTTCGCAGACGGTTACGCACCGCCAATTAGCGTTAGCGCCTGTTTAAACCCGTTTTTCGTCGTGAACGCGAAAGGCCTGATCCACACCAACCAAGCCGAACAGATATATGCATTACTGAAAAATCTCGGCTTGGGGCCCTACATGATTCAAGTCGAAGGACGCGAGCTTGCGACAGGTTTGAGTTTGCGGGGCGCATTGGAAATCGCACTTTACTAACCCCATCACCCGCGCGGCAGAACGCTCCAAGTACTTGTAATCAAACCTGCTTCTAACTGCATGGCGTGCAGCTCATAACATTCCCCATGTCTCAATTTTGTTATATTGATGCGGTGGGGAGAGAAAAATATGGGAAATGTCGATTTCAAGATCGAGCCGCTGTTCGCTGAACCGCTGTTTCGAACGAATATCAGCTCTGCAATCAGCGAAGAGCAAATCCGCTTCATTCAAAAACTGAACATGGTTTCAAATCAGACCAATCTGATTTCCGAAGATCTCTACATCTTCGAACGCCCAGAATTGGCGTCAATCGCAGAGGCCGTTCATGAAGCCCTGCAAACGTTTGCACGCGAAGTTATTGGCGTGAAGCAAACACTCTACGTGACGCAGTCCTGGTCTTTGGTGAATCCACCGGGCGCCGGGATGCACGGACATACGCACTCAAACTCGATTGTCTCTGGGTCGCTATACTACGCACCTCTGCAGTCACCGGCCGCGAACATGATCTTTGACCGGCATCGCACGTATCAACAGATCCAGCTGCGCCCTGAGGCTGAGAAGACGAATATCTTTAACGCGCCCTATCGGGTCGTTTCACCGGCTCAAGGAGATCTGATCCTGTTTTCATCAGATTTGCAGCATCTCGTCGAACCAAATGCGACCAAATCCGATCGCCACTCGATCGCCTTTAACAGCTTCGTTAAAGGCACATTTGGCGACTTTAGAAATGTCTCAGAGTTGAAGCTTTAGCCTTCAAAACCTCAACCATAAGATCCGGGCTCCATACGCGTCCGGATCGCGGTTTCCGTTCTTGAATCTATCGCATCAAACCGTTGAGATCACATGGCGATAAATCAGCATCTCGCCATGATGAACATGCTGCAGCCGATCATGCAGCGTAGCGCCCATTTTCTCAGCGAGCTTGATTGAACCAACATTGTCCACCGCGATGCAACTGGCGATCGTTGTCCAACCTAGCTGGTCCACCGCATAAGCTTTCGCCCGTTCCGCCGCTTCTTTCGCAAAGCCACGTCTTTGTTTGGATTCGATGATCGCCCACGTGATTTCGCGCTCGGGCCATCCCTCTGGATTATAAAGACCAACGATCCCGCAAAAATCGCCTGTCGCTTTCTCTTCGATCGCCCACGGCCCGTAACCGCGCAGCACCCAATGCCCCATCATGGACGCGATGGTTCGCCATGACTGCTCACGCGTCAGCGGACCGCCATAATAGCGGGTCACATCAGATTCATAGAATTCAGCATAGGCGTCAAAATCGGTCTCTTCGCGAAACGCCCGAAGGACTAATCGATCTGTCTCGAGGACAGGTATTTCGAACACATTAGACATGACAGAAAGGTTTGCTCGCTTGTGATCTCACAGGCGAACAAACTATCTGTTTCTGATGGTTGAATACAAGCTTAGATCAGCCTGCTTCTTTTTTGGGGTCCTGCTCCAGGCCGTACTCTCGTACTTTGCGGTACAATGTGGAGCGACCGATACCCAAACGCCGGCTGACTTCGCTCATATGCCCGGCATAATGCTCAATGGCATAAGCGATAAGGTCACGCTCTACGTCAGCTAAACTGCGCATTTCACCATCTTCCATCACGGCCACCGGCCCAGCCCCTTGGACTCCCGGTTGCGCCGCTACAGCATCGTTCGCTGGCTTTGGCTGAGCTGGCACTTCTGGCAGACTCGCAATTTCTGGCATGACCCCGCTGATTTGCGGGAAGTCATGCGGTTGAAGCAACTCACCCTCGCAAAGCACGACAGCGCGGAACACTGCGTTCTCAAGCTGACGAACATTGCCTGGCCAATCAAAAGCGCAGAGCATTTTCAGCGTTTCGTCGGACGCGCCCAAGATACGGGTGCCCTCAGAAGCATTGAACCGTGCGATGAAGTGATCCACCAGAGCCGGCACATCTTCGACGCGCTCTCGCAAACTCGGCATTTCAACCGGGAAGACGTTCAAGCGGTAGAAAAGGTCTTCGCGGAAGGCCCCTTCTTTCACGCGTTGGGCAAGATCACGGTTTGTCGCTGAGATAATACGGACATCGACTTTGACCGGACGGCGTGCACCGACAGGGTCTACTTCCCCTTCCTGAAGGGCGCGCAGCAGTTTCACTTGCATATCCAGCGGCAGTTCACCGACCTCATCGAGGAAGAGTGTTCCTCCGTCGGCTTCAACAAATTTACCGGCCGAACGCGCGACAGCACCTGTAAAGGCGCCCTTCTCGTGGCCGAACAGAATGCTCTCAACCAGGTTTTCAGGGATCGCCCCGCAGTTGACGGAGATGAACGGCTTTCCTGAGCGGTCCGATGCGCCCTGAATGCAGCGCGCAATAACCTCTTTACCGACACCGCTTTCACCAAGGATAAGGACAGGAATATCAGACGCGGCGGCGCGCTGTCCCAGGCGAAGGACCTGGCGCATAATTGGCGCGCTTGCAATCATATCATCAAAGGCCATACCGCCTTCGGCTTTACGGGTCAGACGCTTTACCTCGCCGGTCAGCGAAGACAGCTTTAGCGCATTGCGAATAGACACAACAACGCGCTCAGGGTTGGCAGGCTTAACGATAAAGTCTACTGCGCCGGTCCGCATTGCCGCCACGATCGTATCGATTCCGCTGGTTGCTGTGAGCATCACGACCGGCAGATCCGGGCGGCGTTCAGTCAGCATTTCGAGCGTGTCCATTCCGGACAGACCAGGCATTGTGAGATCCAGCAAGACAACGTCGGCGCCTGCATTGGCATCCGTCGCAATCGCAACACCAGTTTCACCGTCAGGCGCGGTGCGGCAAGCAAAGCCGGCCTTCTCAACAGCTGCAGACAGAAGACGACGTTGTGTTGGATCGTCATCAATTACCAATACGGTCTTGGCCATACCCAGTCCCTCAATCTGACATGCGCAGAGTACGCATGGTTCATTTCGCTACGCCCCGATATGGCACATAGAGATGAGGTTATGGTTCAGATGATCGATTGAATTTTATAGAGTTTTAATCGACTTGAGGAGCGTCTTTGAAAACGAACTCGCGCCAACCTGAGCGATCGAACGGCTTCCAGTCGCCTTCTGGCTGCGCCAAACGATCCGCAACGGCCACCATGACGAGTGGGTTTACACCAAGCCCAACATGGCTTGCTGGGACAACAATGTTCTCCGTATCAGCGCCCTTTGATGGTGCTTGTACTGATCCACGCCACGAGACAACGCCGTCCGTCTTCGTCAAAATCGACGTTGTTGGGACAGGTGGGGCGGACTCTAAATCGCGATACCGGCCCTCTGCTTCCGGCTTTGTTTCTTTGCCATTAATGGCTTCGAACAAGCGGCTTGGGGCCGAATGGCGACGATTATTGCTGATCGGGCTTCCCAAAGAAATAACGACCCGAACAATATCTGGGTGCATTTTCGCAAGCTCACGCGCGAAGACACCGCCAAGGCTCCACCCAACGATCGATAGGGTCCGGCCGTTCTCTTCGTAGATGCGTTCGACGAGCTCAGACATTTCTTGCTCGCGCTTCTCATTGAACTTCACGTTGCGACCCAGTCCCCAACCATAGGACTTGTATCCGAGATCATCGAACAATTTCCGCATCGGGCGGGTTGAACGATCACTCGCCATGAAGCCCGGCAAAACAAGCACGGGGTGGCCATCGCCCTTTGGCAAGTTTTTCATTTGCTTTCGGAGCAAACCAAACGCACCGAACTCAAAAATGGCTCGGCCTTCAGTCAGGGTCCAAAACGGATGTGGCGGTTTCGCCATCGTCGCTGCAACCATATTTACCTCCCGTCTACCGTGTTTGCACGGCTATTTTCACAACCATGCTCTGTAACGATATAGGTGGCAAGGCTAGAAATTGATGCCTAATTCCGTCAGCTAGCCTTGGCTTTAGCCTTTGAAGAGGCTGTTTTCTTAGCCGTAGAGCTGCGTGGTTTCCGCTTCGTGGTCGCTCGGGACTTGGATGCGGCGGCTACTTTCTTCGGAGCCGGCTTTGCCTTTTTCGGGCTGAGATCCAACCCTGCGGCTGCCGCCATTTCTTCGAAGCTTTCCTGCAGACACTGGCTGTAGAATTCAGGGTCAGGCACAGCATCACGATCCGCTGTGAAAGTGATCGTCGCCTCATTCACATAGCTTTGGACCACGTGGCCAAGCGCCATACCGTCCAACAGACAGAGTAAACCCTGCATGCTGACGAGTTTCGCGCCTGCGGAGTAAATCGGCACTGGCGGTCCAGGAACGTTGGTCACAACCGTGTTGATCACCGGACGGACCATGTAGTTTGCAACACCCAACCGAGAATAGAGCTGAGCCCCCAACGCCATGAACAAGGCCGGCGAGACCTTACTCGCCTCCGTCATCTGGCGCGCACCAAGGGCGCTTGTCATTTCTTTAGAGCGGCTGGTTTGATCATAGACATAAGCCATGCGCTCAGCCGCATCTTCGATATGGGTTCCAAGCGGTGCGATCATCGCGGATACTTGGTTGCCCATCGTGTTCTTCTCACCTTCACTTCGAACCGAAATCGGCGCCATCGCCGTCATGGTCGTCTTCGGTAGATCGTTGTGATGCTTGAGGTATTTATGTAGGCCGCCACCAATAATGGTCAGCATCACATCATTGACTTTCGCACCGTCTACGAGCGAGCGCAGGGCCTTGATGTGTTCAAGCTCGAACACACGGCCCTCAATAACGCGGTGTGGTGAGATCTTCGTATTGAAGCGTGTTTTTGGGGCCTCAATTGCGGCCTTAAGACCAAAGTCGCCTTTGATCATGCCCTTGGCCGCGCGATATATTCCAGGCACGGCTTGCGCTGAAACACCCAACTGACGGATCGGATTTAGCCAAGCGCGGACGTAGCCTTTCGCAAACATACCGGCCCGGTTCGGGAACTTATCTGGCTTCCAAGTATCTGGTTTGTTTGGGGGCGCGACGCTTGGTGTCGGCGTATGCAAGGCCTGCATCATATCGATGCCCGACATCCCATCAATCGCGGCATGGTGGACCTTGGTCACAACAGCATAGGATCCCTTCGGAACGCCTGGTACATTGTCCAAGCCTTCAACGACGGTGAATTCCCAAGGCGGACGCGACAGATCTAAAGGCCGGGCGAAGATCCGCGCAGCTTGAATACAAAGCTGCCGCCAATCACCTGGCTTCGGTAGTGCGACGTGTCGAACGTGGTATTCGAGATCGAAGTCCGCGTCTTCGACCCAGTAAGGGTAGTCGACATTAAACGGAACTTTGACGAGTTTTTGGCGCATCGTCTTGGAAAGCTGCATACGTTCTTCGTAAAAGCGCAGAATATCTTTGAACCGAACGAAACCACCCGGCGCGGTCGACGGATCATAGATCAAAATCGACCCGATATGCATCGGTGAGCTTGGTGTTTCCAGCGCGACGAACGAGGCATCCATGCCTTGCAGCTGTTCCATCATTTCCTCCCAAACCGCGAGCCTGAAGCGACGACTTTGCCCCCTACAGCAATGCGGTTCAGAAAAGTATGACGGTTTGTATTCAATTTGACCAGTCTCACTCGCCTCATTGGCGAAGAATACTTTGAACTACCGCTTTGGTTGTAATATTTTCACCAAGCACAACCAGTCTGTTTCCTCAAAACAACAAGAAAAACATTACGGTTAATACAGCAGCACAAGCCTCTTGATTTTGTATTGCTCAAGAGAAAGATGGACGAGCCAAAATAAGATGTGATCAACACATCGATTGGGGGGAGGAAATTATGCAGAGCGATCCCTCCAAGGGGCGTGTCATTTTTTTTGTATGCAGTGTCGTCTTTTTGGACGCCGTGGGGTTCGGATTGATTATGCCGATCATGCCCGCGCTGCTGGAAGATGTGGCCGGCCTATCCGTAAGCGAAGGTGCGACTGTCGCCGGGCTTCTGTTGACGACATTTGCGATTATGCAATTCATCTTTGCCCCCATCCTGGGCGGATTGAGCGACCGTTTCGGGCGACGGCCGGTCCTACTGCTCGCTTTACTCGGGTTTTCCATCGATAGTTTCATCATGGCCTGGTCGCCCACGCTGACATGGTTGTTCCTGGCAAGAATTGTATCGGGGGTATTCGGCGCAACTTACGCAGCGGGGTACGCCTGTATCGTGGATGTCTCTGAACCCGAGGAGCGCGCAAAGCTGTTTGGTTATGCTGGTGCGGCATTGGGGCTCGGCTTTATCTTTGGGCCAGCGCTAGGTGGCTTACTCGGCGAATATTGGGTCCGCCTACCCTTCATCGTTGCGGGCGGATTGATATTCGTTGTGTTCTTGATCGGCTATTTCACCTTTCCGGAGACCTTGAAGGACGAAAATCGCCGCGACTTTTCCCTTGCGCGAGCAAATCCACTCGGCAGTTTGATTTCCATCGGACGCCACCCTGCCGTTCTGGTCGTGTTGGCCGCGCTCTTCCTGATCCAGCTTGGCAATCATTCCTACTCGAGCATCTGGTCTTTCTACGTGACCGCCGTAGCAGGTTGGACGCCTTTCTTTATCGGCTTGTCGATCAGCGTTTACGGCTTCGGGGTCGCCGGCGTTCAAGGCGGACTCACAGGGCCAGTAGTGTCAAAGTTCGGCGAGGTCCGCGCGATCTATTTCGCTATGGTTGTCGGGATCGTCTCATTCTTGATTTTGGCCTTCGCTCAGAATGGCGTGCAGATCTATATCGCGATCATGATTGGAGCCTTAGCGGGCTTTCTAGGGCCTGCCATTCAGTCTCTGATGACCGAGCGTGTCCCAGCCGACTCGCAGGGCGAATTACAGGGCGCCATCACGAGCCTTTACAGTCTGGCCTCGATTATCAGCCCCGCGATCATGGCACTCATCTTTACGGCCCAAACGGACAACACCGGGCCTTATTTGCCCGGTGCGCCTTTCTTGCTCGCCGCCGCACTTACCGTATTGGCGCTCGCTATTTTCGTTTATGGAGCCAAAAAGCTGGGCGACCGCGTGATACCTGCAGAGGCCGACGCCCAGCCGGTAGATTAGACCCGCTCAATCACAACCGCTGGGGCCATACCGCCCGCGGCGCACATTGTGATCAGACCATACTTGCCGCCTGAACGCTCAAGCTCGTCCAATGCGGTTCCGATCAGGATAGACCCCGTTGCACCAATTGGATGGCCTAGCGCCATCGCGCCGCCATTGATGTTCACTTTCTCACGATCAAGGTCGAGGTGGCGGATGAAACGCTCGGCCACGACTGAGAAGGCTTCGTTGATTTCCCAGACGTCGATGTCGTCTTTTGACAGCCCAACTTTGTCGAGGACTTTCTTGGCTGCATTCACCGGAGCGTTGAGCATCAGGGTTGGGCAATCGCCCATATTCGCTGTCGCGACAATCCGGGCGCGCGGCTTCCAGCCATTCTTTTCAACGGCGCTCTCAGACGCGAGCAGCAGAGCCGCAGCACCGTCAACAACTCCTGAGGAATTCCCGGCATGGTGAACATGGTTCATTTTGCCTTCGAGCTCAGGATATTTCTTCGTGACCATTGTGCCGTAAGTGTTGCCCTGATCATCCACCGGGATGTCCATGAACATGTTGAACACGGTCTTCAGGTTCGACAGGCTTTCCATAGTTGTACCCGGGCGCGGGAACTCTTCTTTATCGAGCGCGAGAGAACCATCCGGATTATAAACCGGAACCACAGACTTATCGAAACGTCCTTCCGCGATCGCGCGGGCAGCGCGCTCCTGGCTAACAACAGCCAGCTGATCGACAGCTTCGCGGTCAATTCCTTCCAATGTGGCAATCGCGTCAGCGCAAACGCCTTGCTGCGACTGTGGGTGCTTTTCGCGCAGGCTCATATTGCCTGCGTCTAGCATTGGCGGGACTTTTGGATCAGCCGTCGCGGATGTGTAGCTCATCATCTCTGTGCCACCAGCAATCACAATGTCTTCCATACCAGACATGACCTGCGCGGCCGCCATGTTCACCGTGGTGATGCCAGAGCCGCAGAAACGGTCAAGTGTCACACCGGAGGCTTTCACGTCGTAACCAGCGTCTAAAGCCGCCATACGGCCAAGGTCAGCGCCTTGGGCACCGCGCTGAGAACTCGTGCCCCAGATAATGTCATCGACTTCTGATGTATTGAGATTGTTACGATCACGAATTGCGCCGAGCACGGTCGCGCCGAGATGCTGCGGGTGTAGATGCGCTAGCGCGCCCTTCCCTTGTTTGCCAATTCCGCGCGGGGTGCGGCACGCATCAACGATATAGGCTTCGGCCATGTGAACTCTCCAATCTATGATCTGATGCGCTTGATATGCTTTACGTGCACGTAAACGACAAGCCGTGACGTTGCGTGATCGCTTCTTCCTTTCTTACCCCCTTCGGTTGCCTCTCCCGAGCGAATAGGACATCCTGTTAACCATGATTTCGGGGGATGCGAGAAAGGGACCTTCTATGCGTAAACTCTCAGCGAGCCTCATTGCGCTCGGCCTTGCCCTCACACCAATCAGCATTGCCAACGCTCAAGGTTTCGTTGCGCAACAGCCAGGGACAGGTCTTATTCCGCTCAGCGACGATGAGTATGATGCGTTGGATGAGCGCGATCCGTTGATGCGTGGCGCCTTGCCTGAGTTCATCGACCTCAGCAGCTTCCTACCGCAAGCCGGGCATCAGGGTGCTCAAGGGTCCTGCGTGGGTTGGGCTGTCGGATATGCGCTAAAAACCTATCACGAGGCAAAAGAAAATCAGACGGTTCGTCCAGACGACTATTACCATTTCAGTCCATCCTTCATCTACAATACGATCAAGCAGGGCGACGATTGTATGGCGGGGAGCCGGATCACGGATGCTCTGAACCTTGTTCAGCAGATCGGCGCCGTCTCAATGAGCGACTTCCCGTACATCGAAGCCACCTGCGACCTTCCCACGATCGCCGTCAGTGAGCGCGGTGCAGACTACAAAATCAAGAACTACAACCGGCTCGGCCGTGGTGATCTGTTCGGCATCAAAGAGGCGCTATCGAACGAAAAGCCAGTCGTTGCGGGCATGTATGTCTATCCAACTTTCTATGCTTGGGAAGGTAGCGGCGTCTACGAAGCAGAAGCCGGCACAGAAGAGGCACGTGATTATCATGCGGTCACCATCGTCGGGTATGATGACTCCAAAGAAGCACTGAAAATCTTCAATTCATGGGGCACCGAGTGGGGCGACGATGGTTATGCGTGGGTGCACTATGACACGGCAAAAGAGATTGTCCGCGAGGCGTACGTCACCACGGATCGTTTGTTCGGCGAGCCTGAATCCGACGAGCCAACTTTCGTCTTCGCCGCAAATCCTGGCACATCCAGCGAATCCGCAGCAGCCGCAGCGCCAGCAGGCGATGACCAACAAGAGGTTCCATCAGCACCATCGCTACCAGAACCACTCATAGAAGAGACTCTAGGCGCCGCGGTGACGGGACATGTTGGGCGAAGCGCTGAAGGGCAGACACCGAACGGCTATGATTACTACCCAGCCTCGGTTTGGCTCAATTTAGAGGCACCTCAATTGGAGCAGATTGAGAGCGCCGAATACTATTTCTACCATCCAACCTTCTTCAATCCGAAACGACCCATTGAGGATTCGAATGTCTTCCTGGCGACCTGGAAAGGCTATGGCTGCATCGAGAACGCGGAAGTCAAAGTGACGCTTAAGTCTGGAACACAACTCAGCGCGCCGTTCAGTCTCTGCACAATTTGGGACCGTTTTCACCCCGGCGCGTTCCGCAAAGACGGCACACGCGGCGGCACTGCGCCGCTCACCGAGAAAGACGATTTTCTAAAAGTTCAACGTAAGCCGGCGCCGAAGCTCCCGCCATTGCCGTCAAAGGAGGAGTAAGCGGTTTAAGCGAAACACTACTTCGCGTCGTGTTTGCCGCCCTTTAGAATGAAGCGACGGTTGCAATACATGCACTCGACCATATCTTCATCGCCCATTTCGTACCAAACGAGCGGGTGACCAAGCGCACCGCCTCCGCCATTACAGGAAACTTTTCGACTATCCACGAGGATGGTCTCTGGTTCTTGATAAGATGGTGTTTGTGTCATGGGCTGACTCATATCTTCCCCAAGGTGAAATTGCCAATGCGGCCATTGAGACGGTAGCTAGGCTGGAGCGCGAACCTCGTCAATGCGGTAAGCGCGTCTCACTTCAGGAGCCAACCCAATGTCCATAACGCTCTATCACTGCGCTGATGCGCGATCCCTCCGCCCGCTCTGGTGCTTGGAAGAAATGGGACTCGACTATGAGCTGGTAAACCTGCCCTTCCCTCCGCGGGTCTTTGCCAAAGAGTACAAAGACATCAACCCGCTCGGGACAATCCCATTCCTGATCGATGGCGAAACAAGAATGAGCGAGAGCAGCGGGATCTGTCATTATCTCACGCAGCGCTACGGACCAACCGATCTTGCACTCGACGTCGCCCATCCAGAATATGGTAGTTTCCTCAACTGGCTGTATTTCAGCGATGCCACGCTCACCTTTCCGCAAACGCTGGTGCTCAGATACACAATCCTAGAGCCGAAAGAACGCCGTCTGCCGCAAGCCGCCGAAGACTATGCGAATTGGTTCTCGGGTCGCCTTCGCCATGTCGAGGCATCGCTTGATGGGAGGGAGTTTCTCGTCGCGGACCGGTTCACGATCGCCGATATCGCCATCGGGTACGCCTTGCATCTGGCAGATACGCTCAAACCCTTGAAGGATCGCTTGGGGCCAAACGCACGCGCCTATCTCGATCGTTTGCGGACGCGCGATGCGTTTCTCCGCAGCCAAGAAAAACAAAAGACTTGAGCGAATCCCCACGCACTCCCTATATCGGACACCCTGAGCGTACGGAGCCTCTATGAGCACACCAGATTATGCCATCGAAGCAATCGGTCTCGAAAAGACCTACAGAGCTTCCGGTAAGCTCCCAGAAATGCGCGCCCTTAAAGGCATCGATCTAAAAATTGAGCGCGGCTCGATATTCGGCCTGCTCGGTCCTAACGGTGCGGGGAAGTCGACCTTCATCAACATTCTGGCTGGCCTCGTCACCAAGACTGGCGGCACCGCGAAGATCTGGGGTCTCGACATCTATGACCACCCGCGCTCATCGCGCGCCGCCATCGGGGTCGTGAACCAGGAAATCACAATGGATCCGTTCTTTACGCCGATCCAAGCGCTCGAGCTCCAGGCAGGTTATTACGGCGTCCCGAAATCCGACCGTCGCAGCTTGGAAATCCTTGCAGCCGTCGGTTTGGACGACAAGAAAGATGCCTATGTGCGTCAGCTTTCAGGTGGCATGAAGCGCCGTTTGATGGTCGCCAAGGCTCTCGTTCACAATCCGCCTGTTCTGATCTTGGATGAACCGACAGCAGGCGTTGATGTCGAACTTCGGCGCTCTCTCTGGGCCTATGTCCGCGAGCTTCACGCGAATGGCACAACGATTAT
>JBCBGS010000026.1:0-22738 GCA_038526515.1 Pseudomonadota bacterium | reverse complement strand
GATACGCTCAATCGTGCTGCAATGTTTGCACGGACTCGGCAGCACCAAGCAAATGACCAAAGCTTCTTCCAACAACGTGTGAACATGCTTCTTGCGCTGTCTTCCTTGGTAGAGCGGGGCAGGCTCTTCTTTCCAAACATCGATCCACAGAGCAAAGGCGTGGAAAAAGAGGGGGCTTATCGCGGCTCTCGTCCGCCCATTTTGGATGCCTTGATGTTTGCCTATTATGAAGTCGAGGCCCTTACGCGCCAGGGCGGACCAACCGCTGACAATAGCGCTGAATTCATTGAAGATTGCCGACGTTTGCTTGTATCTGAACTGCAAGCACACCTCGACCCTCGTCGCCGCGATACGGTTGTCGATCGCTATGATGACCAAAGACTGGATCAACGAGGAGATGCTATCGAGCGCTCAAACGCGCTCCTTTCTACTCTTAAATCACGGCGCCCCGGGATCAATCTCGGCGAGCGCAAGGAGACACTACAGTGAGTGATAACCCAGCCAGTGCATACGATATGAGCCACGTCGAAGAGGATGAAGAGCGACGTACGCTTGCCGTGATTGTGGACAATGAGCCTGGAGTGCTAGGGCGCGTCGTGGGGCTGTTCTCTGCGCGTGGATACAATATTGAGAGCCTGACGGTTGCTGAAGTTGATCGTGATCGGCATCGCTCGCGTATAACAATCGTCACGGCAGGAACGGCGCATACGCTCGAACAGATTGAAGCGCAGTTGCTACGTCTCGTTCCCGTTGCGAGCGTTACGGATATCACCCGGTCCAAGCGCGGTATTGAACGAGAGCTCGCATTGATAAAAGTCGCGGGTGAAGGCGAAAAACGGGTCGAAGCCCTCCGGATCGCAGAGATCTTTCGGGCCCGCGTCATCGATACCACAAACAAGAGCTTCATCTTCGAACTCACAGGCGCGAGCGACAAGATTGATCAGTTTTGCGCGCTTATGGATCCGCTCGGCCTTGTTGAAGTTAGCCGCACAGGTGTGCTTTCCATCAAGAGAGGAGCCGAGAAAGGATGAGTTCGGCGTTCGACCGCGATGTCTGGGGGATCTTCGGGATGCCCATAGACAATGTCAGTCTTGATGAGGCGGCCAGCCTTATTGAGCAGGCGGTCGAGACGCGCACGCGCTTGTCCTTCGTGACCCCTAATGTGAATTGGATGGTGCGAGCATTAAAAAATGATCACGCTATGCGCCAAATCGTGAATGCGGACCTCAGCCTTGCGGATGGTGCCCCGGTTGTCTGGCTCGCGCGTCAATTGGGTATGCCGCTGGCGGAGCGCGTCGCGGGATCTGATCTCTTTGATCGATTGAGAGAAGACGCATCGGAGAACGCTAAGCCTATTCGAGTCTTTTTCTTCGGCGGGCGCGATGGAGCCGCTGAAGCAGCCCACAACACCCTCAAGGAAGAGCAAGGCCGATTGATCGCCGCTGGGTGGCACAATCCGGGATTTGGCGACGTTGAGAGCATGAGTTCAGGTGAGATCCGCGATAAGATCAATGCAGCGAAGCCGGACTTTATCATCGTTTCGCTCGGGGCAGCAAAAGGACAAGACTGGATCGAACACAATCAATCTGAACTCGAAGCGCCAGTCATCGCGCATCTCGGCGCGGTGGTGGATTTTGTTGCGGGAACGATCAAGCGTGCGCCGAATTGGGCAACGCGCATAGGCCTGGAATGGGTATGGCGGATTATTGCAGAACCATCTCTTTGGAAACGGTATTGGAATGATGGCAAAGACATTGTCGGGATCGTCAGCGGAGATCTTGGTCGCCTGAAGAAGACCTCTCGGCCGAAGCAGGGTGTTCGCGGCGTTGAGGCGGCTTTTAATGGAAGCGCGCTGACCCTATCAGGGGACCTTGTCATAGACACTCGAAACGAGATCCGAGAAAATTTATCCGTCGCTGCGCAAAAACCAAGCGATTGCCAGTTGGATTTGACGGCCGTTCGAACAATTGACGCCTCAGCACTCGGTCAGCTCAGAATGCTGGAGCAAAGCCTGATGCGCCAGGGTAACCGGCTCGAGATATTACCTTCAACCGAAATAGAACCGGCCCTGCAGGCCGCAAGAATGACCCTCTAAGGAGTAATGTAGAGATGAATATTTATTATGAGCAGGATGCAGACCTTGCCCTTATCCAAGGGAAAAAGGTCGGTGTTGTCGGCTATGGTAGCCAGGGCCACGCGCACGCGCTCAACTTGAAAGACAATGGCGTTGATGTGCGCATTGGCTTGCAAGCGACATCTGCCTCAAAGCCCAAAGCCGAAGCTGAAGGCCTGACTGTCATGAGCCCAAGTGAAATCACGCAATGGGCCGACGTGGTTATGATCCTCGTTCCAGATGAGAAACAGGCTGTGCTTTGGGCGAACGAAATCGAACCACATATCCGCGACGGACAACACATCATGTTCGGTCATGGCTTCAACATCCACTACAACCTTATCCGTCCACCGGCCACTGTGGACGTTTCGCTCTCCGCACCAAAAGGCCCAGGCCACACGCTTCGCGCGCAATACCAGATGGGCTTTGGTCTGCCTGGCCTGATCGCGATCCACCAGGACGCAACTGGAACGGCAAAGGACGTCGCCCTGTCGTACTCTAAAGGCATCGGCAACACGCGTGCTGGCGTCATCGAAACCTCGTTTAAAGAAGAAACAGAGACCGATCTGTTTGGCGAGCAGGCAGTTCTATGCGGCGGTATCGTCGAGCTTATCAAAGCGGGCTTTGAAACACTTGTTGAAGCAGGCTACGCGCCAGAGATGGCCTACTTTGAGTGCTTGCACGAGACCAAGCTCATCGTTGATCTGATTTATGAAGGCGGGATCGCCAACATGAACTACTCGATCTCGAATACGGCTGAGTATGGCGAATATGTTTCCGGTCCACGCGTCGTCGATAGCGAAAGCAAGAAGGCAATGAAGGCGGTTCTGGAAGACATTCAATCTGGCAAGTTCGCTCGCGACTGGGTGCTTGAAAACCAAGCGGGTGCGCCGTCATTCCTCTCAATGCGCGCACGCACGAATGATCACTTGATTGAAGAGGTCGGTGAGAAGCTACGTGGCATGATGCACTGGGCGCAAAATGACCGTCTAGTTGATAAAACGCGTAACTAGAGACCTGTCGGTTTTGATAACTCATAAGACCCGGCCCTACGCGGTCGGGTCTTTTGATTTTTGCTGTGTTCGTTTTGCGCTGACGCAACGTCGCTAAAACGTTGACACCGCTGTCACGTAAGCGCATACGGTGCGTGGAAAAACTATATTAAAAGGGAGCGGTATGGCGGAGTTCATTCCCGTCGGCTCGTTCGACATCGTAATCTTTGGCGGCACTGGCGATTTGGCGCGTCGTAAGCTGCTACCGGCCCTGTATCACCGTTGGGCGGATGGGCAGATCCCGGAGGATTCGCGAATCATCGGCATCTCTCGTTCCGAGATGGATGATAAAGCGTTTCGCGCATTTGCCTTCGAAGCCTGTGAGGAAGCGACGCCAGATAATCTCAGTAAGTCTGAATGGAAGAAGTTCGAAAAGCACCTCCACTATGTCGCAATGGATGCAACCAAGCCGGATGCTGACTGGGAAGAGCTCAAAAAACTGGTGACAATCCAGGAAGATCGTCCCCTCGTTTTCTATTTGGCGGTCACGCCAAAAATCTATGTTCCGATTTGTGAAGCGCTCGGAAATGCGGGCCTCAATGCAGGGGCGTCCCGTGTTGTTTTGGAGAAACCCGTCGGGACTGATCTCGCGTCGGCGCGCGCGATCAACGAAGGAGTCGGCGCGGTCTTCGCAGAAGAATGTATCTATCGGATCGACCACTACCTCGGCAAAGAAACGGTTCAAAACCTGATGGTGCTGCGGTTCGCGAACTCACTGTTTGAGCCGCTTTGGAACCGAACGGCTATTGATCATATTCAAATCACCGTTGCTGAGCATTACGGGGTCGGCGATCGTGTAGGCTATTATGATGGCTCCGGTGCGCTGCGGGATATGGTGCAGAACCATTTGCTTCAGCTACTGTGTTTGATCGCTATGGAGCCACCAAACTCCATCGATGGCGATGCAATCCGCATTGAAAAGATCAAAGTGCTCGAAGCCTTGCGCCCCATCACGGCTGAAAAGGCGGGACGGAATACGGTTCGGGCTCAATATGCCAAGGGCGCGGTGCAAGGCGAAGCTGTGCCAGGGTACATTGATGAGCTCGGCGAAAAGAGTGGCACGGAGACATTTGTTGCCATCAAAGCCGCGATTGATAACTGGCGCTGGGCGCGAGTGCCGTTCTATCTTCGCACCGGAAAACGTATGAAGGATCGACACTCTGAGATTGTTGTTCAGTTCCGGGAAACACCGCACTCCATGTTTGGGCGCGTGGAGAGCCAATCCAATCGCCTCGTGATCAATGTCCAGCCGGACGAAGGCGTGCGACTCTATTTGCAGATCAAAGAACCAGGCCCAGGTGGTTTGCGGATCAAATCGCTGCCGCTGAACCTATCTTATGCCGACAATTTCCTGGTTAGATACCCAGACGCTTATGAGCGGCTTCTGATGGATGTGGTGCGTGGGAATCTTTCCCTGTTTATGCGCCGCGAAGAAGTTGAAGCCGCCTGGAAATGGGTCGACGGATTGCTCGAAGCCTGGGAAGAGGCGGACGTTCCAATGGAAACCTATCAGGCGGGCCTCGAAGATGGTCCTGTAGAGGCTCGACTGATGCTACGCCGTGACGACCGAGACTGGTGGGAGGCCTAACGCCTATGACCAAGATCTATGACACAATCGCTGAGGTCACCGCTCGAATAGAAGCGCGAAGCAAAGATAGCCGCGCTGCCTATCTCGAGATGATCCGTGCGCGCCGGCCCTCCGGTTTTGCGCGCGCCAAGCTCACCGAGGGTAATCTCGCGCACGCTTCTGCGGGCTGCGCCGTCATGGACAAAACGCAAATCCTCGGCTCAGGTTGGCCGAATATTGGGGTTGTGACGAGCTATAATGATATGCTCTCCGCGCATGCGCCGTTCGAACACTATCCAGAGATTATTCGAGACGAAGCGCGCAAGAATACAGCCACTGCGCAAATCGCGGGCGGCGTGCCTGCAATGTGCGATGGGGTCACCCAAGGCCAGGAAGGAATGGAGCTGTCGCTCTTTTCCCGGGACGTCATTGCAATGGCTTCAGCTGTTTCACTCAGTCATGATGCCTATGATGCTGTTCTCAATCTAGGGGTTTGTGACAAGATTATTCCAGGTCTTGTCATAGCGGCGCTCCGCTTTGGTTGGCTGCCCCATCTGATGGTGCCTGCGGGACCTATGCCTTCCGGATTGCCAAACCCAGAAAAGCAACGCATTCGCCAAGAATTCGCGCTCGGAAAAGTCGGGCGCGACGAGCTGCTGCGCGCTGAGTCAGAGAGTTATCACAGCCAAGGAACTTGTACCTTCTACGGCACAGCGAACTCGAACCAGATGCTCATGGAAGTCATGGGCTTCCATATGCCGGGTGCAGCCTTTCCAAACCCAGGAACGCCGCTCCGTGAAGCTTTGACGCGCGCCACCGTTCGCCAAGCGCTCTCAAATTCGATCAAGGGGGACTATCGTCCTGCCGGCGAGATGGTCGATGCACGGACCTTTGTGAACGCACTGGTAGGGCTGATGGCCACGGGCGGCTCTACCAATCACGTCCTGCACATCCCGGCTATGGCCGCGGCAGCAGGTTATGAGGTCACGCTAGAAGACTTCGCCGATGTCAGCGCCGTTGTTCCATTGCTTTGCCGGATCTATCCTAACGGCCCGGCGGATGTGAACCACTTCCATGCTGCGGGCGGGATGGGGTTTGTCGTCGGTCAGCTTCTCAAAGCCGGCTTGCTGCAAGGTGACGCCCAAGGCGCCTTTGGCCCGATCAGCTCCTACTCTCAAGAACCTTGGCTTGATGGTGAAGAGCTTAAGTGGCGCGAAGCTCCGACGCAAAGCGCGGATCTTGATATTATTCGGCCCATTGAAGATCCATTCTCGGACTCGGGCGGCCTGCAAATGCTAGACGGGCCTCTTGGGCGCGGCGTCATCAAGATCTCCGCTGTGAAGCCTGAGCGACATATTACCGAAGCGCCTGCGCGGGTGTTCGAAAGTCAGGAGGCGGTCAAGTCGGCTTTCCAAGCTGGTGAGCTCGATCGCGATGTTGTCATTGTTGTACGTTTCCAAGGGCCGGCGGCCAACGGCATGCCGGAATTGCACGGGCTGTCGGGCGCGATCGGGGCGCTTCACGATAAGGGCCATAAGGTTGCGTTGGTTACAGATGGGCGTATGTCCGGCGCGTCGGGTAAGTTTCCTGCCGCCATTCATGTCGGTCCAGAAGCAAGTCGAGGCGGGCCTTTGGCGCGCGTTCAAGACGGGGATGTCATTCGTCTTGATGCGGTGGCCGGACGGCTCGAGCTGCAAGTGGATGAACGAGAATTCGAAGGCCGCAAGCCTATACCATTTAAACCAAACATGTCGTCTATGGGATTAGGACGAGAGATGTTTGGTGGTTTCCGGTCGGCGGTTAGCAATTCGGAACAAGGCGGGAGCGTGTTCTCGATGCTGGGGGGGATCATGATGCCAGATAGTGTTTTGGTGGGGGATATTGGGGGCACGAATGTTCGATTTGGGCGCGCGCGTTTAGGCTTCGCGGGACATCCAGAGGTCGAAGACATTGCGGTGCTGCCGGGTGATAGTTTCCAATCTTTCGACGAAGCGCTGCACGTCTATCTTGGGCAACTTGGGAACAATCGTCCGCATCAAGCTTTATTCGCGTTCGCTGGACCGGTGCGCGATGGCATTGTTCGGCTAACCAACCGTGATTGGACCATCAATAGCCGCGATATTGCACGGAAGACGGGTTTGGAGCGAGTTCGCCTGGTCAATGACTACGCCGCGATGGCGCGATCCATTCCTGAGCTCGGAGACGATAGTTTTCGCGTTTTGAATCCGGGCCGAACGCCAGATGAACGCTCTCCAATTCTCGTGGCAGGACCTGGCACAGGACTTGGCATGGCGACGCTTCTTCCAGAGGGGGAGCGAGGATGGCGTGTGATGACAGGCGAGGGTGGTCACGCCGCATTCGCGCCGCGTTCAGATCGCGAATGGGAGCTCACTAAGCGCCTCCAACAGCGACACGGTTATGTCTCAAAAGAGCTCGTCTTGTCTGGATCAGGCTTGGATGCAGTGCACGAAGCGCTTTGCGATATTGATGGCGTTGCTTGGGTACGAACCACACCGGCGGAAATCATGCAGCGCGCACAGGCAGGGGATCAAATCTCGAAAGATATTTGTGAGATCCGCGCGGGCGCGACGCTCGACGCTTTAGGGGATGCAGCGCTTATCAACGGTACAAGAGGCGGTGTTGTGATTACCGGGGGCGTGGCAGAGCGTTTGGTGGATTGGCTCGCGACTCCTGCTGCCTTGTCCCGCTTCTTCCAGCGCGGACCCATGAGTCATTACATGGAACCCATTCCGATACGTTTATTGATGCAAGGCGAGGCGGCCCTTATCGGGGCAGCAGCGCTACATTTTGATGAGGATCTCGACGCATGATTAATCTCGCAAGCTTTCGCGAGGCGCTGCATGGCGCTCCCATCGTTCCAGTCCTAACCGTGACCGAAGTCGCGCATGCCGCGCCCTTGGCGTCTGCGCTGATCAAAGGCGGCCTTCGCAGTGCTGAAGTCACGCTTCGCACGCCCGTCGCGCTCGAGGTGATCACTGAGATGAAAGCCGCCGAGCCTAGCCTGGTTGTTGGGGCAGGTACGATCTGCTCCGAAGGCGATGTCGATGCCGCCCTCAAAGCTGGCGCAGACTTCCTTGTCTCACCAGGTGCCGGGCCAGAGCTCCTTAAAGCACTTGCCTATCATGATGGCGTGATCCTGCCGGGGGTCGCGACCGCAAGTGAGGCGATGGCACGCTTCGAAGAAGGCTATGGCGTGCTTAAATTCTTCCCCGCCGAAGCGTCTGGCGGAGCCAACTTCTTGAAGTCGCTAGCTGGGCCATTGCCGCATATTGATTTTATGCCAACGGGCGGCGTCAAACCGCATAATGCGAAGGATTATCTGAGCCTTCCAAACGTGATTGCGGCTGGTGGGACCTGGATTGCGTCCCCAGCCGAAATGGAAGCTGGCGATTGGGCCGGAATCGAGGCCAAGGTCCGCGAAGCCGCAGAATTAGGCAAAGGGATCTGATATGAACAGACGGGCCGCCGGGGTTAGAGGACGATGCGCGAAAATCGTGGCCACCATTGGACCCGGTAGCTCGGCGCCGGGTACGATCCGATTACTCGCTGAAGCAGGGGTCGATGTATTCCGGCTAAATTTCAGCCATGGTGAGCAGGAGAAACACAAACAAACCTGTGACACGATCCGTAGGACTGAGGAATTGCTCGGCCGTCCAATAGCGGTGCTCGCCGATTTGCAAGGTCCGAAAATTCGCGTGGGCAAGTTTCCTGACGGGGCTCTGAAGCTAGAGATGCGCGCCGAATATGATTTGGTCGTCGGGGCAGAGACGGATCAGCCAAACACAATCCCGGTTCCAAGAGCTGAGATCTTGGGCGTCTTGGAAGAGGGCGACACAATCCTCGCCGATGACGGACTGCTTATTTTCACGGTTGTCAGCGCCGGTGATACGCCGAAGGTGCGATCTGAACTGCCCGGCGTTCTGAAGGACCGCAAAGGGTTTACCGTGCGGGGTAAGGCCCTGCCAGTTCCCGCGCTTTCGGAAAAAGACCGCAGCGACCTCGCGTTCGCACTAGAGATGGGCGTCGACATTATCGCGCTCTCTTTTGTCCAGACGGTTGAGGATATTCAAGAAGCGCGAGACCTCATCGGCGATCAGGCGATGATTGTCGCTAAGCTCGAAAAGCCCGCCGCAATCGATAATTTGGACGCCATCGTCGAGGCAACGGATGCCGTTATGATCGCGCGCGGTGACCTAGGGGTTGAGTTCCCACCCGAAGAAGTCCCCCTCATCCAGCGTCGTATCGTTCGTGTCGCGCGTAATGCCGCGAAGCCAGTCATCGTTGCCACCCAAATGCTGGAAAGCATGGTTGAGAACGCAGCTCCAACGCGCGCTGAGGCGAGTGATGTGGCGACGGCGGTCTATCAAGGCGTCGATGCTGTAATGCTCTCCGCTGAAACAGCTGTTGGTCGTCATCCGGCGACAGCCGTCGCGATTATGAACCGGATCATTCGGGCGGTCGAGAAAGCGGATGATTACCGCCAAGCGCTCGTTCAATATGATGGCGGTGGTCAGGCGTCTGACGATGTCGACACGACGGCGAGCGCAGTCATGGAAATCGCACAACGTAATGAAACGCCGTTAGCGCTTCGCACCGGAGATATCTTCCGCCTCGCGCAGTTCTCTCGTGTTCGCGGCACTCAGCCGATCTTATACGGCTCTCTCGATCAAAAGCGGTTGCGGCAAGCGCAGCTCCTTTGGGGCGTGAATTCCGCCAATATGGCACCTGGCGATGACTGGGCGCGACGCCTAATGAGTACAGCCTCATTGGACGGGCCAGTCACGTATGCAATGTGGCGTGGCGGCGATGGCGTTTGGGCGTGGGAAATGGGCGTTGAGGCTTAAGCACAGCTTCACGCGCCTGTGAGGCGTTTACCCTCTTTATTATCTCTGCGCGAATCCCCATAACCAGCGCTGAACAGATTTGTACCCGAGAAACGGGAGATGGAGAGCGTTATGGCGGATACCGCTGGCGACACACGTCATACTGAGATTTTGATTATCGGCTCTGGCCCAGCAGGCTGGACGGCAGCGGTCTATGCTGCACGCGCGATGCGAGACACATTGGTTGTCGCTGGCTCGCAGCCGGGCGGACAGCTTACCATCACCACTGAGGTCGAGAATTATCCTGGATTTGCAGAAATCCAGGGCCCGGAATTGATGGAAAAGATGAAGGAGCACGCGCTTAAAATGGGCGCGAACTTGGCTGAAGATCACATCACATCTGTCGACCTGGATTCAAGTCCTTTCAAAGCGATCGGCGATAGCGGTACGATTTACACCGCTGATTCTGTTATTATCTCGACGGGGGCTCAGGCCAAATGGCTTGGTCTTCCAAGCGAGCAAAAGTTCCAAGGCTTTGGTGTATCAGCATGCGCGACCTGTGATGGCTTCTTCTATCGTCAGAAAGACGTCGTTGTTGTCGGGGGCGGGAATACCGCGGTTGAAGAGGCGCTTTTCCTGACCAATTTCGCTTCAAAAGTTATTCTGGTTCACCGCCGCGATAGCCTTCGCGCAGAGAAAATCTTGCAACACCGTCTGCTCAATCATCCAAAGATTGAAGTGCGTTGGAACACGACACTCGAAGAAGTTGTTGGTGATGAGAACCCACTTGGCGTGACGGCGGCACGTTTGAAGAATGTCGAAACGGGGGCCGTTGAAGACGTGCCGGTGCATGGGGTGTTCATCGCGATCGGTCATGCGCCTTCAACAGAGCTATTCGTCGGCAAACTCGACATGCTCGACAATGGATATCTGATCACGGCGCCAGATTCGACGGCCACAAATATCCCAGGTGTATTCGCTGCGGGTGATGTCACAGACGAAACCTATCGTCAGGCGGTTACGGCAGCCGGTATGGGATGTATGGCAGCGCTTGAGGCTGAGAAATTCCTTGAGGAAGCCAAAGCGATGGAAGCTGTCGCCGCTGAATAAGCCTTAGAGCATCTGCGCTGCGGTTTTCTCAGCGCGCCTGGAGCTTTGGGTCTCAAGTACCGCGCGCAAAGCCTTGGCTCGCTGTTGCATGACGGCTTCAAGCTGTGTCTCAGCGGTGCAGCCTAAGGCGGCGTCCAAACTGATAGCAATCTCTTCGCGGTGCCGTTTAGCGTTCAACGCGGTTAGGGCGCGGGCATATTGCCAATGAATAGAGGCGTCATCGGGCGCAGAGAGTATAGCTGCCTCATAGTGGTGGTGCGCTCTTTTTATCGAAGCGCCCATCACGGAGCCCCCAATCGCTCCGCCGCGGCGTCGAACTTCTAAGTGCCACACGGCTAAAAATCCGTGCGCGTAAGTGTTGTGAGGGTCGTCATCTAGCGCAGCTTCAACCAAAGCCTTCGCTTCAGCCCCGTACCCGCTGCGCATCGCTTCACGGTTTGAGAGCGGTCTCGCTTTTAAGGATAGTGCGATGGCGAGTTGTAGGCGCGCCTCGACATGGTTGGGCGTGATTGAGATCGCTTGGCGCGCTTTCGACTCCGCTTCATCTAGGAGGTGCGGTGGTGGCATGTAGTTAGGATCGCTGATCGCTTCCGCGAGGAGGCTGCGAGCGGAGAATGCCAGATTGTCTGATGATGGCTCCGTCGCGGAGAGCAGCACAGCCTCGTGATATCGCCCTTCAGAAAAAGCAATTCTCTGAGCCTCGTCCTCCGCATGAGCAACGGGGAAAGCCATGATCAAAGCAAGTATGACCCACCTCATAAAACAGATGGTAGCTCAATTTACGGGTGTGGCTAATCAAATATTCTCGCGTAACGCGAACGGCGGCGTGAAGGGATTAGTATGCGTTTTCTAGACATGTCTCCTATTTCGAGCCCCAATGAGGAAGAGCAATGGGCTTTTCCCCGAAAATCAACGGAGCCGGGACATGGCGAAGAAAGACAAAAAAGCGAAAAAGGCTGAGAAGAAAGCCCGCGCGCAATTCATGGGTGCAGCAATCGAAGCTAAAGGTTTCGACGTCGCTCACAAAATTTGGCTCGCAGGCGTTGGCGCCTACGGCAAAGCCTATGACGTCGCTTCTGAAGGCGTTGGCAAAGTCAGCGGCCAGGGCGAAGTCCTGTTTGAAGATCTGGTTGCTCGCGGTGAAGAGATTGAAAGCGACGTTCGTGCGCGTCTCTCTTCTAACACAGCGATCTCTCGCATGACTGAGCAAATGAACCGTGTCGCTGAAGAAGCAGCCAAGGTTCGCGGTCGTGTTGCGGAAGCAACCGGTGAGGCGACTGAAGTTGTTTCAAAGTTTCAGGCTGACCAACGCGAGCGTCTTGAAGCTCGCATGGAACGCATGCGTGAAGCGCTCGGCATCAAACAGTTCTCATTGAAATCCAAAAAAGCAGAAAAACTGCACAGCAAGCTCGATGAGCTCGAAGAGCAAGTTGCTGATCTTCGTGCCAACGCAGACGGCGCTGATGACAAAGTCAAAGCCCGTGTTGAGCGTTTGAGCGAAGAAATTGCTTCTGTTGGTGGCAAAACCAAAAAAGCAAAGAAGTCTAAAAAAGCGAAAGCCAAAGCGAAGGCAGCCCCTAAAGCCGCCAAAGCTGCTCCAAAGGCGGCGAAAGCAAAACCAGCTCCTAAAGCTGCAACTGCGCCCGTGACGGACGAGAAGGGCGGTATCGCGAAGCCTTTCGGTAAAGTCGACGACCTGAAATTGATCAAAGGTGTCGGCGCTGTGCTTGAGCAACGCTTGAACGATGCTGGGATCTACCACTTCTGGCAGATTGCGAAGCTTCGCAAAGCACAAATGGAATCACTCGAAGGGATGTTACGCTTCCCAGGCCGCATGACTCGCGATAACTGGAAGGCACAAGCTCGTGCCCTCGCGAAGACTGTGACTGGCTAAGCTTTACGTTTTCGTCATGCTGGTTTGTACGGGTTTCCTAATCCTCGTATTTCCAGTATGACAGCGAACAGTAGAGTATCGCGTAGAGTGTAGAGGGGAGGTCTTTTTGACCTCCCTTTTTCATATTTCGCAGGGAAATACGGGCGGCACGCGTGATTGAATTGAGCGCGGCTCTACCGAATCGATACGGAGTCTTCGTGCGCGCCATTGCCCGCGATGGGGGTGTCAGACTCAGCCTCTTCATCCGCCATAGCGCGAACAAGTGAGACCAATACACCCTTCAGGCGTTCGTCCTTTATACGGGCAAAGCTGCGGACAAATTCCATCAGAAGCCGAGACGACCCCAATTCATCAAAGTCCTCGCTCGAGGCATCTGATTTTACAGGATCAAAGAACCAGCCGGGAGAGACCTCGAGGCGCGAAGCAATGAGGTATAATCGGCCTGCACTGACCCGGTTGGCGCCGGTCTCATACTTTTGGATTTGTTGATATGAGATGCCGAGCGACTCACCGAGTTGGTCCTGCGTTAAGCCCATAAGTATTCTACGCCGACGAATTCGGTCACCAACAAGTCGATCAACTTCACTCGCTGTCAGGTAGGTTTTTTCAAGGTCTGTCATAGCGTTCTCGCGTGGCGGCACGGAATAGTGCATACCATCTCAGATACAGAACTAGGTCGATTGTGCTTTGTGACAAGTGTGTAAAACGCGTTCACAATCGGTGTCTGGGCACAGTGGCGCACTTTACAAATTTCGCCTCGTGGGGAAACTGGCGCCAAACCAACAATGGGCGCTTTTTCTCATGCGTAAAGTACACTTCGCTTTGATTGCGACAATGGCCTCAACGCTAGCAATTACAGCCTGCCAAAACTCAAATCGCCGCCAAGAACTGGCTTATGTCGAGCGTCCGGTTGAGCAGTTATATGCGCGCGCCGTTGAAGAGCTCGATAGTCGCGATTTCGATCAAGCGATTTTGCTGTTCAATGAAGTTGAGCGCCAGCACCCTTACTCTGAATGGGCTCGTCGTTCTTCGTTGATGTCAGCGTTCGCTTCGTACGAATCACGCGCTTACGATGAGGCGATCACAACATCTCAGCGCTATTTGTCACTCAATCCTGCCGGGCAGGGGGCGTCGTATGCTTATTACCTGATTGCCGTGAGCTATTTTGATCAGATCATGGATGTTGGCCGTGATCAGAAGACGACCGAGCTTGCGCGCGACGCACTACTCGACGTCGTCCGACGTTATCCTGAGTCAGACTATGCGCGCGACGCGACGATCAAGCTCGACATGGTGAGTGACCAGCTCGCCGGCAAAGAGATGGAGATCGGACGCTGGTACCTGCGTCGCAATCAGCACCTCTCGGCGATCAACCGTTTCCGGACCGTTGTCAGCGACTATGAGACCACAAGTCACACGCCTGAGGCGCTTCACCGTCTCGTCGAGGTCTATCTATCAACTGGGCTAAAGCAAGAGGCGCTCGCTGCCGGGGCCGTGCTCGGCTATAATTTCCCAGATAGTGTTTGGTACGAGTATTCGTATCGACTCCTGAGTGGGCAAGGGCTCGACCCTGAAGGCGCAACGGAAGAGCAAAAAAGGACGTGGCTACAACGCCTTATCCCCGGCGGAAAATAGCACTTGTTCACATTTTGTTCTTTTGATAATAAGGGCGCATGTTATATGCGCTTTCGATTCAATCATTCGTTCTAATTGATCGCCTCGATCTTGAGGCGGCTAATGGATTTACAGCCCTGACTGGCGAGACCGGAGCAGGCAAATCGATCATTTTAGATGCTCTAGGGCTAGTTATGGGAAGCCCCGCTGACCGGAAACAAGTCCGTGTTGGCGCTGAGCAGGCGAATATCACCGCAGAATTTTCACTGCCGCCGGAGCATCCGGCATGGGACATATTGCAGTGTCACAGCATCGCGCACAGACCCGACGAAATGCTAATCTTGAGGCGGACTGTCTCTCGAAGCGGGCCGTCTCGCGCATTTGTAAATTCGCAATCAGTCGCCGCGTCCGTTCTGTCTGAACTGGCGGAAGTCCTTGTCGAAATTCATGGCCAGCACGCGGCTTCCGCATTGATGCGCCCCTCAACGCACTTGGAGCTCCTTGACACATATGGAGGCCTGGAAGCGCAAACTGATGTCTGCCGGGAAACCTGGTCTGCATTCGAAACGGCGAGAGCCGCGCGCCAGCAGTTAGAGGCTGACGTTCAATCCGCGAAAGAACGACAAGAATGGCTGACCTTTGCGGTGGAAGAGCTCTCAAGCATGGCACCTGAGCAGGGGGAGCTTGAGGTGCTGACTACGCGGCGCGGGGCTTTGCTTCAATCAGAGCGGATTACGGATGCGGTTAGCGAATCAACCAAGGCGCTCGCCGATCCGAAACTCGAAGACGCGTTGATGCGCGCCGCCAAAGCGGTCGATAGAATTGTCCGTATTCCAGGTCTGGAGACCCTCGACGATAAACTGCCGGATGTGGCCGGTGGCGCGTCTGATGCGTTGGAGCGAACGTTGATCGAGCTTGCGGAAGCCCAATCATGCGTGTCGACCCTGTCTCAGTACGCGGCACATGATGCGACACAGCTCGCGGCCGTTGAAGAACGCCTCTTCGCGCTGCGGGCCTTGGCTCGCAAGTATGACAGCCAACCAGAGCTATTGGCCGATACATTGCAACGCTTCCAAGCTGAACTGGCACTATGTGATTCTGATGCCGAGGCGTTTGAAAACGCAGCACGGGTGGAGGCTGAAACCCACGCGGCTTGGAGATCTGTAGCGGAGGCGCTGAGCCAAAGCCGGAAGCAAAAAGCCAGCGAACTCGAACAAGATATTCAAGCTCAATTGGCGCCCTTACATTTAGAACGGGTCCGGGTTCGCGTCGCATTTTCGCCGATCGGGGAAGATGATAGCGGCGCCCGCGGCCTAGAGCGCGCAGCCTTTGAGGTTCAAACCAACCCTGGCGCCAATTTCGGCCCGCTTAAAGCCATCGCCTCTGGCGGTGAACTGGCGCGCTTCTCACTGGCCTTGAAGTGCGCCCTCAGCGAATCAGGACGCGCCTGCACACTGATCTTTGATGAGGCAGATCAAGGGGTTGGCGGCGCCGTCGCCGCCGCGATTGGAGAGCGATTGGGCGAGCTTGCGAAAGATCGACAAGTCTTCGCCGTGACACACAGTCCGCAGGTGGCCTCAGCCGCGACGCGCCAATGGCGCGTGATGAAAGAGCTGAACGCAGAAGATCAAGTTTTCACACATGTTGCACAATTAGATGATGGCCAACGGCTTGAAGAAATTGCGCGAATGTTGTCAGGCTCCAGCATTACCAATGAGGCGCGCGCCGCCGCATTGAAATTGCTGGAGGCGGCATGAATGATGAGATAGCGGTTGAGGCCCTCACCGAAGACCAGGCTCGCAAAGAACTTGCGAGACTGGTCACTGAAATCAAACTCGCAGACGCAGCCTATTTTGGCGAAGATGCCCCGCATCTCACCGATGCGGAATATGATGCCCTCCGACAGCGCAACCTCGCAATTGAAGCTCGGTTTCCCGAGCTGAAACGCTCCGATAGCCCGAGTGATAAAGTGTCAGGTGCCGTCAGCGACGGATTCGGGAAGATTGAGCATGGCGTGCCGATGCTCTCGCTGGATAATGCGTTCACGGATGAAGATGTCCAAGACTTTGCGGATCGAATTCGTCGGTTTCTTGGCCTCGAAAGCGAGGAACCTCTGGAGATCACAGCTGAGCCAAAAATTGACGGGCTCTCGCTCAGTCTGACCTATCAAGATGGACGACTTGAAAAGGCCGCGACGCGCGGCGATGGCCAAGTTGGCGAAGACGTGACGGCCAATGCCAGGACCTTGGGTGACGTCCCTGAAGTGTTGCAGGGGGAAGGCTGGCCTTCTCGCATCGAAATACGCGGCGAAGTTTATATGAGCGATGAAGCGTTCGCAGCGCTCAACGCAGTCGAGGAAGCTGCAGGACGCAAACTGTACATGAACCCTCGGAATGCTGCTGCTGGAAGTCTGCGGCAAAAAGATCCCAAAGTGACGGCGCAGCGTCCGCTCAAATTCTTCGCTTATGCATGGGGTGAAGTCTCCAAACCCTTCGCAGAAACTCAGGTCGAAGCTGTAACGGCGCTGAGCGAATGGGGCTTTGATACAAACGAGCTTTTTAAAGCCCATAATCAAGTTGAAGGCTTGATTGAGGCGTATCGCGACATGATCGATCGGCGTGCCGGCCTCGGCTACGATATTGATGGTGTCGTCTATAAAGTGAACCGGCTGGATTGGCAGCAGCGTCTAGGCAAAGTTAGCCGGTTTCCGCGTTGGGCAATCGCTCATAAATTTCCCGCTGAAAAAGCGGTCACCGTCTTGGAAGTGATCGACATTCAAGTCGGCCGCACCGGCTCTCTCACACCTGTTGCACGATTAAAGCCGATCACGGTGGGGGGTGTGGTTGTCTCGAATGCGACCCTACACAATGAGGAAGAGATTGAACGTCTGGATGTACGGGTTGGAGATCAAGTTGAAATCCAGCGAGCAGGGGATGTGATCCCGCAAGTTCTCAGAGTGCTTGATCCAGATCGGCCAGGCCGCGAAGACCCGTTCCAAATGCCCGAAGTCTGCCCTGAATGCGGATCGGCCGCCGTTCGCGAGATTGACGATAAAGGCAAGACCGATGTTCGACGGCGCTGTACGGGCGGATTAATCTGTCCGGCCCAAGCGATTGAGCGCCTTAAGCACTTTGTCTCGCGTAAAGCGCTCGATATTGATGGGATCGGCGCGAAGCAGATCGAGCTGTTTTACGAGCGCGGCATCGTCAGCGCACCCCAGCATATATTCCAGCTTCCTGCCCGTATTGAGGCTGCGGGCTACCCGCCGCTCTCCGAGTGGGAAGGGTTTGGCAGTGTCTCAGCCTCTAAGTTATTTTCGGCGATAGATGAGCGCCGGAAAGCGCCTTTCGCCCGTTTCTTGAACGGGTTAGGAATTCGCCATGTCGGGCAGACGACATCTGATCTGTTCTCAAGAACATTCGTGAAATGGTCTGAGTTTTGGAACGCCGTTGAAGCGGCGCGCGACACTCCAGAAGGCGAGGCCGAGCAAGCGCTTACCTCTATTGATGGCGTCGGCGGAGCTGCCGTAGGCGCTCTCAAAGCCTTCGCTTCAGAGCCGCACAATCAGGATATGATGGCCGAGCTCATCCAAGAGCTGGACATTCAAGATGGAGAAGCGCCAGCGAGCGAAAGTCCGGTTGCTGGAAAAACGGTCGTGTTCACCGGCACACTGGAAGCGATGACTCGCGATGAGGCAAAAGCGCGAGCAACATCGCTTGGTGCGAAAGTGTCCGGATCTGTATCAGGGCGAACCGATATATTGGTCGCCGGGCCGGGCGCCGGATCCAAGCTCAAAAAAGCCCAAGATCTCGGCGTTACCGTGATGACCGAAGCGGAGTGGATTGATCTTGTCAGCGGGCTCTAAAGCGGCTGACAGGCGTCCTTCATCCATTTGGCAGCATCATCATCAATCAATGGTCCAATTTCCGTGAGAACACGTTGGTGATAATCATCAACCCAGTCACGTTCTTCGGTTGTCAAAAGATCCGTATCAATCAACGCACGCGCGAGGGGCGCAAAGGTCAGGCATTCAAAGCCCAGCATTGCACGATCACCGCCTTCGATCTCTTCTGCGGGCGTGACGTATTGCAGATTTTCGATCCGAATCCCGTAGGCGCCTTCTTTATAGAAGCCTGGCTCGTTAGAAACGATCATGCCGGGCATAAGCGGGATTGCGTTCCAAGCTTTTGCGATACGTTGCGGCCCCTCATGAACACCCAGATAGACGCCGACGCCGTGGCCTGTTCCATGATCATAATCGAGGCCTGCTTGCCACATGGCATGGCGCGCCAGCGTATCGAGATGCGTCCCTGTCGTTCCTTCGGGATAGCGCACACGATCTAGAGCGATATGCCCTTTGAGGACCAGCGTGTAATGGCGGCGCATATCGTCGGATGGATCACCGATTGCAACGGTTCGCGTGATGTCTGTGGTGCCATCTGGGTACTGGCCGCCGCTATCGACCAGATAGAGAGAGCCGCGCTCCAGCGTGCGGTTGGATGCGGAGGAGACGCGATAATGCGGCAAGGCGCCGTTTGGTCCCGCCCCAGAAATGGTCTCGAAGGACATGTCCTTCATGCTCGTGTCCACGGTGCGGAAATCCAGCAGTTTCAAGGCGGCATCAATCTCAGTGTAGGTGCCAGATTGCGCCTCTGTATCGAGCCAATGGAGGAAGCGGGTTACCGCAACGCCGTCACGTCTATGTGCTGCAGCTGTACCGGCAAGTTCTGCCGCATTCTTGCAAGCTTTTGGCAGCTGAACGGGATCTGCTTCTTTGATTAGTGTCGCACCTGCAGCTTCGAGGACCTGGAAGAACCAAGCAGATGCCAAAGCGGGGTCCAGACTTACGTTCTGATCGCCCATTTCTTTCAAGGCCTCTGGCAACGCATCGATGGGCGCCAGGGTCACCTCATTACCGAGATGTTCGCGTAAACCTTCGCTTTCCTTGGCAGGATCCGCAAACAGTGTGGCACTTCCATCAGAGCGGACGATTGCGCGGGCCAGTGGCAGGGGGGAGCAGGCAACATCGCCGCCGCGAATGTTGAACAGCCAGGCGATGCTTGCAGGGGCCGTGATGACAACAGAGTCCGCACCACTTTCCTCTAGGGCTTTTCCGATACCCGCGCGCTTTTCAGTAGAGCTTTGACCCGCGAACTCGAGACCGTGCGGATGAATAAGTTCGAGGGGTTGGGCGGGACGGTCGGACCACGCCAGATCGACCGGATTGCTGGTGACGGACTTGATTGAGGCGCCAGCCTTCGTGGCGGCCGCTTCAAACGCTGCAACATCATTAGGGGTCATCAACGCTGCATCGTAGCCGAGGACTTTTCCAGAGAGATCCTGTGCAGCGAGCCATCCGAACGGGCCTGGATCCGGGACGTGAACGCGCTCAAAGAGATCATGATCCGTTTGATCAGCGGCCTGAATCGTATAGCGCCCATCAGCGAACAGTGCAGCGCGATCCATCAAGATCATCGCCGAGCCAAAGGAGCCGGTAAACCCGCTGACCCAAGCCAAGCGTTCATTGGCATCAGGCAGATATTCGTTCTGATACTCGTCCTCATGTGGGACGTAGAAGCCATCAAGATCCTGGCGCTGCATTTCCGCGCGCAGTTTTGGAAGATTCTCGCGACCGATTTGAGGGCCGCCTTTAACGTCAAAATTCTGTTTCATGGAGTGTGAATAGTCCTGATTGAGCCGCGGTGCAAAGATGAAACTGAGCTATGCGTCGATGCATGAAAGTTCACGAATTTGTATATTCTTTTGCAACCATATGCACCTATATAGCAGTCACAATAAAAAAATACCTCCCAGGACTAAAACAATGAAAACCCATAGTATTC
Source organism: Pseudomonadota bacterium (assembly GCA_038526515.1). Lineage (GTDB taxonomy): Bacteria > Pseudomonadota > Alphaproteobacteria > Caulobacterales > Hyphomonadaceae > Henriciella. The sequence continues at coordinate 2,701 of JBCBGS010000026.1, read as the reverse complement.
TGCGCGGCTATACCGGGCTCCAAGCATTTTTCCCAAGTGTTTCTCGCAATGTTCAAGAGATCACACCAAACAATGGGATTACAGTCGCGGTCAGCGAAGACGACCTTGTCGCGTCTAAACCACGGCTTCTCGCACAGCGCTCAGCGCGCCACGCACGCCGTCTTTCGCACTAAGACCGACGTTGCAAAACCAATGTTGACCATCCGTCTCTCCGGATGCGTTTGACCAAATTTAGTCCGCGTCCCGTATAGGCGGCGCGGACTAATGGTTCTTGGCGGGTAAGTAGGCCTGACAAGATGATATGACCATCGGTCTTTAAAAGCGGCACCAATTTCGGCGAGAGCCGGGTGAGGGGGCCTGCGAGAATGTTCGCAAAAATCAAATCATATGGCGCTGTGGATTGAATGATCTGATTTGTGGCGCCGCGCGTGTGGTATGTGGTGAAGCGATTGGAGACGTTGTTCTTCCGGGCGTTCTCGTTTGCGACAGCTACGCTTTGAGCGTCGATCTCCGTCCCGATGGCGCGTTGAGCACCTGTTTTGATCGCCGCAATCGCCAGCACACCAGATCCAGTTCCAACATCTAGAACCTTATTCGGTGCCCCTGTTTTTAGAACATGCTCGTAACCGAGCAAGCAGCCGAGTGTTGTGCCGTGGTGACCGGTCCCGAATGCCGGACCCGCCTCAATCAGAATGTCAGTTTTGCCTGGTGCGGTTTGGGTGAGCGCGTGACTGCCCGCCACGATGAAACGCCCGGCCCGAACGGGTGGCAAACCTTCAAGGGATAAAGTGACCCAATCGCGGTCCTCTAAGGCTTCGATGACAGGGTTAAGCTCGGGTGCAACCTCGTTGATGAGCGCCGCGCTCGCTTCAGCGTCCTCGCGGGTTTCTGCGTACGCGTCGAGGCGCCAGGTCAGTCGCGTGTCTTCTTTGGCGTCCACCGCACCAGCCGGAGATGGGTCGGTCCAGGCAAGCGTGTCCCAAGCGGTTTCAACGGCCGCACGAGGGCCCCGAGCAGATATCTGATACATGCGCGCGGCCTTAGCAGGGCCAGCGATGGATGCCTAGTGGCGTTTATCGTTCGTACGAGATCGCCACTTTCGATCATAGTGCGCCCAAGCGTGTGCGCGGTCTGAATGACCATCTCCGGCGAGAGCATAATCTCGCTCGCGCCGTTCGTGATGGCTGAGCACTGAGTGGTGCTGATGCTGCGAATGGGAAGAGTGATGCTCGGCTAAGTGGTGGCTATGGTGGGTTTGATGTGAAGAATAAGAACGCGAATGGCTGTGTCCCGCATATGGTTCGACGATCCGGGTATATGTTCGTCGCTCTACGGTCGGATGCGTATATCGTCTGACATAGGTCCGCGTGGTCTGATGCGCTGCCTCATGTAACTCTGTTGTTCGATGGCTCGGGCAGCAACATGATCCTGTGACCGTGTAGGTGGTGATGTCGTGAGTATGATGACCTTTAGACCCGTGTGAGTGGCTGAAAGTCTGCGTCATCGCAGGTAAGCCGAGACAAAGCGCGGCAGTCACACTCAATAAAGTAAACTTGATCATCGATACCCTCCATTCGCCGTTGATCCGGCTTGTCTTTGTAATGCTTAACACAGCCCAGCCGCTTGCCCAAAACGGGACTTGGATATGGTCAGCGGGACGAAGCTCTGTATAAGGCGGGCATGACGACGAAATTGAACATTGCGATTGCCGGGAGTGCCGGACGTATGGGTCGCCAATTGATTAGCGCCGCCCTTAAAGCTGGCCATGTGGTCTCAGGTGGCAGCGAAGCCCCAGGGTCTGAACAGATTGGCAAAGATTTAGGTCTGCTGGGTGGATTAGAGCCAACTGGAGCTGTGGTGACAGATGATGTTGCGATCGCTGCTCGGGACGCGAGCGTTTGGGTCGATTTCACCGTACCTGCGGCGACCTTAGCTGCTTTGTCAGCATCAGCCGCCCCCGCTTTTGTAATCGGTACGACAGGCTTCTCGGACGCGGAAGAGCAGCAAATTAAAGTAGCATCCAGCTCCGCCGCGATCGTAAAGGCAGGAAACTTTTCGTTGGGCGTCAACCTGCTTGAGGCGCTCGTGAAACAAGCAGCGTCTCGCCTTGGCGAAGATTGGGATATCGAAGTCTTGGAAACGCATCATCGGCACAAAGTCGATGCGCCGTCCGGAACTGCTTTGATGCTTGGGGCTGCGGCTGCCGCAGGACGCTCAAAGCCCTTGAACGAGGTACGTGCTGCGCCATATGATGGAGCTGACGCGAAGCGGGTTGCAGGCGAGATTGGTTTCTCGATGCGTCGCAGCGGCGGTGTTATCGGCGATCATGAAGTCACGTACGCCTCAGAGATGGAAATCCTATCTTTGCGCCACACGGCCTTGGACCGCGCGGTCTTTGCATACGGCGCGATCAAAGCCGCAGAATGGATCGCGGCGCAACCTCCCGGCCTGTACGATATGAGCGATGTGCTCGGCGTCTAAAGGTAGGCGTCCGGCATAAACGGAATGTCGGTATCTTCCGGGCTCGCACCCGCTGCGGTGAGCATCGCATGAACTTGCCCGCGATGATGGGTCTGGTGATTGAAGACCTGCATGATGCAAATCCCGCGTGGACTCGTCATGCCGCGTTTCAAGGTGCCGGAGTACCATTCCAAATTTCCGTCAACATCATCCTGAGAGAGGCCTTCTCCCCAAGACAGAA
>JBCBGS010000025.1:0-22883 GCA_038526515.1 Pseudomonadota bacterium | reverse complement strand
ATGTTCCGAGACCTGTTAGAGCCGCACCTCAACGGCTGGACATTTGAGAGTGTTGCGCTGTCCTCCGGCGAGGCACTGCCGGATCCGAAAGACTTAGACGCGATCCTAATCACAGGCTCAGCCGCGGGCGTATATGACGACTTTCCTTGGATGACACCCTTGATGACATTCATCCGCGATGCCGCCGCTGTTCGAACACCCCAAATCGGCATCTGCTTTGGACATCAAGCGATTGCGAACGCACTCGGCGCAGAGGTTGCGAAATCAGACAAAGGCTGGGGCATCGGGCGCCACGTCTATGATATTGAAGCGCCGCAAGCTTGGATGGGGCAACAGCCGCCTGCCCAGTTCAGCCTGGGCGTCAGCCATCAGGATCAAGTGCTCAGCCTACCGCCTGGCGCGGTCCGTACCGCAAGGAGTGACTTCTGTGAATATGCAGCGCTCGCCTATCCGGAGGCCAAAGCAATCAGCTTTCAAGGACACCCTGAGTTTAGTTCCGGGTTTTCGTGCGCGCTTTATGGCGTGCGAAAAGGGACAAGACTGCCCGTCCCGATGGTCGAGGCCGCGGAAGCCAGTTTTTCAGAACCGATCGACAATGATCAGACCGGGCAGTGGATGGCGCGCTTTCTTATAAGCGAGGTGGATTAGCGTCGCGGCAGCCTTTTCAGACCTGACGAGCACACTCTAAACTCACCCTTGTGTCAGCTGCGCCCACCTCCGAACCGCAACGTTTAAGCCCTCGCCAAGTCTGGATCTTGACGCTTGCCTCGGCTGTGGTCACGGCCAATGCTTATTACATCCATCCGATCATTGCGCGGGTGGCTGCAGACTTCCAAGTCAGTTCATCGACAATCGGCCTCGTCCCGGCCCTCAACCAATTGGCCCTGGCACTTGGGATCTTTCTGCTGCTGCCGCTCGGCGATCGTTATAGCAACCGAACGCTCACGGCGATCTTCGTCGCTGGGCAGTTTGTGTCTATCGCGGTGATGACCTTCGCCTCAGATTTTCGATTATTTCTGATCGGGTCGACCGTGCTCGGATTCGTGACTATTGCGCCATACCTGCTCCCAACCTATGCCTCGAAACGCGTTGATCCGAGTGAGCTTGGGAAAGTCACTGCGATCCTCACCACAGGCATCATCGCGGGGATCTTATCCGCGCGGGCTGGTGCAGGTGTCATCGCTGAATACTTTGGTTGGCGCACGGTGTACTATATCGCGACAGGCTTGATGTTCTTGGTAGCGATCATCCTGCCGTTCAGCATGGATAAGCGCGAGCAAGCGACCGCGACCGAAGATGGCGCATCTTATCTGAAGCTGATCTTCTCCATGATCCCAATGTTCGGTCGGTTCCCAGAGATGGTTCTGTCCGGAATTATTCAGGGGCTGAACTTCGGGATTTTCATTTCGATTTGGCTGGGTCTGGGCTTGCATTTGACCAGTCCTGAAATGGGTTTTGGCGTGGATACGGTCGGCTATCTCGCACTCTTTGCGATTGTGAACTTGGTGACCACGCCGCGCTTTGGTGCTTGGGCGGATAGGATTGGTGCGCGTAAAGCCCGTCTTTATGTGGCAACCTTCCAGCTGATCGGGGTGAGTCTGTTCTTTTTCTTCGGGCATAATTTATGGCTGCTGATGATTCCGATCCTGATCACCAATGTCTTTGGGCCGGTGATTGATGTGACAGGGCGGATGACGTTCTTGAATGAACCCCCAGAAGTCCGCACGCGCCTGATGACAATCTATATCGTGTTCATGTTTGTCGGCGGCGGGCTCGCCAGCTGGGCAGGCACCAGCGCCTACGATCAATTTGGCTGGACGGGCAATGCATCACTCGCCCTTCTCATGTCGATCACCGTCTTGTCGCTCAGTTTTTTGGCGCAGAAAACTTTTGGCAGCGTACAAAACCAATAAAAAGCCCGCCAGAAAAACCGGCGGGCTTCCTCCTCCTCAAGATCGAAGACGTTTAGCCGCCGAAGCGATAACGTGCCCCGATTGAGAAGACGTTCTGTGTGTTCTCGATGTCCAGCGTGCCTGGGAAGAGCTGATTATCGAGCTCGATGTCTTCAGTTGCACGGTAGGCATACTCACCGAACACTTCCCACTGGTTTTGTAGCTTCCAGGTGGCGCCCGCTTTGATCTGATAGCCGAATTTACCTTCGCTATCATCGATCACCGTAATGCCAGATGGCTGGTAGGATACGTCCACGTCGACATAACCAATACCTGCGCCAACATATGGCTGAAGTGCGCCTTGCTGGTTGAAGTCATAATAGCCGTTGAAGAACACGCCCGTATTCGTGATGTCACCGCGGCCGTCTGCAACGACCTGTGCGACCGTCACGCCAAGTGGGTCAGCTGAGCTTGCGATTGCAGCGGCATCGACGCCGTCAATGCTTCCGCCACCCAAGGTAACGCCAGTGTGCGTATCAACGTCAGACTGGCTGTAGACGATTTCGACGCCGGCCCGAAGGCCGCTGCCATAGCGCGCGCCAAACTCACCAGAGACGGCCGTTCCGCTATCAAACTCAGTCGACCAACCATAAGGTGTGCCTGCAGCCACATCCAACGTGCTACCGTCACCAAGGTTTCCGGTCGTGAAGGCCCCGGTCGAACCAGAATTATCGCTGTCATTTTGCTGAGCGATACCGATTGACCCGCCAACATAGTATTCCTGCGCGGACGCTACGCCCACGATCAACAAACCTGCTGCAATAGCAGCGCCTGATTTAATGAGTGTCATACTCAACTCCTTGCATAATACGGAGGGCTTCTCCCCCGTCGGGAAGCGAAATAGTATTCTATATACGATAGGCAATATTAAATTTTCTTTGGCTTGCTTATTGCTACACAGTCTGCTCAACGCCCTTTGGGGAAATTAATTATCAGGACGTACCAAATGCTGCCCAAACCGCGCGCGGACATCGCACCGAACACGCTCGACTTTGAAATTCTGCCACTCGTAAAGCCAACAGGCTTCCGCGAGTATGATGCCCGCTGGTGGTTTAACGGCATTGGTCATGAAAAAGCGCCTGAGCTAAACCTCACAGGGGTTCAAGCGCTCGGCCTTGGTATGGCAACGCTCTTCCATGAGCTCGGCGTCGAGCCAAAAGTCGTGACAGGACACGATTTCCGTTCGATCAGTCAGCCGATCAAGAATGCACTTATACTCGGTATGGTTCAGGGCGGATGCGAAGTTCTGGACGTGGGCCTTGCGCTCTCACCCATGGTCTATTGGAGCCAGTTCGAGCTCGATTGCGCGTGCTGCGCCATGGTCACAGCAAGCCACAACGAAAACGGCTGGACCGGCGTTAAAATGGGCGCCAACCGTCCTCTTACATTCGGGCCAGATGAAATGGGCCGCCTGAAAGAGATCGTTCTGAACGGCGACTTCCAACCTCGCGCCGGTGGCGGGCACTTCCGTGTCGACGATATCCGCGAGAAATACATCAATTCTGTCGCTGAGGGCGTCTCGATCAAACGCCCGCTCAAAGTGATTGCGGCCTGCGGAAACGGGACAGCGGGTGCGTTCGCGCCTGACGCCCTTCGCAAAATGGGCGTTGAGGTCATCGAGATGGATTGTAATCTCGACAACACCTTCCCGAAATACAATCCGAACCCAGAAGACGCCGCCATGCTGCACGCCATGTCTGCCGCGGTTAAAGAGCACGGCGCCGATATCGCGCTTGGATTTGACGGCGACGGCGATCGCTGCGGCGTGATCGACAATACCGGCGATGAGATCTTTGCAGATAAGATCGGCTTGATGCTCGCCCGGGACCTCTCAAAAGAATATCCAGGGGCCAAATTTGTCGTCGATGTAAAATCAACCGGCCTCTACAAAACCGATCCAGTTCTTGAAGCGAACGGGTCGACGGTCGACTATTACAAAACCGGCCACTCCTACATTAAGCGCCGGACCACTGACCTCGACGCTTTGGCAGGGTTTGAGAAGTCAGGACACTTCTTCTTCCGCCCGCCAATTGGTCTTGGCTATGATGACGGACTGATCGCCGCGAAGGCCATTTTGGAAATGCTCGACCGCAATCCGGATAAAACCATGGCTGACCTGAAAGGCGAGCTTGGAACCGCGTTCACGTCACTCACCATGTCTCCGCATTGCGCCGACGAGGTGAAGTATGAGGTCATCGAGCGCATCGTCGAAGAATATAAAGGCCTGCTCGGCACAGAGATCCTTGGCCGCAAAGTTGTCGACGTGAACACAGTGAACGGCGCGCGTGTGACGCTGGAAGATGGCTCCTGGGTCCTTGCCCGCGCAAGCTCGAACAAGCCAGAATTCGCTGTTGTGGTGGAAAGCATGCGCTCTCAGGAAGATATGGTCGCGCTGTTCCGCGAAGAGGTGAAACCACGCCTCGCAAAATATCCTGAAATCGGCGCCTACAATCAGGAAATTTGATTAGACTGTCGGATTGGCTACGAGCCAGTCATAAGCCTCATTGATAGCTAGCATCTTCTCGGCCGCGTTCTCGCGGTCGATGGATGAATGATGTGCAGCCGCGAACTGATCTGGATGGTAGGTCTTAGCGAGCTTTCGATAGGTCTTCTTGAGCTGAGTGTTTGAGACAGGTTTGCTCAAACCAAGTTCGCGCAAATAGAGTTCCCGCTGACTGGGTGGCGACGCAGGTGGTTCTGGACGCTCTTGTCGCTCTTGTCGCTCCTGACCTGTTCGTTCTCTAGAATAGGCGGCTTCTCGCCATTTACCGCGAAATGGCTGTTTTGGCTGCTTTGGATGGACGTGATCTGTCTCGGGCACCGGAACATAGCGCCCCAATACACGCCCAACCATCTCGATACCTCGCGAGATCAGTGGCCAAGCCAAGTAAACGAAGGTCACAATCAGCTGGAGAAGCAAAATTGGTCCGACTGATTTCCAAACTGGACCCATGCTTCACGACTTCCGTTTCAACGCAGTTGAAGGCTTCAATACTGCAAAGAGGGTTGCGCTCGAGACAATATGATTGATCAAATTACCGCATTAGCGGCGCGCCATGACAAAAAAGTCATATAAATCAGCGACGGATTTACCGAATCTGTGCGCTTAATCCCTCAAGCGTCAATGTTTCGGCGCTTGAGGGAGACAAAGTATGCGGAAATTAATCGGCGCGATCAGCGCTGTAACCCTTGTGGCGGCGTGTGGCGGCGGCGGAGGCTCGTCGACAACGACACCGACCACACCCCCCCCCACCTCAACAACAACCAATAGCGCGCCGACTGTATCCACCGCGGTCGCCGACCAGGCTGCGAATGTGGGATTTGACTTCAGTCTGGATCTATCCGGCACCTTCGCGGATGCCGACAATGATACGCTCACGATTACCGCTGACTTCGGCGCAGACGCTAAAGGTCTTTCTCTGAGCGGAACCGAAATTTCAGGTCGCCCGGACTCGACCGGAACGGTAACGGTCACTTGCACCGCCACAGATCCAGATGGCGAAAGTGTGAGCGACACATTCACAATCGATGTGACGGTCGACCAAAGCGCGATCAGCGCAACGTTTAACGGTGCGATCGATCTTGAAAATCTTGAAGACTACGCGAACCAAACCGTTCCGGATTACATCACGAAGATAAACGATGGCAGCAATCCGATTACGAACACAGGGGCCACGCTCGGCCGGGTGCTCTTCTACGATACGTCTCTCTCAACCGATGGCACTATCTCCTGCGCAACCTGCCATGTGCAGTCCCTCGGATTCAGCGATCCGGGCATTGTGAGTACGGGCGTTGAAGGCGGACAAACCGGCCGGCATTCCATGCGCTTGATCAATACGATGTTTGCTGATGAAGAGAATTTCTTCTGGGACGAACGCGCGCCAAGCCACGAGGCCCAGGAGTCACAACCGATCCAAGACCATAATGAAATGGGTTTTAGCGGTGAAAATGGTCGCCCCGACCTAGACACCCTCATCGCTCAAATGGAAGCGACCGAGTATTATGAAGAACTGTTTCGCTTCATCTATCTCGATCCAGAGATCACTGAAGAGCGGATCCAGGAAGCCCTCGCGCAATTCACGAAGTCGATTCAATCCTTCGACTCCCGTTATGATGAGGGTCGGGCGCAAGTGAACAATAATAATACGCCTTTCCCGAACTTCACGGCGAACGAAAATGCTGGGAAAGCCCTGTTCATGCAGGGACCAAACAATGGGGGAGCGGGCTGCAATGGCTGTCACCGCGCACCGGAATTCGATATTCGGCCGGGCTCAGATCACAATGGTGTCTTCGCTGTTGCTGGATCGACGACTGAATTCGATCTCACCAATACGCGCTCCCCTACCCTGCGAGACATGGTCGGCCCAGGAGGCAGCTCGAACGGCCCGTTCATGCATGATGGGTCACTGGCGACCATCCGCGCCGTGATCGATCATTATGACGCGATCCAAGAACCAACCAGCGAACCTCCTTTGTCGGAGTGGCGCGCGACCATCGATAATCGGCTTTTCCCAGGCGGTAATCCGCAGCGCCTGAACCTCACCGAAGCCGAAAAGGATCAGCTTGAGGCCTTCCTTCTGACCCTGACTGGATCGAGCATCTACACCGATCCAAAACTATCGGATCCTTTCTAGGGTTGGTCGGCACAACCGTCTTTCGCAGCCATGGTCCGATCTAGCGGACATCTTCATAGTGCTGTGAAAGACGGTCTGACCTTGCCCCAAACCCCCACATCAAACCGACATAGAGATAAGTGAGGTTGGCGCGCCAAAAGCCCCATTCGGCAACGCGCCGATCAGACGACCATACTTTTCTGGGCACCTGGCGCACACGGCCATATCCGCCGCGCACCATACGCAGGCACATATCTGCTTCTTCCATGATTTTCTGATCTGGGTCCCAACCGCCGACCGCCTCAAAATCGGATCGTCGGCAAACCATAACTTGATCGCCGAACAAGAGCCTGGTTCCGCGAAAGAATGAAATCGGCCGAAACAAGATGGGCGCGTACCAGGTCTTGATAAAATTATGCGCCGTTGTCACGCGGCGTATCCCTGTCTCGCCGCGCATGACCGAGATGAAACCCGCGAGGGCCGTGCCTGAATCGTTCAGGACCTCGTCGACGAGATTGACGAAATCAGACGGAATTTCTGTATCTGCGTGCAGGAAACAGAGGTGATCGCCCGTCGCTTGCCGGGCTCCCGCATTCATTTGTCCGGCACGTCCGCGCGGTAGGTTCGTTAGAACGCGTACCCCATGAGCCCGCGCAACTTCGACAGTTTGATCTTCACTCCCTGAATCCGCGACGATGATTTCGAGTGGGGCTGGGTTCAGCGCTGCGACACTCTTTAACGTCGCGGGCAAAGCAGCCTCTTCGTTTAAGGTCGGAATGATGATCGAGAGGGCCATTCCGCGAAACTAGGGGTTTTGCGAGACGGGGGGAATACAAGAAGACTTGATCAGCCACTGCGGAGCAGTGGGTTACGGAGAATTAAGAGCGGGAGACACGGTTTTAGGGCTAAGCAACCCGCATGGCTTGGTGGCGCCCTTCTGCTCGTATTCGCAGTGTCTCAATCGCAACGATTGTTACAGCGGCGCATGTCGTGCTCGCAGCGATTTTACTGAGCCAAAAGCTTGAGCCAATGGCGTTACTGACCCCAGAAGTCTTGGATATCGAATTGGCGGAACTTGAGCCTGAAATTCAGGTGCCAGTTGAGCCGATTTTACCCCTTCCAGACCAAAATCCTGTCATAGCTGAAGAAATACCTCCGCCCGCCCCACCCCCGGCTGAGCCTTCACCGCCATCGCCATCTGATCCAGCGCCCTCACCCGAACCCGGCCCCGTCGACCCCCTCACTCAAACCGTTTTAACTCAATTGGACGAGGCCCAGTCTGGATTAGCGACCCCAGCGGGTGATAGCGCAGCCGCAGTCCCTAGCGACAGCGAGACTTCAGGCGACGCGGTCACCCCAGCCCAGGTCGCGAGCGCCCTTGAAAAGATGCACTGCCTAAAGCTCAAGCGCCATGAAGAAGGCGCTTGCCAGCCAACCGATCCATTCACAGCCGCCATGGCGAATGCCGAGCGTGCTATTCCGGAGGAGCGTTTGTTCGGGGATCCGCGCTATGTCGCAAAATCCGTGAGCGACAAGCTGTTCGAAAGAGAAGCAGCCGAACGCTTCCACTGGCCTGACGCGGACTTGTTCGCGGACCCTATGGGCGAGGGTGCCTATAATGCGCGGCGTATCCGTAATGGGCAGGAGCCCCTTTGGAGCCAAGAGATGCGCGATGGCTTTCGAAAGTCGGACGATTAAATGGCATAGTTCAAACACCCCGACGAAAGGACCTCTCACAACAGCATGCGAGATTTTCAACCCGAACAGATCGACGAGCTTGAATATATTCTTCAGCAGGCCTCCTCGGTCGCGCTCGATTGGTGCGCGCGCCGCAGCGATTTGGCGATAGATGAGAAGTCCATCGGACAATTCGCAACCAATGTAGACCTCGAGCTTGAAACCCTGATCCGGAAATTGCTTACCCAGCACTTTCCCGGAACCGCGATTATTGGAGAAGAGTTCGGTGGCACCCTCTCAGAGGCCCAATCCGGCTGGGCAATCGATCCGATCGACGGCACCACGAACTTCATTATGGGCCTGCCAATATGGGGCGTATCTATCGGCTATATCGAGAAAGGGCGCTCCGTCGCCTGAGCGATAGCGCTTCCCGAACTCGGAATTGAGCTCTCTGCGGCCGTGGGCACAGGACTGCGGGTCTTGAAGTCATCCTCGACCAAGCCGTCTAACGCCCCGCCCGTGAAAATCATATCGATTGGCGAAAACGATTATGAACCTGGTCCGGCTACAGATAAACGGTCGCAACGTTACAGAGAAAAAGACTATTCGGTAGTTCGTTATCGCTGCGCCGTGTTTTCACTCACCATGGCAGCGCTTGGTCGGCTCAGCGGCTATATCGAACATGGCTGTGGGCTTTGGGACATCGCGGCAGCGGAGATCATTTGTCGCGAAGCCGGTCTAAAGGTCCAATCCTCTGAGATCGCGCCAGGGCGCTATGCGATCGACGCGCAATGGCCGTGAGCAATCCCACGTAACACTTCCGCACTTGCTCCGCCCTGCAAACACAGTAATTTGCCGCCGGTACAAAGGGAGCTCGGCATGGGTGACAGGATCTTTATTGGCGGCGCGGATATGGATGGCGAAGGCACGCCGAATGATGCGCAGACGCTGCTCCTCAATCGCGCGAACCGCCACGGTATTGTCGCTGGTGCGACCGGGACCGGAAAGACGGTGACCCTACAAATTCTGGCAGAAGGCTTCGCGAATGAAGGCGTGCCGGTGTTTTGCGCGGACGTGAAAGGCGACCTGTCTGGGATCTGCGTCTCGGGATCGCCAGAGCATAAGCTGCACCCCAAGCTCATCTCGCGCGCCGAAAAGATCGGTTTTGAAGATTATGGCTATGGCGCAACGCCAACCGTGTTCTGGGATGTGTTTGGCGAAAAGGGGCACCCGGTTCGCACCACGATCTCAGATATGGGGCCACTCCTGCTCTCTCGCTTGATGGACCTGTCTGAGACACAAGAAGGTGTTCTCACCGTTGCCTTTGAATATGCGGATGATGAAGGCATGCTTCTGCTTGATCTGAAGGATCTCCGTAAGCTGCTCAATCACATGAGCGACAAGGAAGTTCGCACAGAGATCAGCCGCGAATACGGCAATGTCGCCACCGCGAGCCTTGGCGCGATCCAGCGCCGTCTGCTGGTTCTGGAGCGCGAGGGCGCGGAGCAATTCTTTGGAGAGCCCGCGCTCAACCTCAAAGACTTTATGCGGACCACACGCGATGGCCGCGGTGTTGTGAATATGCTGGACTCGACCACGCTGATTAACAGTCCGCGCCTCTATTCCACTTTCTTGCTTTGGCTTTTATCGCAGCTCTTCGAAGAGCTGCCCGAAGTGGGTGATCCAGATAAGCCAAAAATGGTCTTCTTCTTTGATGAAGCCCATTTGCTGTTCAACGATGCGCCCCGCGCGCTCCTCGAAAAGATCGAGCAGGTGGTTCGCCTAATCCGCTCGAAAGGGATTGGCGTATTCTTCGTCACGCAAAACCCGCGCGACCTCCCCGACAGCGTCTTGGCGCAGCTTGGTAATCGTATCCAACATGCCCTGCGCGCCTACACACCTGCGGAGCGTAAAGGCGTGAAAGCGGCGGCGCAGTCTTTCCGCGAAAACCCGTCCTTCGACGCAGAAGAAGTGATCACGGATCTCGGCGTGGGTGAGGCTTTGGTCTCAACTTTGGACGAGAAAGGCGCCCCAGGCATCGTGCAGCGCACGCTAATCCGCCCGCCAAGTTCTCGCCTGGGACCGGCCACGGAAGAAGAACGCAAAGCGGAGATGCAAAACAGCCCTGTGCTTGGCCTCTATGACGAAGCGATCGACCGCGAGTCAGCCTATGAAATTCTGCTGAAACGCGAAGAGGAAGCGGCTGAGGCGGCTGAGAAGCTCGCCCGCGAGGAGGAAAAAGCGGCTGCTGAGATGGAAAAGAAAAAGGCGCGCGAGAAGAAGAAAAAGAAAACCACGACGCGCCGCCGCAGCACTCGCATGACGACAACCGAGCGCGCTGTGAATACGGCAACCCGCACGATTGCCCGCGACATTACCAAATATGTCCTTCGCGGCATTTTCGGCGGACGGGTTCGCTAGGGGTCTGTATTGGCATCCGCGCGAGACAAACGTTCTGATCTGATCGAGAAGCTCGCCGATCACATTCTGGCCGAAGGTCTGCTCCATGCGAGCCTGCGTCCACTCGCAAAAGCGGTCGGCACCAGTGACCGCATGTTGCTCTACTATTTTAAGGATAAAGACGATCTCATTGAGGCGGTCCTAGATCGAATCACGGCTCGAATAACGGTCATCCTTGAGCAGTCTCGCGCACCAGAGCCCCTGCCTCTAGAGGTCTTGGCGCCGATGCTGCTCGAGAACATGAAGTCGGAACTCTTCTGGCCCTATCTCCGACTTTGGCTTGAAGTGGCGGCGCTATCGGCGGACGGAGACCCGCTGTATCGCACGTGCGGCGAAAAGATCGGTCGCGGTTTTGTGGACTGGGGTGCCTCACAGCTCGCCGTCGCAAACGAAGCCGAGCGAGAGAAGGCCGCCGCTCAGCTTCTGATCCAGGTCGAGGGCAGCGTATTGCTGCGCAGCCTCGGCTTAAACGATGTCGTTGAAAACGCCTTCGACCGCTAGGACGCTGCCTAGGCTGGCGGTTCACTGACTTTCAAAACAAGCTTGCCGAGATTTGCCCCTTCAAACAGCCGTCCCAAAGCGGTCGGTGCGTTCTCAAGCCCTTCGACCATATCGGTTTCGAACTTCAGTTTGCCTTCCATCAGCCATTGCCCCATCGCGGCGGCGCCTTCTGCGAACCGATCCAGATAATCGATGATGATAAAGCCCTGCAGCTTGGTTCGGCGCATCAGCAAATTGTCGAAATTCTTAGGCCCGGTCGTGGTGCTCGGGTCGGCATTATAAGTTGAAATCAATCCGCAAAGCGGCATGCGGGAAAAATCGTTCAAACGCGCGATCACCGTTTCCATGATCTCGCCGCCGACATTCTCAAAGTTGATATCGATGCCGTCTGGGCAGTGTTGATCGAGCGCAGCCCCGACATCTTCGGTCTTATAGTTGATGGCGGCATCAAACCCGGCGTCTTCGGTCAGCCAACGACATTTTTCGTCTGAGCCAGCAATTCCAACGACTCGGCAGCCTTGGATTTTACCGATCTGCTCAACCATAGAACCAACCGCCCCAGCCGCTGCCGAAACAACCAGTGTCTCGCCGGCTTTTGGCTTCGCGATATCCATCAATCCAAAATAAGCCGTCATACCCGTGGCACCCAACGGCCCCATGAAGGCGGTCAAAGGCAGCCCTGGGATCACCGGCAGCACGGTCACGCCATCACCGGGAAGATCATTATAGAGCGCCCATGTTGCGAGACCTGTATTCACCAAGCTTCCAACCGGCACAGCGGCGGAATTGCTCTCTTCAACTACCCCAATCGAGCCGCCGCGCATCGGCGTGTCGAGCTCCACTGGCGGCAGATAGGCATCCATATCGCTCATCCAGATCCGATGCGTGGGATCGAGCGAGAGATAGATTGTACGCACGCGAACCATGCCATCCGCTAAGGCGGGCATGTCCTCTGTGACGAGTTCCAAATCCCCTTGCGAAACCTCCCCGACGGGTCGTTTGCGCAAATACCATGACTGATTGGTTGGCATGGTTATTCCTCCTGCTTTCTATTCAAATGGCGCTGGCGAGGATTTCTGCAAGCTAATCTAGATCCGCCGATACCCGTTTCCGCTGCGTGTGGGCTTCCCTAAGGGCCTCGCTATGCTTAGATGAATAGTGACGCCAGTGTCAGCCTTAGGCACAGGTCAAATTCTAGACAGGTAACGGGAGGCGCAAGCCATGAAAGAGTATCTTCAGTTCTACATTAATGGTGAATGGGTCGACCCGGTCGAGCCGCGCACAATCGACGTTGAAAATCCAGCGACCGAAGAGCCATTTGCGAAAATCTCTCTCGGGTCAGCAGCTGATGTCGACAAAGCTGTCGCTGCCGCAAAGGCCGCTTTCGAAACCTTTTCACAGACCAGCGTAGAATATCGCGCTGACCTGCTCGACAAAATCATGGCGGGCCTCCAGGCGCGCATGGGCGACATGGCGGAAGCAATCTCTGACGAGATGGGCGCGCCGATGTGGCTGGCGAACGCTGCTCAAGTCCCAGCCGGAATGGGTCATGTGGCAACCATGAGTCAAATTCTGCGCAACTATGAGTTTGAAGAGCAGCGCGGCACGACCCTGCTTCGCAAAGAGCCAATCGGCGTTTGCGGTTTCATCACACCTTGGAATTGGCCGCTCAACCAGATCACCTGTAAAGTCGCCCCTGCGATCGCAGCCGGTTGCACAATGGTCCTGAAGCCATCTGAAATCTCGCCTCTGAACGCGATGATCTTCACCGAAGTCATGCATGAAGCCGGCGTCCCGCCAGGCGTGTTCAACCTCGTGAATGGTGACGGCCCAAGCGTTGGCGCGCATCTGTCCGGTCATCCAGACGTCGACATGATGAGCTTTACCGGCTCAACACGCGCTGGGATCTTGGTCGCGCAAGCGGCTGCGCCAACCGTGAAACGCGTCGCGCAAGAGCTGGGCGGCAAATCGCCAAACATTGTTCTGCCAAGCGCTGATCTACAGAAAGCTGTTGGCGGCGGCGTCATGCAAATGATGACCAATTCTGGCCAGTCGTGTAATGCGCCGAGCCGCATGTTCGTTCCGCGCGAGAGCAATGAAGAAGCCAAAGCGATTGCGAAAGCAGCCGCTGAAGCCGTAAAGGTTCAAATGCCACGCGAGGCTGACAAAGGCGCCATCGGCCCAATCTCGAACGGCAATCAATATGCGAAAGTCCAAGACCTTATCCAAAAAGGTATTGATGAGGGCGCAACCTTGGTCGCAGGCGGCACGGGCCGTCCAGAAGGTCTCAATCGCGGCTACTTCGCACGCCCAACCGTCTTCGCAGACGTGACGAATGAGATGACGATCGCCCGCGAAGAAATCTTCGGCCCCGTGCTTGTCATGATCCCTTATGACAGCGTCGATGAAGCGGTCGAAATGGCGAATGATACGGAGTATGGCCTCGCTGGATACGTCCAGGGTGAGCCAGCCGAAGCCGCAAAAATCGCCAATCGCATTCGCGCAGGACAGATCCAAGTCAATGGCCAAGGCCCTGATTTCTCTGCACCTTTCGGCGGCTATAAGCAGTCAGGCAATGGCCGCGAGTGGGGCGAGCACGGGTTTGAGGAATTCCTCGAAGTCAAAGCGGTCATGGGGGCTGCTGCCGCTTAGCCATTAGGCACATCCAATCGAGAGGGCGGGCCTTCGGCTCGCCCTTTTTCTTTGCAGTCAGCTCTGTGGCTCGACCCTTGCGCCGCGATCAATTCTCCCCCTAACATCAGTGATGGGGATGGCGCGCTGACGCGAAATCCCCGGATTTGAACAAACAAAGGGGGTTTCGTTCACATGGAATTTTTAGAAAACATCCTGGCGCCAATTGGCATGGAAGCTCAGGCCGGACCGATTCTGTCTGGCGCAACAAATGTGCTTCTCGCGCTCGTCATCCTGATTGTCGGCTTTTGGATTGCGGGACGTGTCGGCGCTTTCGTGCGCGGCGTTGGCAAGCAGCATGAGAAGCTCGATGACACGCTATTCAACTTCCTCGGAAGCTTGGCGCGTTATGTTGTTCTCGCCTTCGTTATTATCGCGGTCCTGAACCGGTTTGGTGTAGAAACGACCTCAATCGTTGCTCTGCTTGGTGCGGCTGGTCTGGCTGTCGGTCTTGCCCTTCAAGGCGCGATGTCAAACCTTGCGGCAGGCGTCATGTTGATGATTTTCCGCCCTTACAAAGTCGGCGATTTCATCGATGCCGCCGGTAATTTCGGAAATGTCGAAGATATCACCCTATTCACAACCGTGCTGCGGACCTTCGATCACCAACAAATCATCATTCCAAATGGAAAGATTTGGGGCGAACAGATTGTCAATCACAGTCATCACGAGGTTCGCGGCGTCGAGCTGACCTTCGGCGTTTCTTACGACTCCGATATCGATAAGACCCGCGACGTCATCAAAAAGGTTTTCGCGGATCATCCTCTGATCTTGAACGATCCAGAGCCGGTCATTGTCGTTTCGACCTTGAACGACAGCTCCGTCGACTTCGCGACCCGTCCGTTCGTGAAAGGTGAGCACTGGTTCGATGTCCGTTTCACGGTGCCAGAGCTGGTCAAAAAGGCGCTCGATGAGGCTGGGATCGAAATCCCGTTCCCGCATCAGAAAGTCATTCTGTTCAAAGGCGACGAATAGGTTTCTGGACAAAAAAAGGGGGGCTAGCCTGCTGCCCCCCAAGATGACGCCACGAAAGTAAGGAGAAGAGAGAGGTCACCTCCGCTTGCGTCCCCCGAACCTTTTCGTAACAGAGAGATGTGAGCAAAGACCGTGACGCAGATCACACTTTCGCGATTTATCTGGCGTTCAGCTTGCATATGTTAATAGACTATGAATGCTTGGCTGAGGAGGTCGACGGATATGAAAACGCTTCGTCTTACATCTGCGCTAGCGGCCCTTGCGGTGCTAGGCGCGTGCGCAACGGCAACGCCGTATCAAGCCGCCACCGATAGTCAGCGCGGCTATGCAAACCAGCAAATCGAGAGCGATCGCTGGCAGATCAGCTTTGCGGGCAATAGCCTGACAGATCGAGAAACTGTCGAAACCTATCTTCTGTACCGCGCTGCGGAGCTTACAGACATGGAGGGATATGACTATTTCTCCGTTGTCCAGCGCGCAACAGATGAAAGTCGCCGTGTCGTCTCCACCGGTTTCCATGACCCGTATTATTCTGGGTTCTTCTGTAATTACAGCTTCTATGGACGCGCAGGCCGCCTGAGCGGGTATCCGCGCAGCTGGTATGGGCGCCGTGCCGCCTATCGCGGATTCCATGGCCCGTTCGCATATCGCGATCCGTTCTGGGACAGTGGTTGGGACTATCGGGAGATTGTCCGATACGAGGCGACATCAGAAATCATCATGGGCAGAGGCGAAAAGCCAGATGATCCATCCTTTTTTAACGCCGATGAGGTTTTAATGAACCTAGCCGGGCGCATTGTACGTCCAGACGTATGATCCTGGCTGCGTAGAGTTAGTAGAGTATTTGTAGAGTGGAAAAAGCCCGCCAATCTGGCGGGCTTTGGCCTTTTTAGCTGTCTATTTCTTTTAGCGAGGCGCCATCCGGATCGCGCCATCGAGACGAACGTCTTCGCCATTGAAGTAGCCGTTCTTACACATCTCAACCACCAGCGAGGCATACTCGTTCGGGTTACCAAGACGGGCTGGGTTAGGAACTTGTGCGCCAAGTGCGTGGCGAACTTTTTCTGGCGCGCCAGCGAGCAGCGGCGTGTCGAAAATGCCTGGCAGGATTGTGTTCACGCGGATCAACTCACGAGAGAGGTCACGCGCGATTGGCAAGGTCATGCCTACAACGCCGCCTTTAGAGGCAGAGTAAGAGGCCTGGCCGATCTGACCGTCTTCTGCCGCTACAGACGCAGTGTTGACGATTGAGCCGCGCTCACCATCGATTGGGTCAAGCGTCATCATGCCTGCCGCAGACTTCGCGATGCACCGGAATGTTCCAACCAAGTTGATCTGAATGATCAGGTCGAACTTATCGAGCGGGAAGTGTGAGATCTCACCCGTTTCTTTGTTGCGGCTGGCGGTCTTGATCGCGTTGCCGGTGCCGGCGCAATTGATCAGGATACGCTCTTGGCCGATCGCAGCGCGCGCTTTCGCAAAGCCAGCATCGACGCTTTCTTCTGAGGTGACGTTGACGTTGCAGAATACACCGCCAATTTCGCTCGCCACAGCCTCGCCTTTTTCCTCATTTAGATCGAAAAGTGCGCATTTTACACCGTGGCTCGCCAAGAGCCGTGCTGTCGCGGCGCCTAGGCCTGAAGCACCCCCGGTGATGACGGCAGAAATGTTTGAGTTGAGTTCCATCAGATATCCTCCAATATGTGTCTTGGAGGCGATGTAGAAGGAAGTATGCTAGCGGCCAATGTCTGACCCCACGGAAATCATCATAGAAAACGGTGAAACCGTCCCCACACAGCTGCCTATCCCAACGGAACGGCAGCAAAAGCGGACGAAACGCAAGCTTATTCCAAAGCTTTTGCGGGTGGCTGGTCGCATCCCCTTCGCGGATGATTTGGCGTCATCCTATTACTGCGCCGTCGATCCTGAGACGCCTATAAAAGTCAAAATGGTGCTGTTTGCAGCGCTGGGCTATTTTGTGTTGCCGGTCGACGCGATCCCTGACGTTGTGACCGGCTTAGGTTTCACCGATGATGCGACGGTCTTGGCGACCGCGCTCGGCATTGTTGGGGCTCATATCAATGATTCCCACCGGATCGCTGCCCGCCGTCTCTTAGGTTTGCCTGCGACGAAAGCCGCGCAATCAGCCGACGCTTAGCCGATCGTCTGATCGAAGCTCGGCGAAACGGGCAGGATCTCTTTCACGCCGTTTCCGTCTTCAACCGTCGGATCAATTTCCATAATGGCAAGTGAGCGCTCAGCCGTGCCATCATCGCGGAACCGGAACAGGCCGTTCACGCCAAGAAAGCCGTCCTTATTGATCAGCTCGCCAGGTGTCAGCTCACCATCTTCGGAGAGCGCGACAACAAGCGCGGCAGCATCATAAGACACAGCAGCAAGTGAGGATGGCTGCGCGCCATACATACGCGCGAAGCGCTGTTCGAAGTCGGCAATATCCTCAGACGGCGCGGTCGGGAACCAGGCACCGCGAAGGCTTGGTTCACGCCAAATTTCAGGATCGTCCCAGGAGCTCGTCCCAAGCATTTTCACGCGTCTTGTATCAACACCGTGATAGGCGAGTAGCGGTGCGATCCGGCGCAAACGATTGCCGCGTTCTGGAACCAAAACCGCAACTCGCGCGCCACGTTCAACTGCTGCCGCGACTGTTGTGGCGAAATACTCCGCCTCAGCGTTCGGATTGGTGGACGAGGCCGGATAAAAACCAGACGTCAGCATGAAGCCACCATTCTCGATCACAGCGCTTTGCATCGCCGCCTCAATCCGTGTGCCGAGGCTGCTTTGAGGGCCGAAGAATGCGAACTGATCATAGCCGCGCAGTGCTGCATATTCGATGATCGCTGCGACTTCTTCCTCAGGTGCTATAGACGCGAGCCATGCGCCGAAACTCGCGACCGAGCGATCATTGGAGAAGGCAATGACCGGTTTGGCCTCTTGCTCAGGCTCTGCTCCGATGCCGAAAAAGCCTGTATCCACCTCTGGGGTCAGCGCGGCCTTCACCGGTTGCACGTTTGCTCCGAAAAGTGGGCCAAGGACAACATCGACGCCCTTATCGCGTAAGTCTTCAGCGGCAGTTGTCGCCTGGCTGAGCGAGCCGCCCGTATCGGTTGGCAATAGGACGATGTTCGAATTATCGAAATCAAACAAGGCAAGCTCAATACCTGCAAGCATACCTTCGGCTTGCTGGCGCACACGTGCGTTTGGATGCGAGAACGGCAGCAAGACACCTGCGCGAATGATCTCACGACCTTCCATATGCGGCGGTGTGTACGGTCCGGTGGGCCCCTCTTCGGTCAGGTCATTCAGGCCTTCTTCCTCGACACCCGCAGTGTCAGTGCCTTCACCTTCGCCACCAGGAACCGGATCAACGCGCGGATTGCCTGTCGAAATGGGTCCTACAGGCCCCGGCGATTGGGTCGCGCACCCTGCCAGTGCCAAGAACCCCGCAAAAAAGAGGATTGGCAGGGGCGAACGGACGCGCGATGTTGTCGGCAATGTCATCTAGAATCCCTTTTTCCAAACGCAGGAGGACCGCGAAGTGAATCGCGTTTCCGGCGAGCCTAATTCTCGGACCGAAGCGACGCAAGCGCTCGATCCCGGTCTTTACATCGTCGCCACACCAATCGGAAATCTGCGTGACATTACTTTGCGCGCGATCGACACGTTGCGGGCTGCAGATGAAATTCTGGCAGAAGATACGCGTGTCGCCCGGCGGCTCATGGATGCCCATGATATACGGACAAAAGTGACGGCCTATCATGACCATAATGGGGCGAAGCGGCGCCCCGAAATCTTACAAAAGCTGTCGGAGGGCGCAGTGATCGCGCAGATTAGCGATGCGGGAACCCCGATGGTGTCTGATCCTGGTTGGAAACTCGCTCGTGAAGCTATGGATGCGGGTCACCGAGTCATTCCTTTGCCCGGCGCCTCTGCCCTCCTGGCAGGATTGGTCGCGAGCGGTCTTGCGAGCGATCGCTTTATGTTTTGCGGATTTCTACCGCCTAAATCAGGTGCGCGCCAAAAAGCGCTGACGGAGTTAGCGAGCGTCCCGGGCACTTTGGTTTTCTATGAATCCGGGCCACGCTTGGTCGAATGCTTAAACGACGCGGCCTTGACACTGGGCGGCGATCGAGAAGCGGCAGTCTGCCGCGAGCTCACCAAATTGTTTGAAGAAACCCGGCGGGGCTCGCTGCAATCCCTCGCGGACCATTATACAGAGGCCGGTCACCCAAAGGGCGAGATTGTTGTTCTGGTCGGGCCGCCAATCAAAACGAAAGCGGACGATGAAACCGTCGACACCGCCTTGAAGCAGGCCCTCAAAACGCAGTCTGTCAAACAAGCTGCTGCCGAGATTGCAGACCTGTTCGATTTGCCGAAACGGCATGTTTATCAACGGGCTCTCGCCTTGAAGGATGGCTGACCGGGATCGCCGGGGAGCAGAACAAAGAGGCCGCCGCGCAGAGCTATTCGCCGCAATCTGGCTGCAGCTAAGAGGCTACAAGCTTCTGGAAAGCAGATTCAGATGCCGATTAGGTGAAGTAGATTTAATCATGCGGCGCGGACAAACCTTGGCCTTCATCGAGGTAAAACGACGCCAGGGACTAACCCAAGCACAAACGGCGGTGACAACGAAAAATTGGCGCAGAATCGCAATGGCGGCGGAGGTTTGGGCGGCCCAGCATCCAAAAGCTGCGCACTTGGATTGGCGCTATGATCTCGTTGCAATCACGCCACGTTCATTTCCGAAACATTATCGTGACTTCTGGCGCCCTTGATCGGTGCCGCATTATCGCCCAATCCCTCCCCTAAGCCACCGCTATGATTCGAACGCGGCGCTGTTGAAGGAGTTCTGAACATGTCCCGTATGCTTGCCAGCCTCGGCCTTCTCGCTCTGCTCCCGAGCCTTAGTGGTTGCGCGACCGCGATTATCGGTGCGGCCGGCGCGACAGCGGTAACCGCTACTCAAGAACGGTCATTCGGAGAAGCTCTGGATGACGCCGCGATCTCCAACGAGATTAAGTCGCGCCTGATTGCGCATGGCGGCATGGGTGAAGTTGATGTCGAAGTTGCTGCGGGTCTGGTGCTTCTATCCGGACGCGTTCAAACGCCGGAGCTTCGATTGAAGGCCGAGAGCATCGCTTGGTCTGTTAAACGCGCCGATGATGTTGCGAATGAAGTCAAAATTGAATCGCCAGGTGGGTTCTTTGCAAACGCTTCAGATGAATTGATCTCGACGCGCGTCCGGGCCCGTTTGCTCGGATCCTCGACTGTGCAAGCGAGCAATTTCAATGTCGAAACCTATGGCGGGACGGTCTATTTGCTCGGCATCGCTCGATCTGCCGAAGAGCTTGAAAAAGCCGCCGAAGAGGCAAGCGTCGTGGGCGGCGTGAATCAGGTCGTTTCTTATGTCAGACTGCGCAATGAGCGTGGTGAAATCGTACCCTATACGCCGGGTGCGCCGGCTGACTTCGATAATGGTGAACTGCTGGGCGGTCCTGGCAGCTAAACCAAAGCTTTCACACTGTATTTCTTTGCAATCGCAGACTTTATCCTCATATAGGCCACGCCGAGATTGAGGAGCCATCATGAGCCTGCGCGTTGCGATCCAGACTGACCCGCTCGAAACTGCTGCCGTCGAGTCCAACACGACATTCGCGCTGGCCGAAGCCGCGCAGAAGATCGGCGCAGAGCTGTTTGAGTATCAACCCGAGAACCTTTCTTATCGCGAGGGACGCATAACCGCCTACGCGCGACCGATGAGCGTTCAGCGTGTGCCAGGAACTCCGGCTCTTTTTAAAGACCGCATCACGCTCGATCTGCGAGAGGATGTGGATGTCGTATTGATGCGGCAGGATCCGCCTTTCGACATGGCCTACATCACCGCTTGCCATATTCTGGAGCTGCTCGCCCCAGACACTCTGGTCATGAACGATCCGGCGCATGTTCGGTCTGGACCTGAAAAACTGTATCCACTGTTGGTGCCAGAGTTCATGCCGCCAACGCTGATCACCCGGGATAAGGCTGAAATCGCAGCGTTCCGTGATGACCACAAAGATGTGATCGTGAAACCGCTGTATGGATTTGGCGGCGGCGATGTGTTCCGCGTGAAACCTGATGACAGCAACTTTGGTGCTTTGATCGAACTCTTCCTCGGACGCACACGTGAGCCACTTATCGTTCAAGCCTTCCTCCCAGCCGTCGCGGACGGAGACAAACGAATCATTTTGATCGATGGCGAGGCCATTGGCGGCTTCAACCGGGTTCCATTGAAAGGGCATGCGCGATCAAATCTAGCCGTAGGCGGCACCGCAGAACCAAGCGAGTTGAGCGAAGCAGACCTCGCGATCTGTGCCGCTATCGGCCCAGATCTAAAGGCCCGCGGGCAAGTTTTAGTGGGGATTGATGTGATTGGGGGCCGGCTCACGGAAGTGAACAATACGTCCCCGACAGGCGTCCAACAGGTTCGTGACTTTACAGGGCGCGATCCAGCGGCGATGTTCTGGCAAGTTGTGCAGGATAAGCTTGCCAACAAATAGCCTCCCGGCCACTATAGGAGCCATGAACATGAAAGCTCTTTCCATCGCCTCATTGATCGCTCTTGGTGTTGCAGGCACAGCCTGTTCTCAAGACGCAGATACAACATCCGAAGACGCTCAGACTGCTGAAGCTACGACTGAAGCAGCAGAGGTCGGCGGCAGTTTTAATCTCGGTTTGCCAACAGACGCAGGCGCAACCGCTGACACGAGTGGCTTTAACCTAGCCCTGCCGGGTGATGCACCGGCGAGCACGGATGGTTTTAACCTCGCGGCGGATGTTTCGGCGTCGAATGGCCTCTCAGAACTCCCTGAAATCCAAGCGGATATTGTTCAGGCCGACGAGAGCACCCTGTCCGATGTTCTCGAGCCTGAAGCGACAGACGACGAACCTGTAATTCGACTAGACTAACACCAGTCAAAATCGTTCTTTATTTGTTCTATCCTTTCTGATATACAGTATTCAGAAAGGATAGAGCGAATGATTGCTCGTATTACGACATTCTCTTTTGACGGTATCGATGCGAAACCTGTCGATGTCCAAGTCCACATGGCAGGCGGCAACCAACCCGCCTTCACAATTGTCGGGCTACCGGACAAAGCGGTCGCCGAAAGCCGCGAACGGGTTCGAGCTGCCTTTAGCGCTATTGGTCTCGCGCTCCCACCAAAAAGGCTGACGGTAAACCTCGCGCCAGCCGATCTTCCCAAAGAGGGAAGCCATTATGATCTTGCGATTTCGCTAGGCGTGATGGCGGTCATGGGCCTTTTCCCAGCGGATGCGCTAGATGGGCACGCGGCGCTCGGAGAACTGTCTCTAGACGGGCAGCTCGGCCAGACCTTAGGGACCCTTCCCGCAGCGATAAAAGCTCTAGATCTCGGCCTGCGCCTCATCTGCCCCGAAGTTTGCGGATCAGAGGCCGCGTGGGCCGGGGAAGGCAATCTGGCGTCGCCAAATCTGATCAGCCTGATCAACCATTTCACGGGGTGCACCCCGCTCAGTTGCCCGCCGCCGGGAGAAATTCCGGCCACGACCGCGGGTCCGGATTTAAGAGATGTTCGCGGCCAAGACGGGGCGAAACGGGTATTGGAGATTGCTGCCGCAGGCGGGCACAATCTCCTCTTTTGTGGTCCGCCAGGCTCGGGAAAGTCGATGCTGGCCAAACGCCTGCCAGGCCTTTTACCGCCCCTGTCGGCCCGCGAGCTTCTAGGCGTCTCGCAAATACAGTCCGTCTCCGGCCTGTTGGAACGCGGACAATTGTCTCGCCAACGCCCCTTCCGCGCGCCGCATCATTCCGAGTCCATGGCCGCTCTGGTCGGCGGCGGCGTTCGCGCCCGACCAGGAGAGGTCTCACTCGCACATCATGGCGTGCTGTTCCTAGACGAACTGCCGGAATTCTCAGCGCAAGTTTTGGACAGTCTTCGCCAACCCTTGGAAGATGGCACGGTCACAATTTCACGCGCCA
>JBCBGS010000024.1:0-22955 GCA_038526515.1 Pseudomonadota bacterium | reverse complement strand
CTGAACCGAGCGTTTCAACCGACTTAATCATCGACTGACGAACATTCTCGTTAAAGGTCAGTCCGAGATAGTTATTCGTTCCGACCAGAACGATTTCGCGGCCCGCGCAACGCGCTCGAGTGGGCGACAAGATCTCATCGAACGGCACGCCGATTGGACTTTGCCCGAGAAGTTTCGCCATTTCATGACGCTCGGTGATCGCCGCAAACTTATCGAATAATTGCTTGTTCTGTTTGGTTTTAGTCAGCACCGGTCAAATCATCCACTACGTTTACGAGCTCGCCCACGGTATGCGTAGTCGAGATGAGTTCCATTGAAATGCTAATATCATAAGCGTCTTCAACCTCCATTATTAGGTCGAAAACATCTACAGAGTCGATCTCCAAATCGGCGACGATACGTGTGTCATTGGTGATCTTCGTCCCATCCGGGATGTATTCTGCAAGCACCGAAACGATCGTATCAAAAATCTTGGACTTATCAGTCAATCTTCTTCCCCGGGCCGGATCAGATCCTAGGATCGATCATCCTCCAGACACTCCACAAACACCTCTTTTAAACTCATGGCATCTCGCATCGGTTGATCATAGGTCCAATCTACAGCTAACATTTCCCGTACTTTACTCAGTGAGAGTGGAAATGTGCGCCGGATTAATTTGGCAATGCCATCTGCGCAGAGCGCGACGCCCTTGAGGACAGGTGCCGGAATTCGGACTGTTCGAACCTTATGACCGAGAACTTCGCTCGTTACATTTGCCACGTCAGTCCAGTTCGTGGAGGCAACGGAGCACGGCTCGACAAGACCAACGTCAATCATGGAGCGCTCTACCGAGCTCACAATCTGCGAGACTAAGTCATCAACCGAAACGATCGCGAACGAGCGCGTTGCCCCCCTTGGCTCTGCCGGAACGGGCAACCAGCCAGCGCGGATCAAATCCAGCATCGGCTGCAACATCGGATCGCCTGATCCAATGACGGCAGGTGGACGAATAATCGTGACCTTCATATCCTGTTTGAAGGGCTCAAGTGCTGCTTCGCCCATCGCTTTGGACGCTGCATAGTTTGAGATCCGCGGGGCTCGTGCAGCTTGCGAGGACACGCAAATGAAGTGCTTCACCCCGGCGGCGACGGCGCATGCGGCAACATTATACGTCCCAATGACGTTTGCGGTATGAAACCCGCTCGCATTGAGTGAAGTTGTTGCCCCGGCCAGATGAATACAAGTCTCTGCGCCCTGCAGCAGCTCGGTTAGCTTATTCTTGTCGCTAAGCGCTCCGGATACAATTTCCGTTGATCCTGGGACGTCGACGATCCTATTCGGCTTGCGCCGGATGAGCGCCCGCGAGCGCAATCCCTCTGCAGCCAATCGCGAAAGGAGGTGCGTTCCGATGAATCCTGTTGCGCCCGTTAGGGCAATAATGCGCTCGTCTGCCCCGGCTGCGGGCCTCGTCATTCTGCGAACGCGGGAACCGCCGACTCCAGCTCAAATGCGCCGGAGATAAATTTCTGACGTGTTCGCATCCGGCTAAGTTTTCCGGACGATGTCATGATCAAACTCTTGGTTGGCACAAGGATGACCTCAATCGGGGCGCCGACTGATTGGCGCACATTCGCTGAGACCTCGGACAAGAGCGCTTCACGTTGCTCAGGTTCGCGCGCTTTGCACTCGGCGAGCAAGTAGATGTGACCATTGCCGTCATCATCAGACAGTTTAAAAGCGGCAGACTTCGGGATTTGGCGGCCGCCGGCCCTTTCCGCCGACCATTCAATATCTTGTGGCCAAATATTCCGGCCATTCCATAGGATGAGATCCTTGTGACGCCCGGTGATCACGAGCTGCCCATCGAGCCAATACCCTAGATCGCCAGTGTCCAACCATCCGTCTTCATCGGTTAAGGACAAGATGCCTTTATCTCGATCTAAGATGCCCGGAGAAACACTATCTCCTCGGAACAGTATCCGTCCAACAACTCGGTCCGCGACTTCGACCCCATCGTCATCGCAGATTTTCATCTCGTGCCCTGCAATGGCCTGACCGCAGGCAATCAAGGCCCGTCGATTGCGCTCTTCGGTTTCATTGCCAGCCGGCACCGCGCGTTGCTTGGACCGCATGATATCGGAATTGATGACGTCCACTTGGAAGCCTGTGTGGAGCGGACTGAAGGAAACGGCCACCGTGGCTTCAGCGAGGCCATAGCTTGGAACAAACGCTGTCTCGCGGAACCCATACTCAGCGAACACGTCTGCGAACTTTCTGAGCGCTTCTTCGCGCACCATATCGCCGCCAATCCCCGCAACCCGCCAGCTCGAGAGATCGAGATCACCACCCCGCCAGCGTTTCGCACTAATTTCATAGCCGAAACTCGGGCTATAGGAGTGCGTGGCTTTGTTTTCGCTTATGAGCTTCAGCCAAGTCGACGGGCGACGCGCGAAGGAGTGAGAGTCGATATAATCGACCGAAAGCTGCGCCATCATGGGCGCGAGGAACTGACCGATCAGCCCCATATCATGGTAGAGCGGTAGCCAAGATGAAATACGGTCGCCGGCGCCCGCTTCCAAACCGAGTTGGATCGCGCGGCAATTGGTGGTCACACTCCTCTGGCTTCCTACAATCCCTTTCGGGGAACTCGTGCTGCCTGAAGAGAACTGGATGTAGCACATGTCATCTGCACCGAACGGGCGAAGGCCAGACACGGACGTCGGCAAATCAGATCCGTCGAGATTGCCGACTTTAATCTCGGTCTCTGTGAGCGCTTCTTTCGCGAGCCCCAACATTGATGTCGGCGCGAGCAAACAATGCAAACCCGCCGTCTCGCAAATTCGCTTCAGCTGATCTTTATAAAATTCATTGCTGCCAAGGGTGACCGGAACGGAAACAGGAACTGGCAATACACCGGCATACTGACAGGCGAAAAACATCACGGCGAACTCGGGACTGGTTTCAGCAATGAGACCGATCAGTTCGCCTGGTTCTGTTTCCGTTGTCAGTCTGGCTGCGGTTTCGATCGCGCGCTCACGCAGTTCAGTGTAAGTGAGCACGTGTTCCAGCTCACCGCGAACAGAATAGAAATTTAGGCCGGTAATGCCAGTCGCGGCATAATCTAAAGCCTCACTTAGAGTATCAAAGCCGCCGCAATTGAACTCTACTGTGTTTGCGTTCGGAGTTCTCACTCTCATCTCCAGCCCTCGTCACCAACAGACGCAACATGCAGTGTTCCCACCACTTCATGTACGATTGTTCATATTCATGTCATATTTTTTACACAGAACACAACTGTTTCATCAGTGGCGTGATGAAATTTGAATTATGCTGCATGTTGTTTCAGAGGGGCTGAGGCCCTGTTTTACAGGCATTTATCCCGTCAAAACTGATCAGGGTTGCTACTTAGTTCCATAAAAAACGCCGGTGTTGACGCTGCATGACAACACCGGCGAGTTGAAAGAGACGCGAGAAAGTCTCGCGCTTTTTGCAACAAGCGCTTTCTTTAGAAGCGCTTGCGCAAAGTCACACCGTAGGTGCGTGGCTGGTTCGGATAACCAGAAATGGATCCGCCTGGAGCGGCTGTTTTGCAAAGACACAAAAACGTTTTCTACGTTGAGAAAGAGAGCGTCGTGTGCGTGGCGGCCGCTTCCTGAGCCAGGATACCCATTTTCACAGCCTTTTGCCCATCAGACAAAGAAACTTCCGGGTCACCGCCTTCACGAACCATTTTGAGGAATTTTTGGTGCTGGTAAAAGGTTGATCCGTGATGATCTCCGGCTTCGACCAAAGCTTCATCCAAGACCATCTCGACCGTTTTGGGGCGCTTCGGCGACCGCGGATAAATGCTCAACTGGGGATTTGGTGAAGCACCTAATTCCGCAGGCCAGAACCTTTGCGGCCCCGGCATGCGACACGCGATTTTTCCGAGCGGACCGATCGCGTGGATCTCTTCATTCCACTTGGTTCCATCCGCGAACATGGACAGTTCAAGCATCGCTCTCGCGCCGTTTTCAAAATCGAACATGGCGTAACCCCCATCCCAAATATCCGGAACGTTGCCGTCATAGGACTCATCGAGATGATTCATGAATTGGGTGGCTGACGCGCTCACGCGAACTGGCTCGCTATTCGTGATCAATCGCATAAGGTCGAAGAAATGACAGCACTTTTCAACGAAGGTGCCCCCACTATTCGCATTGAAACGGTTCCAATTCTCCACCTTCTCTAAAAACGGAAAGCGATGCTCCTGGAGGGTGAGCATTTTGATTCCACCCGTGACGGAAGCTGCTTGCTCGACCAAGGCAGCAACAGGAGGCATGTACCGATACTCCATCGCGACCCAGATCGGTGCGCTATATGCGTTTTGAAGTTGCTCGATCTCTGCCTCATCCGACGGGTCCGTGAACAAGGGCTTCTCACAAAGAACTGGGAGCGTCGCGTGTCGCGCAATTTCCTTCAGTTGCCGGACATGGATGTGATTGGGACTCGCAATGACAATTGCGTCCAGTTGTTCAACCGCCATCATATCAGCGATCGTCTCATAAGCACGCGCTTGCGGAACCACACTGAGCCCCTGCGCTCGTTGCGATGGATTGGGATCGCAGATCGCGACGGTTTCCGCGCCCGGCAAGAGCGCGATATTGCGGAGATGCTCAACACCCATCATGCCGCAGCCGACTAAGCCATATTTTGTGGTCATGAGGCCTGACGCCTTCCGAGCCTGTTCGTGTAACGGCAGACATTCTGATTGAACCAGTTTTGAGAGAATTCAACGGGTTCGCCGGCGAGGTCATAGCCGATGCGTTCCACCAGCCCGCACGGTGCGCCAGGAGCCAATTCAATAGCATCCGGCGCCCAGGATGGAACGTTGCAAACGCCAATGGTATCGGTCACCGATCCAATAACGACGTTGAGGGTCTCCTTGTAATAATTGTAGAGCGAATCTTGCAGTTCATCCTGCTCGATATGGTCGATGAAGCGTCCATCAAGCCAGATTTCTTCGACCTCGACTGGTATCGCATCAAGATAGCGAATTCGGCGAATACGATGGGCGAAGGAGCTCGGACCGATGTTCGCGATGTGCGGGCCCTTCTCCATCTTGTGAACAGTCAGAACATCTGCCGTCGGTGATCCGCCGCCCTCAAGCAATTCAAGTCGAAAGAATTCGTACATGCTCTCGATTTCGGGCTGGACCCTAATGTAGTTCCCGGAGCCCTGAACACGCCGCAAGAGTCCTCGGTCTTCCAGGATAGCAAGCGCGCGGCGAAGCGTTCCCACAGCAACGCCTAGGTTTTCTGCCATTTGCCGCTCTGTTGGCAAACGTGTTCCATCGGGATACCGGCCAGCAGCGATCTCCCGCGTTAGCATTTCGCTGAGCTGAATCGTCTTTGTCAGGGCCTTGGGCGCGTCCGGGTTCAATGCTTTTCTCACACGATTGATACAAAATTGATACAATCTAGTTGGCCAAAATTGCAAGCTGTGAAATGAAAGAAGCCTCAAACGATTTTGGAGCCTCCGAATGTCAGTCGTGCCGATCAAATCTGAGTCCTTGGACGCGGTTGAAGTGTCTTGGTTCTCTGCCCTTTGCTCTGATGATTACGAGTTTCTAGGGGTCCCCGATCCGTCGCTGAAATCGAGCTGGGCGCATTGCCGCGACATTCTCTTGGAAGCAGAACAACAAGGGTTCCGGAACATCCTCTGCCCATCCTCCTATCAAGTTGGGCAGGATACGCTGAGCTTCGTGGCTGGATGTGCGCCGCTGACAAACTCGATCAATATGCTCGCAGCAGTTCGTTGCGGGGAGATGCAGCCAATCATGCTGGCCAGAACAGTGGCGACGCTCGATCACATGTTAGAGGGCCGCCTGACCCTCAATATTATCAGCTCAGACTTCCCGGGCGAGGTCGCCGACAGCACCTATCGCTATCAGCGGTCGCGCGAAGTCGTACAGATCCTCAAGCAGGCTTGGACGCAGAATGAAATCAATCACGAGGGACAGGTCTACACGTTCAAAAACGTACCGACTGCGCCCGCGAAGCCGTACCAGACCAATGGCCCTCTATTGTATTTTGGTGGATACTCGCCTGCCGCCGTCGACCTCTGCGCAGAGCATTGCGATGTTTATCTGATGTGGCCTGAGACCAAGGATAAACTCACGGAACGCATGCAGGCCGTTCATCAGGCTGCCGAAAAATATGACCGCGTTCTCGACTATGGTCTGCGGGTGCATGTCATTGTCCGCGACACAGAGGCCGAGGCACGAGACTATGCCGAACACCTGGTCTCGAAGCTTGATGACGAATATGGGCAACTCATCCGAGACCGCGCCCATGACAGCATTAGTCTGGGCGTGGCCCACCAAGCCAAAGCGCGCGAACTGGCGGATAAGTTTGGCTATGTTGAACCGCATCTTTGGACGGGCATTGGACGCGCCCGCTCCGGGTGCGGCGCTGCCTTGGTCGGGTCCACGGATCAAGTTCTGAGCGAGCTCGAAGCCTATCAAAAAATGGGCATCCGCTCTTTCATCCTCTCAGGCTATCCTCACATTGATGAATGCAAGAGCTTCGGAACGCGCGTGCTACCGCAGATAAAGACCTGTTCTCTGCCTGAGGTTTATGGGCGGGTACCTGCGGCTGCCCCCAATACGCCGCTTGGTGTCGGGGAGCGGGTTTGATGAGCGTGGGTTCTGCGCGAAAAACCATCACTGCGCCAAGCATTTGACCGCTTGGCAAACAGCTCGCGACGCTGATACCGTTTTTCCTTGACGTCCGCTGAGCTAACCCTAACACTGAGTTCTTGTGCCTTACTGATGGCCTTTGTCGCTTGGTTTTCATACCAACGCGCAAAGGACGACGTCGCCTCCAAAGACGGCTATTTCCTTGCAGGGCGCAATCTTGGCGGCCTTTTCATCGGCGGATCGCTCTTGCTGACCAACCTCTCAGCAGAACAACTGATCGGGCTAAACGGGTCCTCCTACGGGGCCAACATGTCTTCCATGGCTTGGGAGGTCACTGCTGCCGTCGCCACCATCGCAATGGCGGTTATTTTCCTCCCAAAATACCTGGCCGGTGCTTTCACGACCCTCCCCCAATTCTTGAACGATCGGTTCGACAAGGACGTACAGCGTCTGTCGGTCCTCCTCTTCATGCTGGGTTATGGGTTAGTAACGATTCCATCGATCCTTTATTCAGGATCGATTGCAGTGATTAAGCTGTTCGATGTCCCCACACTTTTAGGCGTAGGACAGTTTGAGGCTCTGGTCATCACCGTCATAACGATCGGCGTTGTTGGATCCATTTACGCTGTCTTTGGTGGCTTAAAAGCCGTCGCGGTGTCCGACACGATAAACGGCATCGGGCTCCTTATTGTTGGCGCAACTGTGCCAGCGCTCGGCCTAATTGCGCTTGGTGATGGGAGCATTTTCTCAGGCCTGAAGGTGATTGCGTCGGAGGCCCCTGAAAAGTTGAACGCGATCGGCGATGCGGCCGCCCCAACACCGTTCGGAACACTTTTCACCGGCATGATCCTCGCCAATTTATTCTATTGGTGCACCAACCAATACGTCATTCAAAGAACGCTCGCCGCGCGGAATTTGGCCGAAGGGCAGAAAGGCGTGCTGATGTCAGGGTTTTTCAAAATCCTGGTTCCATTCTTTATGATGATCCCGGGCGTGATCGCCTTTCACCTCTATGGTCCAGGACTGGCCAGCATGGATCAGGCCTACCCGGCCCTGATTAGAGACGTCTTCCCAATTTGGATGATGGGCTTCTTCCTTGCGGTTTTAATGGGCGCAGTGTTCTCGTCATTCAACTCGCTGCTCAACAGCGCAGCGACAATGTTCACGCTGGATATATATGCTCCGCTCCAAAAATCAGAGCTTTCTGATCGGCAGGCCGTTCGCATCGCGATGATCGCGAGCGTGGTGATCGCGGTGTTTTCGTTCATCGTCGCCCCGCTGCTTTGGTTCGCGCCTGAAGGCTTGTGGCAGATCATTCGGATCTTCACCGGATTTTACAATATCCCGATCATAGCAATCGTCTTGGTGGGCCTGTTCACCCGGCATGTTCCAGCGATCGGCGCAAAAATCGCGATTGTGTTTCACGTCGTTGCGTATGGATTGCTGAAATTCGCTTTTGCTGACTATGTGACCATCCATTTCCTGCATCTGTACGCCATCTTGTTTGCGA
This sequence comes from Pseudomonadota bacterium, assembly GCA_038526515.1. Taxonomy (GTDB): domain Bacteria; phylum Pseudomonadota; class Alphaproteobacteria; order Caulobacterales; family Hyphomonadaceae; genus Henriciella. Next base: position 14,786 of record JBCBGS010000024.1, on the reverse strand, counting down.
TCGAGACCGCCATCATGCTGATCTGCGGACAGGTTAAGCCGCGCACAACCGCTTGGGTGTTTCAGCGTAACGAGAAAGTAGATCTCTCGCCGTGGCGATACACGTTTCCCGTTTCAGCTACCCTATTTGCGATGGTCATCTGTCTCTATCTGCTCTTCTCCCCAATTGGACTGGCCGATGGCTCTTTGGGAATGACGTATTGGCTCCTAAATGCCGCGCTGTTCATCGCGCTCGTCGCTGTCTGGGCGCAGAAGATATTGAGCTCATCGAGAACGAGCTGATCGCGGAGGCCTGCGCCCGGCAGTATCAAAGCTGACAGTCATCTCGCAAGAAGCGCTCAATTGCGGAAAGCGACTGAACATGATGCTCGGGCCACCACGGGAGAGAGTGCTTCATGTCTTCGATGACCAAAAGCTCAGCCTCCGTGTGCTTCTTGATCGCGTTGTAAAAGTCTGTCGCATGAAAGAGCGGCACACGCACATCGCGGTCGCCATGATAGATCAAGATTGGGATGTTTGCTTTGCTTGCATTCTTGATTGGGTCCATGCCCTTGACGGTTCGTCCCTGGAACGCGCGCTGAATACGATCATCGCTCCAATTGCTCCCGATCCGGCCAAGATTAGAAACGCCAGCCCCCGCGATCGCGCATTTGAATGGCCCATTCTCGCGAACCGTAGCGGCCATCGCAGCAAACCCGCCATAGGAATATCCAAATATGGCAATCCGCGCCGGATCTGCGATGCCATTTTCGACAAGCCACGCCGCCGCATCGTCTTTGTCATCTTGCATTGTGAGGCCCCACTGAGCGTCACCGGCAAGCCAGAGCTTATGCCCCCACCCCGTGCTTCCCCGATATTGCGGCTGCAGGACCGCGTATCCTCGAGACGCTAGAAATTGCGGCCAGCCGCTCGCATCCCACCCGATAACGTCGCGCGCCCATGGCCCACCATGGGGAAGAACGATCGCTGCCACCGGCCCATCTTCTTCGCTCCAGCTCGGCGGAAGCGTCAAAAGCCCAGGAACACTCAGACCATCGCGGGCTTGGTATGTAATGAGTTTTGTTTCACTCAAGTTTTCCGCATCGAACCAAGGTCTTTCAGAGCCGATCGGCAAAGTGACAGTTTTGTCTTTGAGCAAATAGTAGGCTGGCGGTGTGGTTGAACTTGAGACCTCAAACAGAATTTTGGAACGATCATCTGTTTGATCGAGCAGGGAGATTTCCTTACCCGGATACGCGAGTTCCAAACCTTCCTTGATCGCTCTTATTTCTGGATCGAGAATGTAGTCATAGAATTTGCCCCCCAAGTAACCAATAGACTCCAGTTGATTGAAGGTCTCTGGCCGATCATCGAACGAGACGCTTGTGACATCGAAGTCGGGATGGGCAAAAAGCGGGTCCTCGGAGAAAGCACGCGCAACCGGGTCATAAGTATACAAAGCCGCCTTATCGAGAAAGCGGTTTGTAATCACATAAAACAGCCCGCTCTGCTCATCTCGCCCCACCAAGCTCATCGTTCTGCGATCACGCGTGTCGACGGTCAGGGCATCATGCCGCTCAAATGCGCCGGTTTTGGCGTTACGGAGCAAGACCTCAAAGTCATAGTGCCCTTCCGCTTTGGAACGGGTCAGACTTTTGGCTAGCAATTGCCCAGTGCGGCGGTCCCACAGAATTGCACTTTCAGACGCGGTTTCGCGGTAAACAAGTCGCTCACTCCCAGACTTTAGGTTCACACGATAAAACTCATTGATGAGTTTGGATTTGTCGGTTCGCCGAATGAGGACGTCGGTTTCGCTGAGCGGTAGGTCCAGTTCGATATTGGCTTCACCTGACAGCTCGAAACACTTCTCAAGACCCGCATCGCGCAGTCCGATCGAGCTTTTAACAAAGGGCTCATCGAAATCCTTCGCTTTGGTATCCGTGATGTAGATTTTGGTGAGGAAGGTTTTGACCGAGCCAGCAAATCCCATCCCCTCAAGGCAGGTATAGCCCCCGGCTGATCCCGTCCATGCTTGTTGCCCGACAACAAAAATCTTCCCCGCCTTGAGGGCTTCTGCAAAAACGAACTTCATTCGAGAATTGGCCGGCGTCACAATGGGGGGCTGACCAAGTTTGTCCGTGTTCCACACGGCGAGCGAGAGATCTTCCTCTCCATCCAAGGTGACCAGTCCGGCAATGTGCTTGCCATCCGGTGACATGCTCAAGGAGGTGAATGCTGGGTTTTTAGAGAAATGTTCAATCGGAATTTGAGCCTGCGCGCAGGTAGCGCCAAAACCTAATAGGAGCGCAAGCGAGAGCCATCTAGAAAGCATAACTGTTCCTTCAACAGTTCTGCGATCGCTCATTACGAGCGCACGCAGTGCCCCTAGAGTGGAAAGTATAAAACAGTATTCAGAATTTTCTCAAGACGATTCTGGTGCAATAGACTGCTTTTCAGCACCAAAAAGAAACAGTTTATTCGCTATATGTGACTTTTATGAAACATAATGACAGAATTAATGCATTCAGCAGTATGTTTTTACGCGGGATGGTCTTGATCTCTTTAGGCTATTGAGGTCAGGACAGCACAACTAGGGGATCACCAATCAGGGAATTGGAGAGAGGTCCCCAGACTCATGAAAACCAAAACATCAATGATCCTCCCAACACTTTTGGGAAGTGTAGCGCTGAGTTGTTTGATTCAAAGCAATGCCATCGCGCAAGAAGAAGAGGCCTCAGAGCCAGAGATCAGCACAATCGATGAGAATGCCCAGGACGATTCCTTTGTTCAGGACAAAGTCGTTGTCACCGGGTCCTTACTGCGGCGTAGTGAGTTTAGCTCCGCCTCTCCGATCCAGGTCCTGACAGCTGAAACGGCAACCTTGGAAGGCTTGATTTCAACCGCAGACATCATTCAAGGATCTTCCATCGCCGCTGGCTCGGTCCAGCTCAACAACCAGTTTGGCGGATTCGTCATTGATGGTGGCCTCGGCGTCAATACGGTCTCGTTGCGCGGCCTGGGCGACCAACGCACGCTGGTCCTGCTCAATGGACGCCGGCCCGGCCCTTCGGGAACGCGCGGCGCCGTGGGCGCATTCGATCTGAACTTAATCCCGGACTCAGCTGTGACCCGGATCGAGATTCTCAAAGACGGCGCCTCAACGATTTATGGGTCTGACGCCGTTGGAGGGGTGGTCAATATCATCACCCGGACATCCGTCGACAAACCAGAGTTGACCGTTGAGGTAAATGCGCCGTTTGCGGGAGGCGGAGAAACCTTTTCAATCGATGGCGCCTACGGGTTTAACTTCGATCGAGGCAACATCGCTCTCTCAGGCCAGTATACCAAACGGGAAGATCTATCGATCGGCGACCGAAGCTATCTCGCGTGTGACAGAGACCTGATCAAGAACGAAGCCGGCATTCTGATCGACCGGGTTGATCGTAGCATCAACGCGGGAACGCCGAATGAAAACTGCGAAAAGATCCTTTCGAATACATTCCTATACGGCCTCAATTTTGGCGAGCGATACATTCCGAGTCCGGACGGTGTTATTGAGGGCCCCATCGATGGATACCGTTTACGCACAAACTCTAACTATTCATCAGAGGGGCCTGCCTATTTCGAAGACGATTTTTATGACCCGCGCGTCAATTCCGCCGACGCGATCAATGCGCTGGAAACGCTCAGCCTTTATGCAACATCCGATTTCGCCTTCGATATTTTGGGCGGCATCAATTGGAAAGGCGAAGCGCTTTACACTGAGCGAAAAACGGAACGCGAGGGTTGGCGTCAGTTTTTCCCATATATCGGCGGGACCGGAACCGGCTTCGATTACAGCACGGAGTACAACAATGCTTTCGGCAGAATTGTTGTCCCAGTCGCGGCCTTTCCGAGCAACTCTGATGTCGACCTAAATTATCTGGGATTGGCCTCAACGATTGAAGGCGAATTCGCCGGGGTAAGCTTCCTTGATGATTGGGCCTGGTCGCTGGATTTCACATATAGTCGTTCCGACGGCGACTATACGAACAATGCCATCCTAATCGATAAGTCTGGCGATTGGACCGTCACGGATATAGCTCCGTCTTACGACCCGTTCGCGCCAGGTTGGCTGGATGGTACAGACACTTCTTGGTATGACAGCGTTCAATCGATCGAAACTGGAAATACAGTCTACGAGCAAACGATCGCAAAAGGCATTTTAACGGGTCCGCTGTTCGAGCTACCGGCCGGCGAAGTCTTGGCGGCGTTTCTTGTTGAAGGACGAAAGTACTCGATCGATGATCAGCCGAGTGAAAACTCTGTTGCTGGCAACATTTGGGGTTCGTCTAGCGCCCTCCCAACTAAGGGCGAGGAAGATGTCTTCGAAATGGCGGCGGAGATAGAAATTCCTGTTCTGAAAGGTGTCCCTGGCGTTGAAGAACTCGCAGTAAACTTCTCTGCGCGTAGTTTTAACTACGCGACATATGGCACGGGAGACGTCTGGAAAGCCCAAGCGAATTGGCAAATTGTGCCATCGATCCGATTGCGCGCCACCAAAGGCACGACCTTCAGAGCACCTGCTTTGTTCGAGACGTTCCAAGGCGCCACGACGGGTTTCCAGTCGCAATTTGCGATCGACCCGTGCATAGATTGGGGCGAGTCGGCCAACCAGAACTTGCAAGATAATTGCGCCTCTCTTGGCATTCCGGCGGACTATTCTCCGGCTGCTTCGTCGGCGACGATCATCAGCGAGGGCGGCGGCGCATTTCTAACGCCCGAGACATCTGAATCAACAACGTTCGGTATCGTTTTCACGCCAACCTTTGCAAACCTTTCGCTCGCGATCGACTATTTCAGCGTCGATGTTGATGATCAAATCGCTCAGCTCGGCTCTGCTCAGGTCGTGAGCGGCTGCTATATCGGCGATACGTTCCCAAACAGCTTCTGTGAGCTCATAGCACGAAATGGTGCGAATGATCTGGAACCCTTCTCGATCACCAGTGTTCGCGACATATACGTCAATATCAACTCTCAAGAAACGGATGGTTGGGACTTCACGGCGCGATATGAAAGAGAGTTTGATTTCGGAGACCTAACCTTCGAAGGCCAGGCGACTTACACCGATGCTGATATCATCACGCTCTTCGATTCAGCTGAAGAAAGCGGCTTCGACATAGATGATTTCAACGGGACGATTGGTGACCCGGAATGGGTTTGGAATACGCGCTTGTCGCTGGACCGTGGCGACTTCACTTATTCCTGGTTCATGAACTATATTGGGGTGGGCGACAATGCGAGTTTTGAATCGTCCGACATCACCTACTTCGAAATACCTGGCGTCGCCGATCGCAAAACAGAAGAAGTGATTTATCACGCTGCTTCCGTTCGGTGGACCGGAGACTCATTGGCAATCACGGCTGGCATTCAGAACATTTTCGATGAACACCCTCCAACCATCTCTTCGGCAAGGCTAGCCGCCCGCCGTGGAACTGTCCCGCTTTCATCAGGCTATGATTTACGCGGTCGGACCGGGTTCGTCAGAGTGAGTAAAACGTTCTGATAAATATCAGCCGTCAACGGGCGGCTGATCGACTTATTCAAGAAGATGAGCGGAAGAGGTTCAAATCTCTTTCGCTCTTTTCGCACTGTTATTTTCGACGTTCATAAAACGTCTTGAATTTCCGATGCACTTCAGTGTTCCGCATGCTATCGAGCGCTCATGGCAAGAACTCAACTCATCCTCGGAGGCGCTCGATCCGGAAAGAGCCGGCGCGCTCTCGAATTGGCACGCAAGACCTCCCGCCGCCCAGTTTTCATCGCGACAGCTGAAGCTTGGGACGATGAGATGGCTGAGCGTATTGCGCGCCATAAGACAGAGCGCGGCGACGAATGGTCGAACATTGAGGCGCCCTTGTCGCTCATCCAAGCGCTCGAAGATGCGAGCGAAATGGGTGATCTATGTGTGATCGATTGCCTGACCTTGTGGCTTTCTAATCTCATGCATAACGACCGCGATATAGACGCGGAGTCCAAGCGGCTCTGTGAGTCTATCTCATCGCTGACGATTCCGGTTATCCTTGTTTCGAACGAGGTCGGCCTCGGCCTGGTCCCAGAAACACCGCTTGGGCGTGCATTTAGAGACGCGCAAGGTCGGTTAAACCAAGACGTTGCGAACGTATGTGATAGGGTCGAATTTATCGCCGCTGGGCTCCCAATCTTACTTAAAGGCTGAGCGCCTCGTGCAATCTGTCCTGCGCCTCCAAATTTTTTGGAAGACCGATACGCAAATGAGTTTCAGACCAATCAAACCTGCGGACATAAATGCCAGCCTCTGCCAAGCGACGGAAATCTGCATGCGCATCGTCCACTTCAACCAGACGAAACAAATCCGTGCCACCAACCACTGACAGTCCGACCGACTCTAGCGCGGTGTCCAATTGACGGGCTGCGATCGACAGTTTCTTTCGGGCCGCCAACTGCCAAGCCATATCGGCATAAGCCCGCGCACCGATTTCTAAGGCTGCTCCGGAAACCGGCCAAACCCCCAGACGTTTCGCGATCGCTTCCAGGATTATCGAAGGGGCCAGCACACCGCCAAGCCGGAGACCGGCTAGCCCATAGAACTTTCCAAACGACCTTAGAATAATAAGCCCCTCTTCACCCCCTTTGGGCGCGAGGCTGAGGTCAGGGATGAGATCGGCGTAGGCTTCATCCACAATTAGCCAGCCACCGCGCGCGGCAAGCTTTTTTCTCGCCCATTCCAACGCCTCTAAATCAAAGCAACGCCCGTCCGGATTGTTCGGATGACAGATCACGATCGCATCGGCGGCGTCGATACACTCCAGCGGGTCTTCCGCGCGCACGATATCTGCTCCCGCCCTGGCCCAGGAGGAGGCGTGATCTGCATAAGTAGGCGTCAAAATCGCAATCCGGCGCGTTTGCAGAACGTCTGGCAGCAATCGAATAATCAGCTCACTTCCAGGCGAAAGCAAAAGCGCGTCGGGCTTCGCGCCAATCGAGGCTGCCATTGCATCTCGGCAAGCATGGTACAATTGCAGCGTCGGCAAGTGTTGAAGACTGGCCTGTGCAAGTTCAGTGGCAGGATAAGGCCATGGATTGATCCCCGTCGACAGATCGATCCAGGGTCCGGGTGCATTCGGAAATGCAAAGCGCATTTGATCAATTGCGCCGCCATGCTCAAGGTCACCGGTCATAGAGCAAATCCGAAAGCGATGATTGCGAGACTGAAAAGAGCTAAAAACATCGCCTTTACAAAAAGCATCAGCCCGGCTCGAATGTCATGCGCCGCAGGGTCGCGCCCATTTGGATTGAGCCATGGCTCAACAGAGATTCCACCATCATAGATACGTGGTCCCGATAGTTTAACACCCAATCCACCGGCCATCGCCGCCTCTGGCCACCCGGCGTTGGGCGATCGGTGGTTGCGCGCGTTTCGGATCATGAGGCCGAAAGATTCTAATCTCAAGCTGGTCACGCAAAACAGAAGCCCCGTAAGCCGCGCGGGAACCAAGTTTGCGATGTCATCCAAACGCGCTGCGAAGCCTCCGAAGGCGGCATATCGTTCGTTTTTGTGGCCGATCATGGAGTCGAACGTATTGATGGCCTTGTACGCGGCAAGACCCGGCAACCCAAAAACCGCCCCCCAAAGTATCGGAGCGATAACGCCATCTGAAGTGTTCTCTGCTAGACTTTCCAGGCTCGCGCGCGCGATACCATTTTCGTCCAACCGGCTTGGGTCACGCCCGACGATCATTGAAACCGCGTGACGGGCATCCTCGATTTTGCCCTTCGCCAAAGGGTGAGAGACTGCGGCGACGTGCTCATACAAACTTCGCGATGCGATCAAACTAGATGCAATCAGTGCCTCCATCGCAAAACCCCACCAGGTCGGCGGTAGCAGGAAAGAGACACTCCACGCGAGACTTATCGAGAGCCCGACACATACGAGTGTGGTCAGCGCGCCTGTCACATATCGCGTGCGATGAGTCCAAGCTGTTCTATTGAGGATTTTTTCGAGTTTCGAAATTACGGCTCCTAGCCAAACAACCGGGTGACGCATCCGCTTATAAAGCCAGTTTGGCCACCCCAGGATGATCTCGATCAACCAGGCCAATAGGATAATCAATGCAAACGTCATATCATGGCAGAGACCAGGGTCATTTCGCCGCGCTGTCGGCGAGCGCCTCGATCCCATTGACGATGAACCAACCGCCGCAAGCGAGCCAGGCGCCTTTAATTGAAACTGTGTCCGGGCCCTTGAGCTGCTTCTGTGCAACTGGATGACGCGCGGAACTCCAAGCATCTGCGTGATTGGTCAGGGTATCGAAATAGGCTGCGGCAACGAGGTCAGGTTGCTCATAGGCCAGCCGCTCGAGTGGAAGCGAGCGCCAGCCTGGCGACGGTTCGAAATTCGTAAGGCCCGCAGCGATCATCATCTCGTGCGCGAGAGATCCACCGCCTGTGGTGAAACCGGACGGCGTCATATAGAGCGCACTCGCATCGGATTGACGTGCTCTGATCCGGTCCAATCGGTCGCGATACTCCGCCACCAAAGCCCGCCCTCGTTCAGATTGGCCCAGGCCATCTGCCATGCTTTGAACGAGAAGCGGTATTGACCCGAGGTCTTCTCCATCAATGCTCGACGCCCAACCGACCTGCAAAACGGGGATCCCAGCCCTTTCGAAAAAGGCGGCGGCATTTGGTCCGCCGCCATATGATCGTACAACCAAATCCGGTTTGAGAATGAGTACATCTTCTGCAAGTGGGCGCACTGTCGAAACCCCGACAGCCTCGTCTCTCATGAAGGAAAACCCCTTCACAGCATCAGGCGACACCGCGAGGATTTGCTCTGGGTCTGCAAATTTGAGGACATATTGATCAGAACAGAAGTCGAGACTGACAATCCGCATCGGCCTATCCACAGAGGCCTGCGGCGGCGGTGTTTTACCGCTGCAGGCTGTTAGCCATAGGCCTAAAATAAGGACGATCAGTCTCGACATAGGGTTAGTATCTCAGGCGAACCCCAACATATCCAGACAGGTCCGGCGTGCCATAGCCTAGGATCTGCTGATACTCTTCATCGAAAAGGTTTTCGACTCGGCCAAATAGCTCAACCGTTTCATTAAGGTCATAGCTGCCGGTAACATCGACACGCGTCCAGCTATCGACCGTGGTGGTTGCACTGTTGGGTTCTTCACCATTGTACCGAACGAGAACGTTCCCAGAGAATGGGCCATCAGGGTCGACGTTGAAACGAATGTCACCCGAGCGTTTTGGAACACGCCTTAGCGGATTTCCGCTGGTGTCTTCGGCATCGATGTAAGCATAGTTAGCGTCCACGCTGATCCAATCCGCAATCACGACACGCCCGACAACTTCGACGCCCCGAGTCTTTACTTCCGCCTCGTTGAAATAGCCGGAACGCGCAAAGCTAATCAAATCCTCAATATCGTTGTGGAAGACTGTCAGCCCTGCCTCAATACGACCGTCCTTTGACCGCCAGTCAATTCCAGCATCAATGGCTTCAGACGTTTCAGGTTGGAGATCTGGGTTGGGCGCCGCAAAACCGCCACCAGACAGTTGGAATAGCGTTGGTGCTTTGAAGCCTTGCCCCCAACTCGCTCGCAGGGTCAGTTGTGCATTGGGATTGTATGCGGCAGCAACTCTCCCGGTGGTTTCGGTACCAAACGTATTGTGATCATCGACCCGGAAGCCGCCAGTCAAGGTTAGGGCGTCATGCGCTTGCCACTCGTACAACGCGAATAGTCCGTCAATCGACGTGTCCCCATTACTTGATGAGGTTTCTTCGCGCTCAATACCGAAGGCGAGCGTGTTGGTCTCATTGATCGCCAACGTGCCCTGATATCGATACTGCATTCTGTCACCAGCGGCGTCGAAATTCGGCAATCCATTTCGGAAATTTTGCCGATCAATATCGGAGAAACCGATTACAAGGAGATTCTCGAGGCGATCGTCAAAAAGGGATCCTGTCAATGAAACGTTCGCCGACCATTCTTCGGTTTCGCTGACCTCATCCCCATCGCCAACATTCCCTTCATTGCCAAAAACAAAGCTATCGAATTCGGACTCGGCGTCCGTCCAAAGCACATTTGCAGACAACCGTGCGTCGCCAGGAAGGTTCAACCCACCTTTCGCCGATAGAGTCAGCGCGTCATAGGTATCTTCTTCATCGTTGCCATTGTTCTCATCGGCTTTCGAAATCCCATCAGAAGACGTCCGAGAGGCCGCTAGGCGAAAGTCGCCCACATCATTGGAATTGCCGACTGAGGCACCGCCTCGGAATGTGTTGAATGATCCATACTCAGCAAACGCGCTGCCCCCGAGCCCTTCTTCAGGACGTTTCGTCGTGATCGAAACAACCCCGCCGATCGCATCCGTTCCCCAAAGCGTCGATTGAGGGCCCTTTAGCACTTCAATCCGCTCAATGTTCTCGGTGTCGAGGCGCGCGAAATTGAAGCCACCTCCAGACGAGGTCGGATCATTGACGGGAACGCCATCAATCAGAACTAGCGTTTGCTCGCTCGCAGCGCCGCGAATTCGAACGCTGGCCAAACCACCAAAGGCTCCATTTGAATTGATGGTGACACCTGGCGCAGAAGCAACAGCATCCAAAGCAAAATCGAAGCCGAGCGCATCGATGTCTTCAGCGGTAATGATTGTTACGCTGGAGCCGATCTCCGTCTCAGTCTGGTTCAAACGTGACCCTTCGACGATCACGGTATCGAGTTTGGTCTCGTCGGTTTGCGCATCTTGCGCCAGCGCTGACGACACGAGTGAGAGGGAAACAGCGCCAAGTAGCGCGGTCTTATAAAACATGGGTTCTACCCCTTAAAAAGCGCCTTGCCGCCCATCAGAAAAGGCGCGCTTGTAAACGACAAATGGCCCCACGGAGCGAACTCCATGCGGGCGGCCAAGCCTTACTGCTGTCGTTGCAAAGGAGAGGTATTCGACCTTCCCGCCCGCTGAGAACTCTTCCCGGCCTCCGGACGAACGACGTGATGGCAGGTCTCCTGGCTCACCGATCATTGCCTCTGGCCGTCTTCCCAGGACAAGTGCCCCAGTGACATCATGGCCATCAGCTCCTGGCTGACAGTTGCGGGTACAGCGCCGGATTTGAACCGGCTTCCCTCTTAGCTCCCGGTTAAGGCAGCACCATCTACGCGAGCTAATGCTGCGCGTGCTAGCTTTTGTCAATCTCACTAGGTCTCGGGATTTTGGGCCGTGTCAAAAATCAATGCCGCGCTGAGCTTTGATCCCAGCTTTAAAAGGATGTTTCACTTCACGCATTTCGCTTACAAGGTCGGCGTAATCGCAAAGTTCAGGCTTTGCGTCGCGCCCAGTTAGAACAACGCTGGTCCGCTGTGAGCGCCGCTTTAGAGCATCGATTACGGTTTCCACATCGAGATAATCGTAGCGGAGCGCGATGTTGATTTCATCGAGCACGATCAAGTCATAGTCGCCGCTCGCCATCATATCGCTAGCCTTGCGAAAGGCAGCTGACGCGGCCGCGATATCACGATCCTTATCCTGAGTATCCCAAGTAAAGCCCTCACCCATTGTGTGCCAATCGACAGTGCCAAGCTTATCGAAAAATTGGCGCTCTCCAGTGATCCATTTACCTTTGATGAATTGCACAACGCCAACTTTGTGCCCCCAGCCGAGCGCGCGGATAATCACGCCGAAGGCAGAACTCGATTTGCCTTTTCCATTACCGGTATGGACGAGCACAAGGCCCCGCCCTGGGTCTGTCGCCTCGGTCGTTTTTCGTTTTTGCTCAGCCTGCAGTTTCTGCATTTTGGACTTATGTGTTTCTGCGTCACTCATGGAGAACTCCTTCGGTGTTGGACATGGTGACGAAGCCACCAAACGCAATCTCAGTATTAAAGTCTTTCGCTGCTTCACCGTGCGCCAGGGCGGCTCGAATAATGCCCGCATGGCAGACGATGAGGGTCGGAATATCTTGGTCGCGTAGGTCTTCAAGCGCTTCCCTAACCCGCGCCTGCAGGATCGCAACGCTTTCCCCACCGTGAGGCCGGGCATGGTAGAAGTCGGCGGCCCAAGCATCGAGTTCACTCCGCTCAATCCTTGACCAAGGCCGCCCCTCCCAGTTTCCAAAATCCATTTCCTTAAGGCGTGGATCTATATCGAATTGAAGGTCTACTTGAGCAGAGATGAACTCTGCTAACTTTCGGCACCGTTGCAACGGGCTGCTCACGATCCGCTCGAATGCAGGCAATTCCGCCAAGGCTGCGGCGGCTTCGACCTCGAAACTCGATGCGACATCAAGATCCGTCCGGCCATAACAAATCCCGGGCGCCACATCCGGAGTCGTATGACGCAAGAGAATCAAATCCACGCGACCAACCCAAGATAAAAACCAACCTCGCTCAGTTGCTGAACAGCACCGAGCGTATCTCCCGTGTAACCGCCTAGCTTGCGCTCAAAGAATAGCCGCATCAGGCAATGCCCAAGAAAGAGGCCACCTCCCGCCCAAAGCAACGCAAGCGGAGAGTAAAATACGAACCAACATGCGACAATCGCTAGCCCCGTTAGCCCCGCGAGAAGGAGCCCCCCGGCTGATATGCCTCCAGCAATCGGCTTGCCCGTCCCTTCATCACGAACATAGCGGCTCGTCGCAATCACGAGAATGCTGGACAATCGCGACAGACCGTGACTCGCGATGAGTGCGATTGGAACCAACATCAGGGGCAGCACCATGAGTGCGACAGCCTTGAACGCTAGAACCGTTATCAGCGCCAAGGTCCCATACGTGCCGAGGCGCGAATCTTTCATGATTTCTAGCGCGCGTTCTCGGGTGACACCTCCGCCAATGCCGTCAAATGTATCGGCGAGCCCATCTTCATGAAACGCACCGGTAATGAGTAGACCCGCCGCGATGGCAAAGAGGATAGAAACCGACGCGGGGAAGACGAGGGTCGCGAGATAGAAAACGAGTGCAGAGAAGGCACCGACCAAACCGCCGACGAGTGGATAATAACGAACTGACGCCGCCATTCTTTCTGGCGTGTAGAGCTGCGCAGATCCAATCGGCAGCCGCGTCAAAAACTGAACCGCGAGGAGAAAGACCGCACCCTCGTTTTTCATGCAGGCCCGCTCACCTGCGCGCTCTCAAAGCTCGCCATATCTCGCAGCATTGCAGCCGCAGCTTTGAGCAGAGGAAAAGCGAGCAGCCCGCCTGTCCCTTCTCCAAGCCGGAGGTTTAGGTCCAGTAATGGCTCTGCGCCTAGAGCGTCCAAAACGAGCCTATGCCCCGACTCCGCAGAGCAATGCGCATAAATGAAACTAGCCTCACAGTCGGGCTCTATGTCGCGCGCGCACAGCGCCGCTGCGGTTGCGATAAAGCCATCGACAATCACGACCCGCCTATTCTTGGCCGCGCCCATCATCGCCCCCGCCATCATCGCGATTTCAAATCCACCATACTCTTGCAATGCGGTGTGTGCGTCCAGCTTATCGGACGTCCGCTGCGCGGCGGTCTCAAGAAGTGTGGTCTTCCGCGCTAGCCCGTCATCATCCAGCCCAGTGCCGCGCCCAGTTAGGTCAGCAATAGGACGCCCGAGTAGCTTTGCGCAGAGTAAGGTCGCCGAGGATGTGTTGCCAATTCCCATCTCTCCAAAACAAGCAATATCAGCGGTAATCTCCCCTCCAATTTGCCGTCCGGCGCTGAGTGCTTGATCCAATTGCGCATGGGTCATAGCGGCCTGCTCAATCGCGTTTGCGGTTCCCGGAGCGATGCGCTCGATCAAGAGCTCACCATGCTCTATTGGAATACCAGCAACCCCAGCATCAACCACCTGAACCGTGGCACCGATAGAGTCCGCAAACACATTCGCCGCGGCACCGCCCGCCAAAAAATTCAGTACCATCTGACGCGTGACGGCTTGTGGATACGCTGAAACGCCCGCTGCTGCCATGCCATGATCGCCGGCAAAGATCGTGTGAGAGCAAGTTTCTGCACTGGGTTTCAGCGTTCCCTGTACACGCGCAATTTGTGCAGCCAGCGTCTCGATGCGCCCCAATGATCCGGCAGGTTTGGTTTTGGTGTCGAGCGCCAAGCGAAGCCGGGCGTCGAAGTCTAGCGGTTCCGTTTCCATAATCACAGCCCTTAGTGGGATGTGTCCAAAGGCTCAAGTTTTACCGCGCGAAACCTAGTCAAGTGCTTCGACTACAAGCGTTCAAACACCGCGGCGAGCCCCTGCCCGCCTCCAATGCACATTGTCTCGAGCCCGTATTTGGCTTCGCGGCGGTCCATTTCCCGCATCAATGTCGTGAGAATACGAACACCCGTCGCGCCGACCGGATGGCCGAGTGAGATCCCCGATCCATGCACATTGATCCGCTCATGATCATCGTCGCTGAGCCCCAATTCTTGGGTACAAGCGAGGACCTGGGCAGCGAAGGCTTCGTTCAGTTCGATCAGATCCATGTCCTTGAGCGACAAGCCCGCTTGATCGAGCGCTTTTTGCGAAGCTGGAACAGGCCCAATCCCCATCACTTTGGGCTCCACGCCAGCGAGCGCCCAGCTGATCATCCGGCCCATCGGCTTCAGCCCATGTTTTTCAGCCGCCGCCCGCGTCGCCACAATACACGCCGCGGCGCCGTCATTTTGCCCCGAAGCGTTGCCCGCCGTTACCGTGGCGTCCGGATCGACCCGCTGCATGATTGGCCGAAGGGTTGAGAGTTTCTCGACGCTTGTGCCAGGCCGCGGATGCTCATCCCGTTCAACGATGGTATTCCCTTTGCGACCTTTGACGGTAACCG
>JBCBGS010000023.1:0-22955 GCA_038526515.1 Pseudomonadota bacterium | reverse complement strand
GCATGAAAATCAGATCGCATGGACGACCATCAATCGCGTCGAAATCAACGCCCTCATGCAGGCGCACAAAAGCTCCAACAGGTGCACTCAATTGAGGAATGCGCGCATGCGGAATCGCGACGCCCTCGCCAACACTGGTTGAACCGAGATTTTCGCGCTCAATCACGGCGTCGAAAATATCACGTCCATCAATGCCGTGCTTCGCACCAATAGCGTCCGCGAGCGTGCTCAGAATCTGTTTGCGACTCTCGCTCGATTGCGGACCAAGAATAACACCCTCCGCAAGGAGGCTTGTAAGATCATTTGCCATTTTACTCAGACCTGTCGGTTCAAGCGGTGGAAGAATGTCCAGCCGGGTCAACCCACCCAATATTGCCGTCTTCTCGCCGATACACCATGTTCAGGCCGCTGTGTTTCACATTTCGGAACAAAACGGCAGGGGTGTCTGACAGCTCCAGCTGCATAACAGCTTCTGAGACAGACATCGTTTTCACATCGGACGCTGACTCCGCGACGATCAGGGGCGCTTCGCCCTTGTCCTCGGGGGCTTCACCATCATCCCCACCTTTAAGAATAAAGGCATTTGCAGGTTCACTCGGAAGTGGTGTCCGTTTGTGATGATCCTTTAGACGACGATGGTAACGGCGAACGCGTTTTTCCATCTTCTCAAGCGACTCCTCCAAAGAGGCGTACGGATCAGTTGCAGCTCCTGTAGATTGCAAAACAATTCCGGATGGGAGATGGACATTGCAATCGGTGATTACCTCGTGCCCGCGTTTTTCCACGGTTACACTGGCATCAAAACTTCTATCGAAATACTTGGTGACAGCGGCTTCTAGACCATCAGAAATCCGCTCACTGAGCGTATCTCCAACATCCATATGTCTGCCTGCAATTTTAATCGTCACGGAGAACTCCGTCTGTTATGCGCCCACTATAGCGGGCATTTCTCGCAAATCGAGCCCCATCCTCAATAAAAGGGTGGATAAACCGTTGAATGCAAGTCTGATTCCGATGACGTCTCTGTCATACGAGCGCGATTAATCGCGCAATAGCTCATTGATTCCGGTTTTAGAGCGTGTGCGCTCATCCACCGTCTTAATGATGATCGCTGCCGCGAGCGCTGGACCACCGTTCTGGCCTGGCAGGCTGCCAGGAACCACAACAGAATAAGGCGGAACTTCGCCATAATGGATCTCGCCTGACTGGCGGTCGACAATCTTGGTCGATTGGGACAGGAACACGCCCATAGCGAGGACAGACCCTTCTCTCACAATCACGCCTTCTGCGACCTCAGCGCGAGCGCCGATAAAGCAATTGTCTTCGATGATCACAGGGCTGGCTTGGAGCGGTTCCAGAACGCCGCCGATCCCAGCGCCGCCGGAAATGTGGACGTTTTTACCAATCTGCGCACACGATCCAACCGTCGCCCAGGTATCGACCATCGTGCCACTGTCGACATAAGCGCCAATGTTCACGAAGGATGGCATCAAAACGGCGCCTGGAGCGATATAAGATCCGCGGCGAACATAAGCCGGAGGAGCGGCGCGGAAGCCAGCGGCCTCAAAATCTGAAGCGCCCCAGCCCTCGAACTTGCTTGGAACCTTGTCCCACCAGGTCCCGCGATGGCCTGGACCGCCGTCCATGATCACGTTTGCATTGAGACGGAAAGACAAGAGAACCGCCTTTTTCAGCCACTCATTGACGGTCCAGCCGCCATTTCCGTCCGGGGCGGCGACGCGAACTTCACCGCTATCCAGTAGAGAAAGAGATGCATCGACGGCTTCGCGAATTTCGCCCGTCGTATCAGTGTTCAGGTCGGCGCGGTCTTCCCAGGCAGCGTTGATCAAGGCGGCTAAGCGATCAGGCATCTTCTTACTGTCTTTCTGCTGTATTTATTGCACTATCGAACGGACGAACGCCGTCAGGTCGCGCGTCACATAGTCGATATGTAGGGGGAGGTCATCCCCTATTCCAGCAGGTCTCGCTGACGCAGGCTCATGGCTCCAGTCTTTTTCAGACTGAACCAAGACCGTCGCGAACCCCATTTCTTTTGCTGGAGTCAAATTTCGTGCAAGATCTTCAAAGAAAACAGATGTTTGCGGATCTACGTCAAACGCTTTGAGAAAGGCATCATAGGAGGCCTGGTTCGGCTTCGGGATGAAGGCGCTGTCTTCAATCGCGAACTGTCCGTCGAATACATTGCCGAGTCCCATATAGTCCGTGACGCGTTTTGCATGCCCGCGCGAGCCATTCGTATAAACGAATTTGCGCCCCGGAAGCGCGCGAATGGCGTCCGCAAGATCGGCTGTTTTCGGCAGCGGAGATAGGTCGATATCATGCACGTGTGCCAAAAACTCGTCCGGCGCCATGCCATGCATGCTCATCAATCCATTCAGCGTCGTGCCATGCTCAGCATAGTATTTTTTCTGCGTCGCTCGCGCTTCGTCGCGTGGCAGGCGCAGGAAGCGCGCTACAAAATCAGTCATGCGCTGATCGATCTCAGCAAAGAGATCGCACTCAGCCGGGTAGAGCGTGTTGTCTAAATCAAAAACCCAATTGCGGCGCTCGAGCAGAGCGGGCCCGCCACCATCCGTGTCAGCTGGCATCGACAGGGTCTCCAAAGTCGCGATCAAAAAATTCGAAGACGAGGCGGCGATTGACCGGCGCTGGGGTCGCGACGAAGCGACCTGTCCGATACGCGGCTTCTTCGCAGGCCTCATTTCCAGAAATGGCAAATTTGGATTTCGAGACACAAAACTCGTCGCTGCCGCGGGTCAGGGTTCGAATGTCGCCATCGCCAGTTTCCATTTCGGCATAGGCGAACAAGCCCGCCTGCAGAAGGGGTTCATCGATGACCCGCGCGCAGCCACCGGCTTCTAACAGCCACCATCCGCGACTTTCCCAGCCCTCGCCGCGCCGACGCGCCATGGCGCTCCAAATTCGATTATTGGTGCGATTGCAGAAGGTTAGACCAACATTTCGAGCGCGTTCAATCGCGGTCTGTTCGAGAATGTCCATCAGATCCGCATCAGATGTATCGGCGCTCAGGCCTTTAGATTTGAGGAAGTCCCCAATCGCGGCGCGTGTTTTACGGCCGAGATAGCCATCAATCTGGCCCGAATAGACGCCCGCATTGTCGAGCAGGCGCTGGACACCAGCGGCACTGGATTGCTCCAGATTGCGTTTCTCGGTCTCGGTAAAGCTCGTGCGCCAGCGCTTGTCGTCTTCGATCAGCACAGGACGGAACTCGCGTTCCTCAAGCCCCATAACGGCGCAATCGGGGATGTTCTCAACCGCAAAGCTACCGGTCGGATCGATACACAATTTGCTTTTTCCACCCCAAATTTTGCGCCCACCGCGATGCGCTGTGGACGAACGTCCAAAGAGATAGTGGATGCCGGGGCGAAGGGAGCCTTCAATCACTTTTGAGCAGGCGCCTGGGCGCAGCCGCGTCCAACCTTCAACAACGACGCCTTGGCCTTCATAGCGGCCGGTCGCGGCTTCGATGATGTAACTGGTCTCGTTGCAAACGTCCCAGCCATTTGAATTGCCCTGCGCCGCAGCTTTTCCGGGTAAAGCCAAGGTAAATGCGAACGCGAAAATTCCGAGGATGAGCTTAATAGACAAAGGTACCTGCGCCATGTTCGGTGAAGAGCTCCATTAGCAGCGCATGCCGTTCGCGCCCGTCCAGAATAACTGCCCCACCAACACCCATGTTGACGGCTTTCGCAGCAGTTTCAAGCTTTGGAATCATCCCGCCGCTGATCGTACCATCTTGCATGAGGCCATCGACTTGATCGCGGCGGATCTCACGCATCAGACTTCCCTGTTTGTCGAGGACGCCAGCAACATCGGTGAGAAGCAATAATCGTTTCGCCTGAAGGGCAGCTGCCACCGCGCCCGCAGCGGTATCTGCATTCACATTGTAACGCCGATCATCGTCGCCAACACCCACCGGTGCAATCACTGGGATGATCGCTTTTTCGCTTTCCATCAGGGCTTTCAAAACCGAGATGTCAATTTTGTCAGGTTCGCCGACATAGCCAAGATCGACCACTTTCTCGATCTCGCTGCTATCGTCGCGCTTGGTGCGTGTGGCTTTGGTGACTCTCATCAGGTCGCCATCAGAGCCCGATAGACCCACGGCTTTGCCGCCAGCTGCGTTAATCGCACGGACGATGGACTTATTGATCGGACCAGAGAGCACCATCTCGACCGCTTCCATGGTCGCGTCGTCAGTGACGCGCAGGCCGTCGCGAAACTCTGATTGAATGCCCAGCCGCTCTAGCAGTTTGGCGATTTGCGGCCCGCCGCCATGCACGACGACAGGATTGGCACCGAGGTGCTTAAGCAAGACCACATCGCGCGCAAAAGCATCGGAGAGTGCTTCGTCGACCATGGCATGCCCGCCAAATTTGATGACGATCGTACGCCCAGCATAACGCTGAATATAAGGCAGGGCCTCGGACAGGGTTTCAGCGGTCAATTGGGCGGGTGGCAGAGGCGTCTCAGTCATGGCGCTGGCTCTTAGCCGGATTTGGCCGCCAAAGGAATGGTGGTTAGAGCAGCTTCGTCATAAAGACGCTGTGCGGATCTACAACATAGTCGGCGAAGGGCCCGCAGATTTCAAAGCCGCAGCTCTGATAGAGCGTCCGGGATGGCAGGAACCCATCCGTGCTACCGGTTTCGAGACTAAGGCGCTGATACCCGCGCGCCTTAGCTTCGTTCACGACGTGATCCAGCATCATTCGACCAAGTCCAGCGCCGCGTTTCGCTGCGAGTGTGTGCATGGATTTAATCTCGCCATGGGTGGCTGACAGCTCTTTCAGGCCACCGCAGCCGATGAGTTCTTCGCCATCGCGCATTTCCCACACGGTGACTGCTGGGTCGCGCAGGCCTTCCATCGGTAGGAAATGACAGCTTCCTGGCGGGGAGAGGCTGAGCATCAGTTCCGCGTGGGTGTCGATCAAAGCCGCAAACTCTGGGGTGTCGAGATTAGCGCTTAAGATTTGGATCGACATTTAGACCTCCGCGATTTGCCCTATCTCTGCCCGCAATTCGGAAATACCAAACCCTTTTTCGGAAGATGTCACGCGAACAATCGGGTGCGCGGCCGGATTCTTTTTCAGAGTGGTCTGAATTTTTGCGGTTTCAGCCTCGAGCGCCGATTTTTTGATCTTATCGGCTTTGGTCAGCACGATCTGATAGGTCACGGCCGCTGTGTTCAGCATCGCCATGGTCTCTAGGTCGGTATCCATCAGACCGCGGCGGCTATCCACGAGCAAGAAGACCCGGCGAAGATTGGCGCGGCCACGCAGATAGCGTTTGGTGAGCTGGACCCATTTTGCCTGCTGTTCACGGGACACTTTCGCATAACCAAAGCCTGGCAGGTCGACGAGCCAAAGTTTGCCATCACCTATATCAAAATAGTTGAGCTCGCGGGTTTTGCCGGGCTCAGCCGATGAACGCGCCATGTTCTTACGGTTGAGGACCGCATTGATCAGGGACGATTTGCCGACGTTTGAGCGGCCCGCAAAGGCGATCTCCGGCCGGTTGCCGTCTGGCAACTGAGCAAGGCTCGCAGCGCCGAGGATAAACTCGACCGGCCCCATACAGAGCTTGCGGCCCGCTTCCAGCGCCTCTTCAGAGAAGGCCGGTAAATCGCTCATCTATTCAGCCGGGGTGGAAGAGCCCCGTCCGAGTAATCGTTTGATCAATTTGTCGAGCTGCGTCTCGACCCCGTTGCGTCGCATGATGAAATATTGCTGCCCAAGCGAGAGAATGTTCGACCAGACCCAGTACAGGACGAGGCCCGCAGCAAATCCGCCAAAGACGAACATGAAGATGAATGGCAATGCCATCATGATCGTGCGCTGTGTTGGATCCGGTGGCGGCGGTGACAGGGCCTGAATACCAGCCATGGTCACGCCGTAGAGGATTGGCAGGATGCCGATACCGATCACAAACCCAAGGATCGGTATCGCTTTGACGTCAGCTGCCGCCCAAGGAAGAAGTCCAAACAGGTTCCCGATCGCAGTTGGGTCTGGCGCAGACAGGTCACTAATGAACCCGAATGGCGTGTGGCGCATTTCGATCGTTACATAGAGCGTCTTATAGAGCGCGATAAAGATCGGGATGGTCAGCAAGATCGGCACACACCCGGCAAGCGGATTAGCCTTTTCACGCTGATAGAGCTTCATGACTTCTTGCTGACGACGTTGCGGGTCGGCTTTGAAGCGCTCTGAAATCTCTTTCATCGGCTCGGCCAGCTTCTTCATCTTCGCCATGGATTTGTAGCTCTGATTGTAGAGCGGAACGAGCGGAAGCTTCACCAGAACCACGAGCGCAATAATCGCCCAACCGAAGGAACCTACAATGCCTTGCAGCCAGTTCAGAACGAAGAACAAGCCCTTTGTGAGGTAATAAAGAATGTTACCCCAATCGATTGCGTCGCCGAAGCGCGGGATGCCCGCTTCCTGGTAGGCGTTGACCACATCATACTCTTTGGCGCCTGCGAAGATCTGATTGGCGACCGTTTCGGTTGCCCCTGGTGCGAGCTCAACAGAGGCGCCCTGGACCAGTACTTCCAAATGATTCTCGAGATTACGAACGCGGGCGCGGAAGCCTTCACCTTGCTCAGGCACCAAAGCCGCCATCCAGTACATGTCGGTTAGACCGAGCCAGCCGCCGGATTCGGCAACACGGATCCCGTCTTCAGACTTCTTGATTCCACGGCCTTTGAACAGGTTGTTATAATTGCGCCAGGTCAGCGCGCTATCGAAGCTGCCCATCAGGCCCTGGTGGGCGAAGCCTGTCTTGCGAGAGGAGCCAGGATCAGTGACATCCAGGAATTCTTTCCACGCGCCATAACGGCGAACTGTGCCGATCGGGATCAAGGTTCGCGGTTCAGCGCCAAGATTTGTGACGGAGTCTTGGAACGTGAACATGTAATTCTCGTCCACGCTGATCGTGCGCTCAAAACGCAGTCCGTCTTTTTCGAGGGTAAGCGTGGTCGAATTATCGTCGCCGAAAGCTTCTTCTGTCGCCGTCCAATTGTCGCGATAGCCTGCCACCGGGTTGCGGCCGTCAAACCAGTTCCATCCAACAGTATAGCCACTCGGGGCATTCGCGGGGCGAAGAAGGCGAAGCTCTTCAGTGCGCTCAACCGTGCGATAATGGTCTTTCAAGTTGAGATCATCGATCACCGCGCCGCTGAGATTGATCGAGCCATCGACCCGATTGGCGTCAAATCCAACGCGAGCGGTTTCAACCAAAGCCTCGTCGACAGATTTGATGACCTCTTCCAATGGGGCTGGTGTGGCCGCCTCAACAGGCGTTTCGAGGCCGGCTTCGGCTTGCGCAGCTTCGCGCGCTTCATTAGCGCGTTTGGCCTGTGGCTCGAGCACAAAGAACTGATAGCCAAAAACAAAGACAATCATCAGCGCCATCGCGATGATGAAATTGCGTTGGTCCTGAGGGTCCATACCGTTTTGTTGATTAGGCAGCATAGGCGATGCGTATCCTGATATAAAAAGAGGGGTCAGGCCGGACCTGTCCCCGCTGAAAAATCTTTGGCGAGGCTTATCAGTGCGCTTTCCATATCGTCAAGCAGCCGCTGCCAGCCAATCGTCGCAGTATCCATTCGGGCAATGAACACATAGTCAGCGCCGGTCACGCCGTGAAGGGGTAGAAGTTGTCTGGACGCTTCTTTTAGGCGGCGCTTGGCGCGATTGCGGATCACCGCGTTCCCGATTTTCTTCGTGGCCGTAAACCCGGCGCCGATGGATTGAGATCCAGAACGTTTGCGCGCTTGGACAACGAGCGCTTTTCGGCGCTCGGACTTGCCCGCTCGTACAAAAAGAAACTGGGGCCGTGTCTTCAGACGGACGACCCCAGATTCGGAAGCTTCAGATTTTGCCATGGGACCAGTCCCCGGCAGGCCTGTCTTAAGCAGACAGGACCTTGCGGCCTTTCGCGCGGCGGCGGGCCAAAACCTTGCGGCCATTCTTGGTTGCCATGCGAGAGCGGAAACCGTGTGTACGGGCGCGCTTCAGGCGGCTTGGCTGGAATGTGCGTTTCATGGGCGTCTCGCCTCAATAGAAATTAGTTGAACTCGAAAGCGGGGCTATTACGGCTGTGAACCCGTGAGGTCAAGAGAAATCCCGCAGGTTTTCCGCGTCAAATACAGCCGTCACATGCCGCTCACGCATCGGTGATGGATCGGGACTATACCGTTACGTGCATCTTTTTGGCCATCTGCATATATCCGGCTCGAACAAAGTTTCTAAAAGGGACACGAAATCTATGCTACGCAAAATGCTGACGGTTGGAGCTATGGCCATGACAATTGCTGCAGGATCTGCTTCGGCGGACGATACAGAGCTGCATCAGCCTTGGGATGATATCCTTGGCACATATGTGGTGGAGAGCGATGACGGCGTGAACCGCTTTGACTATGGCGGCCTTCAGGCGAATGCCGAAGACTCTGCCAAGCTGGATGCGTATCTCGAGAGCTTTGCGGACTTGGACTTCGACACATTGAGCGATGATAAGCAATTCGCCGCTTACTCGAATATCTACAATGCCTTGACGATCCAGCATATAGTCGGTCGCTACCCAACCAAATCGATCCGATCTGGCTATATCGTTGGCCCTTGGAAACGTGTCTTCACCACAGTCGACGGCGAAAAGGTCAGCCTTGATGATCTCGAGCACGGAATTCTTCGCGTTCAGTTCAGCGATCCACGTGTCCACTATGCTGTGAACTGTGCATCATTCGGATGCCCGAACTTGCGCACGGATGCGTGGTTCGGCGCGACCCTTGATGAAGAGCTAGATGATGCCGCCCGCGACTATATTAACAATCCGCGCGGTGTGACCGTTCGCCGAAACGGCACGCTGCAAGTCTCGACTATCTATAAATGGTTCCGCGAAGACTTCGGTGGATCGAATGAGGGCGTGATTGACCATTTGCTTGAGCATGCTGAGCCAGAGCTCGCAGAGCAGATTCAAGCGAAACGAAGAATTACCAAACACGAATATGACTGGTCTCTAAACGACGTCGAATAGGCGCGCAGAGACAGCAAGAAGGAACACGACGATGACGGACACTGTCGATAAGAAAGAAAGCCCGATCTGGATCAAGCTTTGGCCGGTCTATGTGATTGCGGCAGGACTAGCCTTGGCGGTGTCTCAAGGTTGGCACCAATATTTGACGCTTGATAGCCTGTCAGAGAATGCCGTTTGGCTCGACGAATTGGTCAGAAACAATCTCGTCTTGGTCTTGGCGGGGTATATCCTGGTCTATGCGGCGGCGACAACGTTTATCATTCCAGGTGGCGTGCTCACCATCGCGGGCGGCTTCCTCTTTGGTCTCTATATCGGGACGCCAGCAACCATTATCGCGGCAACGCTCGGTGCATCGATCTTGTTTTTCGCAGCTAAGACGTCGATTGGCAGTGTCTTGCGCCAAATCGCTGGGCCTTTCCTGGAGCGTATGGAGAGCGGCTTTAATGAAAACGCGCTCTCTTACATGTTCGCGCTCCGGCTGATCCCGCTTTTCCCGTTCGCAGTCGTCAATATCGCGCCCGGCCTGCTCGGCGCAAAGTACCGCGATTATTTGATCACAACGTTTTTCGGAATTATTCCTGGCACGCTCGCTTACACTTGGATCGGCGCAGCTATCAAAGGAACCCTGCTCGAGGGCGGTGAGGTCGATATTGGCAGCTTGGCATCCAATTTCCTACCTGCCTTTGTCGCGCTTGGTGTGGTCTCCCTGATCCCAGTCGCCTACAAAAAAATTACGGGCCGCAACAGCGAACCTGCGGAGGCCTAAATGTCAGATACGATTGCAACACCTATCGCCCGAGCGGCGCAAACTGAGCCTTTGGAGACAAAAACAATGACGACAGCTCCAACTGAAACGGGCGCGAAACGCAAGCTTAAAGCCGATCTCATCGTGATTGGCGGTGGATCTGGCGGCCTCTCAGCCGCAGCTGGCGCCGCAATGCTTGGCCTTAATGTGATCCTCTACGAAAAGGCCGAAATGGGCGGCGATTGCCTGAACTATGGCTGCGTTCCCTCAAAGGCGCTCCTGACCACGGCCAAATATGCTCAAACCGCTCGTGAGGGCGCCAAGTACGGTGTGTCTGTGTCTGAACCGACCGTCGATTGGGAAGCCGTTAAAGCCCACGTTCAAAAAGCCATCGATACGATTGCCCCAGTTGATAGCCAGGAACGATTTGAAGGCCTTGGCGTCACTGTGATCCGTGAGCATGCAAGTTTTGCAAATCCCAAAACCGTTGTCTCCGCGACGACAGAGGCGACCGCACGCCGGATTATCGTCTCGACTGGGTCAACCGCGTTCATTCCGCCAATTCCGGGACTGGAAGACACACCGTTCATCACCAATGAAACTGTCTTCTCTCTGCCAGAACAGCCAAAGCACCTGATCGTGCTCGGCGGTGGCCCCATCGGTATGGAAATGGCGCAAGCTTTCAATCGTCTCGGATCCGAAGTGACGGTGATTGAGATGGGCCGCGCTATGGCCCGCGCAGATGCAGACCACGCGAAGATCGCAGTTGACGCTATTCGCGAAGAAGGCGTCACAATTCTCGAAGGCCACAAGGCTGTGAAAGTCACAGGAACGACTGGATCGATCTCTGTCGACACCGAGAGCGATGATGGCACCAAGACAATCACCGGATCGCATATCCTCGTGGCAGTTGGCCGCCGCGCGATGCTGGACGGTCTCAATCTAGAGGCCGGAAAAGTGACATTCGATCGCCGCGGCATCCAAGTTGGTGACAAGTTGCGTTCAGTATCTAATCCGCGCGTCTGGGCGCTGGGTGACATTGCAGGCCAAGGCCAGTTCACCCACTTGGCGGGATGGCATGCGAGTGTGTTTACACGCCGCGCCTTCTTCAAGCAGGGCAGCAAGGCGAGCGATCTGCCACTACCTGCGGTGACCTATGTTGCTCCAGAAGTAGCCCAAGTTGGACTCACCGAGGCTGAGGCCCGCGAGGAATATGGCGATAGCGTCACCACCTCGTCTTTCCCATTCCACGAGAATGACCGCGCCATTGCGGAGGGTAAAACCCTCGGTGAAGCGAAACTGGTTATCCGCAAGGGCAAAATCCTCGGCGCGTCTGTCGTTGGCGATGGGGCCGGGGATATCATCCAGATTGTTGGCTACGGTATGTCGAACAAACTCGGCGTTCAGTCGCTCACGAACTTCATCTCTCCATACCCAACACGGGCGGAAGTGGTGAAGCGGGCAGCCAGTGCACACTTTACCCCAGCTGTATTTGGTAAGGCCTCTCGAACCCTCGTCGGGTTGCTGCAACGCATTCCATAGAGTACGAGCATCGCGTGAGCGAACCACAATCTCCGGTTGCCAGTGGATCTGGCTTGCGTTGGCGTGACAGCCTATCCTTCAGGCTGTTTCTAATCGCGATTTCAACGGTCTTGATCGTTGAGGCGCTCATCTTTGTGCCCAGCGCGACCAATTATCGAAACACCTGGCTGAAAGATCAGATCGAAGCAGGACGGCTTGCTGCTTTGGCTTTGGAGGCCGCTCCATCGCGCATGGTGTCTGAAGAGCTGGAGCAAGACCTGCTTGCCAGTGCGATGGTCTTGGCCGTCGCTGAGCTTTACGATGAGCGCCGGGATATGATCCTCAATCCGGGGGAGGAAATCTGCTGCACCAGTAAGATTGTCCTGTTCGATGAGAGCCCGGACATGTCGGAAGTTGGCGACACGCTCGCGACGTTCTTCGCGCCGAAAGACCGCTTTCTGATCATTCGCGCTGCAGGGTCGCAGCCGGGCCGCGTTATTGAGATCGTGGCGGATGAAACGGCGCTCCGAAAAGGGCTTGCTCAATATGGACGGAACATCCTCGTCCTGTCTTTGATCATTTCGATTGTGACGGGTGGCTTGATCTACCTGATGCTCCTGCTCACCGTGGTACGGCCAATCCGGCGCGTGACGCGGTCTGTGGTACAGATCAAAGAGGATCCAGGCAGTTGGCGCCGCCGCCTCTCTCCGACGGTTCGGACAGATGAGATCGGCCGCGCGCAGAATGCCCTGTCAGATATGGAAGAGGCCGTCTCGAACGCTTTTCGCCAGCAAGAGCGTTTGGCCCAGCTCGGCGAAGCGGTGGCGAAGATCAATCACGATTTGCGCAACTCGCTGGCGACGGCGCAGCTCGTTTCCGACACGCTGTCTCGATCAGACGACCCTCGCGTGGCGAAAAGCTTGCCGCGTCTGGAGCGGGCTTTGGAGCGCGCGATTAATCTGGCGAGCGATACGCTGAAATATGGTCGTTCCTCGACGCCGGACACGAAAATCCAATCCGTCCGTCTCTTTGATATCGTGGAAGAAGCCTCGGCTGAGGCGCTTGCGGCCTTCGGAGATGTGGCGTTCACCAATGCAGTTGTGGAAGATGCGAGCGCGCAGGCAGACCCAGACCATCTTCATCGAATTTGCGCCAACCTGATCCGTAATGCGGCCGAAGCCATGGAGGGCAAAGGCGATATTTCGGTTGGATTTGACGGCGCTGCGCTCAGCGTTCTCGACACTGGCCCAGGCTTACCCAATCAAGCGAAAGCTAATCTGTTTAAGCCCTTCGCGGGATCAACACGGCGCGACGGCACGGGGCTCGGTCTAGCCCTATCACGGGACTTAGCGCGGGCGATGGGCGGTGACTTAGAGCTTGGGGAAACCAGCGATAGCGGCACCCGCTTTGTGATTTTCCTACCGACAGGCGATCAAGGCGCGTAAACGACTGCGACCACAGCCGCCGCTAAAGCCAAGAAAAAGCCGAGCCATCCCCACCATGGGGCAAATCGTTCGCGCGGAAGTGGCTGCGGCTCAGGTGCAGTGAGCTTTGCTTCAATCTCATCCATCACTTCAGGCAGGCGCTTGAGGCGATCTGCAACCTCTTTGACGTTCTGCGCGACGAGTTTGGCAGCGCCCGCAGGCCCAAGGTTCTGGGTGATCCAGTCTTTGACGATCGGCTCTGCCGCTGCCCAAATGTCGTGATTAGGATCAATCGCTCGCGCGACACCTTCAACTTGCACCATGGTCTTTTGCAACAGCACCAATTCCGGGCGCAGCTGCATGCCGAATGTATGCGTGAAGTCTAAGAGTTGAAGCAAGAGGCGGCCCATCGAGACGTCGCTGGCGGATTTGCCATGGATTGGCTCACCGACGCTGCGCAAGGCCTGCGCAAAATCGCCGACGGACTTATCAGCAGGCACGTATCCAGCTTCGAAATGGACCTCGGCAATGCGGTGATAGTCACGGCGCAGGAAGCCCCAGAGGATTTCCGCGAGGAAGCGGCGCTCATTCAAACCAATGCGCCCGATAATCCCAAAATCGACCAAAGTGAGCCGCCCATCCGGCGTCACGATCATATTGCCTTCATGCATGTCGGCATGGAACACGCCGTGATGAATTGCATGATCGAGGAAGCCACGTGTCACGGTATTGGCGAGTGTCTCCGGGTCGATGCCGGGCGTCTTGATCGCGTCCGGATCTGTGAGCGGTTTACCGTCTATCCATTCCGTTGTCAGGACGCGCTTTCCGGATCGTTCCCAGTCGACCTCTGGAACGTAGTAATAACCTGCCTTGAACGAGAGCTCGCGCATCTCATCGCCGCCGCCCGCTTCCAGGCGCAGGTCGAGCTCTTTCTCCATGGAGGCAGCGACCGTCTCGGTGAACGCGACCGGCTTGAGCCGCCGGCTTTCTTCATTCACGCGTTCGACCGTTCGCGCGGCGCGCTTCATCGCGCGGAGCTCTCGATTGATGAGCTTTTCGACGCCCGGACGCAGGATTTTGACGGCCTTGGCGCCGTCCGCTGCTTGCAAGCGATGCACCTGAGCGAGTGAGGCGGCTGCAACCGGGTCAGACAATTCCGGGAAGAGCCGTATTGCTTCTTCCTCACCGAACTCTTCGGCGAGCGCCTTTTGGGCCGCTTTCATCGAAAAAGGCGGCAGCTTGTCTTTCAGGCGGGAGAGATCGTTCGTTGTCTCCACGCCGAACACATCGGGCCGCGTCGCCAGAAACTGCCCGAGTTTGATATAGGCGGGCCCGAGCTTTTCGAGCGCAGTGGCGAGGCGAACGCCGGACCGCCCTTTTGCACCGCCGCCAAAGATCCGCAGCGTTTTCCCTGCAAGCTTGGCTGGGAAGGGCAGGCGCGAATGATACTCGCCAGGCAGAATGACATCATGACGCGCGAGCGCCGTGCCTGCACGTAAAAGCCGAGCATAGTCTGCGAGCGCCTTGAACATCCTTTAGATCGCCCATCCGAAGTGAAGAGCTGCGATGCCGCCGGAGAAATTGGTCACCGAGACGTTTGAGAAGCCCGCGGATTCGACCTCGGCTTTGAACGTCTCCTGATCTGGAAATTGGCGAATGCTTTCGACCAAATACTGATAGCTATCGCGGTCGCCGGTGACGAGATTGCCCACCGCAGGGATCACATTGAAGCTATAGGTATCATAGGCTTGCTGCAGCATTGGCGCGGTCATTTGGCTGAATTCCAGCACAACGACACGGCCGCCAGGCTTCAGCACGCGGCGAAACTCTTTCAGTCCGGCGACACGGTCGGCAAAATTGCGGATGCCGAAACTTATCGTCACTGCATCGAAGCTGCGATCAGGATAGGGCAGGGCGGTTCCGTCGGCGCAGACCCAATTTAGCCGGTCGCCCCATTCGGCATTATCTGGCCGCGCTTTGCCCGCTTCCAGCATGGCGTCATTGATATCGCAGACGATGGCCGTGGCTTTGCGCGTATCGCCGCGACGCTTTCCGGCGGCGTCCGCGAGTGTGAGAAAGGCGCGCGCCAATTCCCCGGTGCCGCCAGCAACATCCAGATGCGCCTCTCCAGGCTGCGGGTTCACGCGGTTCATCGTGTCATGTTTCCAGAGCCGGTGAATGCCCACCGACATGAAATCATTCATCACGTCATATTTTGACGCCACGGACCGAAACACGCCCTTAACCCGGTCGACTTTCTCGTCCGGCGTGACGCTCTCAAACCCAAAAGAAACAGTATCTTGCTCGCTCATAATGCCCATCTAAGCCGAGAAGCGTTAAAGGGCTATGGGCGTGTGTGTCGCGGATTTGTAAAGACCGCGCCCTATTTCGCCCGCATTTGGTGTGTTTTTATCAAACTATGGGAGCGAGGACGCAGGTTACAGGTCTATTTAAGGCCGTGAATAAGGATGCCAGGCATTGGCAGATCCTGGCGCTCTCTGGCCTGTTTTCCATTTCCCTCACCACCAGTGACTTCGGGGCGCAGCCTCTAGCTCTATTGGCGGCGATCACCGGCGCGATGTTTGCGCAGGCGGCCGGGACGGTTTGGGTGAATGCCAGAAAAGAAACCCGCCGTGCCGGGTCCGGCTCCTATTGGCGAGGATCGAGCCTCGTTGCTGGGTTTGTTGGTTGGTTTGCAGGGTTTCAATGGAAATCGGCGCTGATCACGTCGCTGTCACTGTCGATTCTCCTGCGCGCCAATTCGATTTGGTTCTGGCTCGCCGCTGGGTTCATTGGCGTGTCGGCCAAGTTCCTGATCCGGTATCGCGGCAAGCATCTCTTCAACCCGGCCTGTATCGGGATCGTCGTTGTTAGTCTGCTCGGCGGCAGTGCTGCCTGGGTCTCGCCTGGTCAGTGGGGACAGGCCCCGATTTTCGCCGCCTTCGCGATTGGGTTTGCGGCTTTGGTTCTATCCAGCGCGAAGCGCTTGGATATCGCGCTGGGCTTTCTGGTAGGGTTTGCGGCGATGCTGTTCGGACGTGCGCTTTATCTCGGCGATCCGATGGCGATCCCGATCCACCAGTTGCAATCCGGCGCGCTGCTTGTTTTTGCGTTCTTTATGATCACCGATCCGCGCTCGACCCCGGACTCTCGGATCGCACGCCTGATTTTTGCGTTCGCGGTGGCGGCTTTTGCGGCGTGGCTCAGCTGGGAATATCACGTTCGCGGCGCCATGCTCTACGCGCTCGCCAGCCTGGCACTTCTTTCACCCATTCTGGATCGCCTGCTACCGGCTCGGCGGTTTGAATGGATTTCTACAAAGGGACCTCAAAATGAAGCTCAAACACCTCGCGGGGGCGTGCGCCCTCGGCCTCACATCGTTCGCGCTTAGCGCGCCGACGGCAGCCGCCTTTTGCGGGTTCTATGTCGCGAAGGCGGATACGGATCTCTTCAATGACGCGTCGAAAGTGGTGCTCGTCCGGGATGAAGAGCGTACGGTGATCACGATGGCGTCTGACTATCGCGGTGAGGCGAGCGAGTTTGCGATGGTCGTGCCCGTTGTCGACGTTCCAGAGCGCGAGCAGATCAATGTCGCCAATCCCGGCTTGGTGGATCATCTGGATGAGTATACCGCGCCGCGCCTGGTCGAGTATTATGATGAGAACCCGTGCATGCTCGAGCGCCGGAATAAGAGCATTAGGGTCACCTCAGCCGGGATCCCTGAAATGGTCATGGAATCGGCACCGATGGAAGCCGAAGATCTCGGCGTGACGATCGAAGCGGAATATGAGGTTGGCGAATATGACATCCTGATCCTCTCAGCTGAGGAAAGCGACGGCCTGATCACTTGGCTCAATCAAGAGGATTACCGCATTCCAGATGGCGCTGAAGAAGTGGTTGGCGCCTATCTCAAACGCGGAATGAAATTCTTTGTCGCGAAAGTGAACCTGGAGCGCCATAGCGGTTCTTCCGTGCTGCGCCCGATTCAAGTCGCCTATGAAGACGAGAATTTCATGCTGCCCATTCGCCTCGGGACAGTGAACGCGGAAGGCAAACAAGAACTGTTTGTTTTTGCGATCACCCGTGAGGGACGGGTTGAAACGACGAACTATAAAACGGTCAAACTGCCCTCCAATATGGATGTTCCAATCTTCGTCAAAGACGAGTTTGGCGAGTTTTATAAAGCCATGTTTGAGCACCAGACCGAGAAAGAAAACGGCAAGGCCGTATTCATGGAATATGCCTGGGATATGTCCTGGTGTGACCCGTGTGCCGCCAATCCGTTGTCTCCCTCTGAATTGCGCGAGCTTGGTGTGATGTGGCTCGATGAAGGCCC
The DNA here is from genome assembly GCA_038526515.1 of Pseudomonadota bacterium. Classification (GTDB taxonomy): domain Bacteria; phylum Pseudomonadota; class Alphaproteobacteria; order Caulobacterales; family Hyphomonadaceae; genus Henriciella. Next base: position 5,857 of record JBCBGS010000023.1, on the reverse strand, counting down.
TCAAGACGAAATTCGCCCGATGCCGCGTCCACGCCCAGGGTTTGGCGGCCCGCAGCCGGTCGATGCGTTCGTGACGCGTTTGCACGTGCGTTATGACGGCCAAACTTTCCCGGAGGACCTCAATTTCCAAGTCACGGGAGACCGAGAGAATTATCAAGGCCGTTACGTTCTGCGCCATCCATGGCGGGGGGATTATGGTCAGTGCGAAGCCGCCGGCCAGTATGCTGAGACGCTCGTGGAGCGCTGGGACACAGAAGCTGACAGTCTTGCCAAGCTCACCGGATGGGAGCTCGACGACATCAAACAGAAAATGGCGGATGGCGGCTTCTCTGCGGCTGCAGTCGGCGTGACCGAGCCAAAGCCGAAACGCAAATGGTGGCAGCGCCTTTGGGGCAATTAGTCGGGTATTGTTCGATAATAATTAGAAAGCGCGCGGTGTTTTCGTAGAATAGTAGCTCTTTCGTAAGCCCTTTATTGTAAAGCATGTTGCAAAGGGAACGATCGTTTGTTGACACGCCGCGCACTTCTGTTTGGAGCGCCGCGCCCGAGCTCGGGCGAGGACGTTCTTGATTTGCGTTATTCTGAGGATGGCGCCGCGGCCGTTGAATACGGTTTGATCGCGGGACTTATTGGTGTCGTGCTCGTCGGAGCGGTGAACCGCGTCGGACGTAGAAAGCGGCGAAACATGAATTGCGTGAAACGTGCCATGAAGGGGCGGGAAGCTAGCCGTTTCTGCCAGCGCCGCGGCGCTTAACGCTGGCACTTGCCACAATAGAAGCTGGATCGCCCGGATTGTACGATCCGCTTTACCGGCGCGCCGCATGTATCGCAGGGGGCATTCTCTCGATCGTACACCGAGAAGTGCTTCTGGAAGTAACCGAGCTCGCCGCTCGCATTGGCAAAGTCTGAGATGGATGAGCCGCCGGCAGCAATGGCTTCGGCAATGACTTCGTTGATAGCGGGCGCGAGACGTTCGCTGCGTTTGCCGACAATGGTCGCGGCTTTGCGTCTCGGGCTTATGCCCGAGCGAAACAAGGCCTCACAGACGTAGATATTGCCAAGCCCTGCAATCACTGCCTGATCCAACAAGGCAGCTTTGATTGGTGCAGCTTTTCCTTGCAGAACTTCATCCAGGTAAGCGGCATTGAAGCGATTAGAGAGCGGCTCTGGTCCCAAGTCTTTTATCCGGGGATAGTTGGCGAGATCATCGGTCGGCCAAAGCTCCATAAACCCGAACCGGCGCGGATCATTATACGTCACAGTGGCGCCGCCCTGCATATGGAAGACGACATGATCATGCGCGGGATTGGTGCCCGGATCATGATGGAACTCAGCTGTGTTTTGGTCGTTCACGGTATAACGCCCAGACATGCCGAGATGCATGATTAGCGCTTCGCCCGTCGAGAGTTCCGTCACCAAGAACTTCGCTCGGCGCCCCATACGCGTGATGGTGGCGCCCTCGACACGGGTCTTGAACCCCTCTGGAAACGGGAATCTCAGGTTTGGACGGTTCACATCCAAACGTTCAATGATCTTCCCTTCCATTGCTGGGGAAAGACCACGCCTTACGGTTTCTACTTCGGGTAATTCAGGCATGCCGACGAGTTAGGCGGCTTTCAGATGCGGGGCAAGCAGGCTTGGTGACGGTTTGTGTCACCAAGCCCAACAAAACCCTAGACGGTGACGACGACCTTGCCGAGCGCCTTGCGGTCGATCAGGTATTGGATCGCTTCACCGCCGCGTTCGAGCGGGAACGTCTCAGACACGTGCGGTTTGATCTTACCTTCTTGGTACATGGCGAACATTTCAGCGAGATTTTGCTGATTGGCTGCTGGATCGCGGGCCACGGCTGCGCCCCAAAACACGCCGCGAATGTCGCAAGACTTGAGCAGGGTGAGGTTCAGTGGAATCTTAGGAATACCGGCAGGGAAACCGATGACGAGGTAGCGTCCTTCCCAATTCATCGCGCGAACAGAAGGCTCAGCATAGTTGCCGCCCACTGCGTCATAAATGATATCGACACCGCCGCCGCTGACTTCTTTGATTTGATTTGAGAACGCCTTTTGCTGCGCGCGATCAAGCTCGCCTTTTTCATAGACGAGGCCTTTATCCGCACCTTTGGAGAGGCAGAAATCGACCTTCTCTTGCGTCGAACAGGCTGCGATCACTTCCAGGCCCATGGCTTTGCCAAGCTCGACCGCAGCGATGCCAACGCCGCCAGCTGCGCCAAGTACCAGGAGTTTCTCACCGGGCTTAGGGTCAGCGCGATCTTTCAAGGCATAGTAAGACGTGCCGTAAGTCATGACGAAGGCCGCGGCTTCATCGAATGGGACCGAGTCCGGAATCGGAATGCAGCGTCCGGCCTCGAGCGTCATTTCTTCGCGCATGCCGCCCCAGCCGCAAGACCCGATCACGCGCTGTCCGACTTGTAGGTGAGAAACGCCTTCGCCGACCGCTGACACAACGCCGGAAACCTCGCCGCCAGGGCTGAACGGGCGCTCTGGCTTAAACTGATACAGATCCTGGATAATCAGTGTGTCTGGAAAGTTCACGCCGATGGCTTTGACTTGGATAACCACCTCGCCTTTGCCTGGGGTTGGGCTTTCAATCTCTTCCAGAACCAAAGTATCTGTGCCGCCTGGGGCTTTCGAGAGCAGGGCTTTCATCTTGGGTTTCCTCATCTCTTTCGTTGACGTCAGCTTCGTAGCCATGGCAACCGGCGCTGTGAAGGTCTGACGTAGCGGAGATGTGCGCTTGGCGAAAATCGTGATTTTCTGGATCCTGCTTGGTAGCGTCGGCTTTGCCTTCGCTTTGGCTGTGCAAATGCGGATGATGATCGCATTGGTTTTGCGCCGAGCGCTTAAGGCTTGGCGCTCGGAATTCGAAGACCGTGTCAAAGCGAATGAGGCGGTTGTGGCCGCGGCCAGTGAAGCGCCCATTCCCGAAAGTTCACTATCCGGACAGGCGGAGGCGATCGAGTATTTACGAACGACTTATCCCAATCCCCTGTCGCATTTGCGGACGGCGCGGCGCTATAGCGTGGTGACGCCCGTTTTGCTTTTCGCCCTCCTGGTTCTGGGCAGATTTGTTTTAGGAGTGATCTGATGAAGGGCTATTTTGCGATCGGGGCCGAGGGCATCTCAAAACCCATGAATTTGGGCGCACTGATGCGTACGGCGAATGCGTTTGGCGCAAGCTTTGTCTTTTCTGTTGAAGCGGCCGATCGAACCAAGATTGCAAATCTCGCCGATACGTCTCGGACGTTCAAGAACGTGCCGTATTACGCCTGGGACTCAATGGACGAAATGGTATTCCCCAAAGGCTGTCAGCTGGTCGGAATCGAACTCACAGACGATGCGGTGGAGCTGCCGGAGTTTAAGCATCCGCGTATGGCGGCTTACGTGCTTGGGCCGGAGCGTGGCAACCTCTCCGACGAGATGGTGGCCCGGTGCGATCACATTGTGAAGATCCCGACTAAGTTTTGTATCAATGTCAGTCTGGCGGGCGCCCTGGTCATGTATGACCGTGTGCGCAGCATGGGCGCTTGGCGTGACCGCCCGATCATGCCGGGCGGCCCGAAGGCCTAGAAATACGGGCTAGATGCCGCTTTGGACGGTGCTGATTAAACGTCCGAAGTCACCGCTTTTGGCTTGATGCTGAAGCTCTCCCAAGAGGCGTGACTTCGTCTCAGTTGGCAGGTTGTTGATCGCCGTCAACACATCTGAGCCCAAGCCGCAGAAATTCATCGTCATGGCAGCACGTTTCTGCTCCGCTTCAGAGCGACCCTGCAGCTGCATCAAGCGTGCGACCTGAGGGTTGGTCATCATCTTCATCATTGTGTTCTGAAGCGCCATCTGATCGCTTGAGGTCAGGCGTCCGTACTTTTGTGGATTATTGCGGCCACTCTCAATCGCTTCCAAAGTCACAACATTGAACCGCAGCACCCAGTCATAGCCTTCGGTGCCGTAGCCAAAGAAGCTGGACATCTCATTGGCGATTTCTTCCGGTTCCATGTCGGCGAAACGAACATAGCTGGCTGGGCGGCAATATTTTGGTGCTTTGCTCGAGAGCGTCGACAGTCCGCGCTGAGACATTTGCAGGATTTTTTCGAAGTGCTGCACGTCTGCGCTGATCAGATGTTTCACATCCTCTTCGACACCGGTGCTGTAGGTTTCGAGGATTAGGGCTGCGAGCTCTTCATGGCTCGCACCGTCGGCAATCGCACCGTCCGCGAGTTCATTCAGCCGGTTTGCGACATCCGGTTTAACGCGGTGCAGCGTGCTGAGATATTCATGCGTTTCGGGGTCGTTTAGCGTCTGCGTCAAGAGCGTGTCGGGTAGACCATTGCTGACGACTTTCGTCGAATTCCCGCTCGGCCACATGACGATGGCCGTGAACAAGCCGATCGCCAGAAGTGCAACGAGGACGGCAAACAGGTTGCCAGATGAATTCGTAGAACTGTAGCGCGCCATGAAATCCCCAATCATTTTCAGGACTTCATGGTCGCAAAATTGTTTTTAGATCGCGTTATTGAACCGCGTGAAATTCTTAAAGTGCGACCAAGTTTAGCTTTAGACTTTGCTTAGCCCGCAAACAGGGGCGCGCTTGGCGCAAAGGCAACCAGGAAAAGGGTGATGGCGGTAACGCCTGTGAACAGGAGGGTCAGGCTGCGGGTAAAAATGTGATTGTTGCTCATCGTCTTGCTTTCGTCTTCTGGCGATCTCGCCGTTATCTATCGTTGACGGCCAGATGGGGACGAACGTCCTTGATGAACACTGTTTATTCCGAATAGGGGCTATGCGTGTTTCGAATAGGGCGATTTGAAGGTCGGGAACCGTTAGCGGATGAGACCGGCGTCTTTCGCTTTTCCGCGATAACTCCGCGAGACCGGAACCTCGGTGCCAGATGGTAAGATGAGCAGACTTCGTCCATCCACGCGCTTTTCATCTGTAACGCCAGATTTTGCGACCCACCAAGAGCGATGAACTTGCAGGCCGTCTGCGCCATTCAATTCGCGCACCGCATCGGCCAGACGCATCAAGATCATTTCCTCGCCCAGGCTGGTATGGACCCGGAGGTAATGATCTTCGGAAGAAATAGCGTGCAATTCGGCGGTGCGAAATTTAACCGGAAGGCGCTCCAAGAAGGTCGCGACTGGATTGTCATTTGTTTCGGGCGTTGCAGCTTTTGAGATCATCGACTCCCGAACATAAGCCCCAGTCGTGACGATCAAGGAGATGACCAACACGTAGGCATACTGAACGAAGAACCTGGAAAGCGACCAAGGATCGAGGCTGAAGAACAACATGAGTGTCAGCGTCACCGGGATGGAGATGATCGCCGCCGCTATGCCAATTTTGAAAATGGCGGGCATTTCTTCGAACCGTGGACCCCAAACAAGGGGCCCGATCAGAACCGAAGTTCCCGCGCCAACCGCCATTGTCGACGTCCAGAAGATAAAACCCTGATAAAAAGGGAGCCGTCCGGTATTGTAGACGCCGAGCCAGGCGAAAATCAGCCCAAGCCCAATAACGATGGCGCACAACCGACCGATGTCACTCGCGATACGCAAACTGCAGAGCCCCTTTATTCACGTTTCGCGAACGACAATGGCTGCATTTCGCGAAGGATTCTAGTCCTCAGACGTAGAACGCGATGCGGCGCGTCTCAATCCCTGTCATGTCTCCTCTCACAGCAGGCAAATCTGCTCGAACATATTCTAACTGGAGACACATTATGACCCGCACCGCTTCTTTCGCCGCTTTGATCGCTGCTAGCATGATCGCCACCCCAATCGCACTCGCGTCAGACTTGACCGTCAATGTTGAAAGCATCTCGCGCACGCAAGGCACAATCG
>JBCBGS010000022.1:0-23048 GCA_038526515.1 Pseudomonadota bacterium | reverse complement strand
ATACCCGCGCTCCAAGCAGCCTGCGATAAAGCGCTCTTTAAAGTCTTCAACTGCGCCCTGGCGGCGGGCTTTAGTCCCACTGAAGCGGATGCCTTGCGCCGTGCCTTGAATGGATTTCGCCGCCAGGGCGCAGTTGAAGACTTTAAAGAGCGCTTTATCGCAGGCTGCTTGGAGCGCGGGTATGAACAGGCGTTCGCAGAGAACTGTTTCAAACAGCTTGAGGGGTTTTCGAGCTACGGCTTTCCTGAAAGCCATGCCGCGAGCTTCGCGCTCTTGGTCTATGCGTCTTCCTGGATCAAATGCCATCATCCCGAAGTGTTTTGTTGCGGGCTCTTAAACGCGCAGCCCATGGGGTTTTACGCCCCGGCGCAAATTGTCCGTGATGCCAAAGATCATGGTGTCGTTGTGCTCCCTGTCTGCGCCGAGAATAGTTTCTGGGATAATGTCCTTGAACCGCTGCCAAACGGGGGTCTGGCTGTTCGGCTTGGGTTTCGTCAGATCAAAGGATTATCGGAAGAGGATGGGCATTGGATCGCCGTAGCGCGCGGCAATGGCTATGGAGCGATCGAAACGCTTTGGCGCCGTGCCGGTATTGGACGCAGCACCCTAACGCGGCTCGCGGGGGCGGACGCTTTCGCGAGTTATGGCTTAGAGCGCCGGGATGCGCTGTGGGCTGTGAAGGGACTTGGCGCTGATCGACCTCTGCCTTTGTTTGAGCAAGCGGGCGAAGGGCTGCCAGAGGTGGCCGCAAATCTACCCGGCCTTAGCTTGCAGGAAAGCGTGTTCGAGGACTATGTCGCGACCCGGCTCACATTACGGGCGCATCCGGTTGGCTTGCTTCGGGATCGCTTGCCTCGCTTTTCACCAGCCGAGCAGCACCGGACGACGGCTGATGGTGTCTGGCTCGCCGTCGCAGGCCTCGTCATCACGCGCCAACGCCCCGGGACTGCTAGCGGTGTTATCTTCCTGACTTTGGAGGATGAAAGCGCGGTCTCCAACGTCGTGGTCTGGCCGAAAGTGTTCGAGAAGTACCGCAAGGAAGTCATGGCAGGGCGCCTATTACACGTGCGCGGAAAACTGCAGCGAGAGGGGACGGTCACGCATGTGATCGCGACGCAGATCGTAGACTATTCCTACTTGCTTGATGGGCTCGGCTATCCTGAGTTCGCGGGCGATAGTATCGACCCGAGCCGGGACAATGCTGATGAGGCGAAACGGCCCGTTCCAGAGATGCGGTCTGGTCCGAAGAGCGAGAAGCGTCGGCGGATGGCAGACGCGATCACAGCAGAGCTTCAAGAGGCCCACCGAGCACGAATTGCGTCAGGCGCACGCCACCCACGCGAGCAAGCCAAGAAGCTATTTTACAGCCGAGATTTTCACTGATGGGTTTATTCTGCTGCGGGGCGAATATCACGGTCCGGATCGAATAAGCCAAGGTCTGGTTGCGCCGGCGCGTCTGGTTCAATCGGGCGGCGACGGATGCGAGCGATCATGCGGCGACGCCAGCGCCCCATTTTGGCAGGTGCTGCCAGCCAAACAGGCGTAACGATTAGGGTCAGCATGGTTGAGAACCCGAGGCCGAAGACAACGGCGGTCGCAAGCGGAACCCACCATTCGGCGGTGATGCCACCGAAGCTGATAGCGCCTTCGCGGAAGTTCACATTCATCATGAACACCATAGGCAGCAATCCGCAAATCGTTGTGAGCGTGGTGAGAAGGATAGGGCGAATACGCTGCGCCGCAGCCGCGATCGCCGCCTCTTCACTTGTGCGCCCATCGCGTTGAAGGCGCTGGAACGTGTCGATTAGAACGATATTGTTATTCACAACAATGCCTGCGAGCGCGACGACTCCCGTCCCGATCATTAAGATCGAAATATAAGGCAGCACGAGTTGGATCCCGATCAGAACACCTGCTGTCGAAAGAACGACCGCCGAAAGCGTCAGAATGACGTGATAGAAGTTGTTGAACTCCCACAATAGGATGATGCCCATTAGGAACAGGGCGGACAGCGCTGCGACCTGGAAGAAGGCTTCGGCTTCGGCAGCATCTTCATCTGCGCCTTCAAACTGGATGTCGACGGCCGGATTGATATTCGCGTCTTCAATCAGTTTTTTAAGCTCTGCAACTTTAGCCGCGCCTTCACCTTGTACGACAGCATTCGCGCGAACGAGCACAATACGTTTGCCATCTCGGCGTTCAATCTTTGTGACTTTCTGAGCAGGTTTACGCTCCACAAATTGAGCAAGCGGGACCTGACCATTCGGTGTCGCGATGCGAAGGCGGTCGAGTGCTTGAACGCTGCGCTCGCTTTCTGGTAGACGAACACGAATATCGATCTCGTCGAGCGCGTCATCCGGTCGATAGCGACCAACGAGGATACCATTCGTGACGAGCTGAACTGCCGCGCCAACTTGGCTGACATCGACTCCAAACTTACCAGCCTGAGCGCGATCGACCTCCAGCTGATATTCGATTCCTGGAAGTGGGCGACTGTCCTCGACTTCGCGCAAGCCATCCATTGTATCTACGAGGGCGCGAACTTGAGCCGCGGCCTCCATCAAAGCTGCGCCATCATTAGACCGAACTGCGACTTGCACGTCTTTGCCAACCGGTGGGCCCTGTTCGAGTTTTCGGACCTCTGTTCGTAAGCCCGGAACACCGACAAGCATGTCGCGGATTTCTTGTTCCGTTTCTCGGCCATCATAACCCGCGTCACGGTCTTTTAGGTTGATCAAGACGCGGCCAATTGTGTCCTGTGGCGGCGAGCTGACGCCGTCAAAATTGAACGACCCAGAGCCTTCGCTGCCGGATGTTGAGGCTAAAGATTCAATGCCATCAATGGGCAGTAAACGTTCGACCACTCGGTCGACAATTTGATACTCTTCATCAGCTGACAGGTTTCCTTGCGCTTGAACAAAGACGTAAACTTGCTCCGGTTCGACATCTAGGAATAGCTCTGACTTGTGTGTCGTTGAACCAAACCACATGAAGATGGAAACGATCAGAGCGATCGCCGCGAAGGTCACCAAGAAGGGCCGCGCGATGAGCGCCGATGTCGTGCGCGCGTAACGTCCAAACCAGCCGGAGGCTTCAAGAGGGTCACCGGAGACACCAGACACTTCGACGAGACCATTATTGGTCTCACCGCCGCTTCGTCCACCAATCACTGATCCGAGAACAGGAAGGAAAATTAGCGCCATAACGAGCGAGGCGACCAATACGAAGATCAGCGTGATTGGCAGGTAGGACATAAATTTGCCGACCAGACTGTCCCAGAACAAGAACGGGAAGAATGCCGCGAGCGTTGTTGCGGAGGATGCAACGATTGGCCAGAACATGCGTTTCGCGGCCATGCCGTAGGCTTGTTTGCGATCTAGCCCTTCCGCCATCTTTCGATCGGCATACTCAACCACCACAATGGCGCCGTCGACCAGAATACCGACCGCGATGACCATGCCGAACATGACCATCATATTGATCGTGTAGCCAAACATTCCGAGCATCAGGAAGGCCATGACGAATGAGCCCGGGATCGCCAAACCAACCATCCCAGCGGAGCGCAAACCCAGTGCCGCCACAACGATGATCATGACCAGGACAACCGCAACGGCGATCGAGGCTTGTAGCTGGCCAAGCTGATCATCAATCATCTCGGACATGTCTGAGGTCAGCGTCACATTGATGGTTTCAGGCCACCGCGCTTTTGACTGTTCAACAATCGCTTCAACTTCCGCCACAGTGTCGAGAATATTGGCGCCTGTCCGCTTCACAATCTGGATTGAGACCGCGGGTTGGCCGTTAAACTTGGCGTAGCTCTCGCGATCTTTAAACGTCCGGCGAACGGTCGAAACGTCTGCGAGCGTTATGGTAGCGTCCCCGTCCGTTTTCACGGGCAGGTCAAATGCGTCCTGAGCCGTTTTGATCAGGCCCGGGACTTTAACCGGGAAACGGCCTTCACCCATATCGATCCGGCCAGCTGGGACGAGCCGGTTATTGTTGGCGATCACACCGAAGATTTCCTGATAGGAAATGTTATAAGTTTCGAGTTTTGCGGGGTCGACCATAACCTCGAGGACTTCCTCGCGGTCGCCGCTCAATCGGGCTTCAAGAACGCCCTCCAGCCCCTCTAACTCCTCCTGGAGGTCTATACCGACCTTGTAGAGTGTTCTTTCTGGCGCGTCGCCATAAAGGTTGATCGCGAGGATTGGAAACAGCGAGGCGTTAATTTCGGTAATAATCGGTTCGCGTGCTTCTTCGGGAAACTCGCGTTGGGCTAGATCAACTTTTTCTTGGACATCCAAGACTGCCTGATCTTGGTCAAATGAGACATCAAATTCGATGATGATTTGACCAGCGCCTTCCAAGCCGAACGAGTCGATTTGTTTGACGCCTTCAATGCTCTGAAGCTCGCTCTCTACGGGCCGAACTAGAAGGCGTTCAGCATCCTCCGGCGACACACCCTCAAGCGGAATAGTAACCCCGACAAATGGGATCGGCACATCTGGGTCCGCCTCTTTAGGCAGATTGATATAGGTGAGTGTCCCAGCGATCAGAGCGACCACCAGAATTGCGAGAACCATTCGAGCGCGTCCAATAGCGCCGTCGATGAGGGCGTTCATGCGCTACAATCCTTCGCCGAGACGGGTCGAAACTTCGACCCCTTCTTTGAGATAGTCTTGCCCAGCCGCCAAAAGGTTCACCCCTTCCGGCAATCCGGTGATCCAGATGCCATCTGGTGCATCATCTATGACTCTCACTTCAGCGAACTGAACGAGATCTGACTCATCCACATAGCGCACGCCCACGCGGCCATCATCGTGCAAGACGAGCGTTGCAGGCGTGGTTAGAGTTGCAGGGACTTCCCCCAAATTCAGTTTCACGGTCGCTGTAAGACCGGCCGCGATTTCAGCCTCCGGGTTCGGGATTTCGATTTCGACCCGGAACGTTCGCGTTTGCTGACTGGCTGTGCTGGCGACATAGCGAACTTTGCCTTCAGTTTGCAGGCCCGTCGCGAACGTCACCTGCACGGGTTCACTTGCGTTAATCGCGCTCAGTTGGGCTTCTGTTGCATCGACGGCAACTACGATTGGATCGAGATCGACCAGCCGTCCGCAAGGAGCTCCTACTGACAGGAAGTCACCGCGCTCAGCCATCCGGGTTTCGAAGATGCCTTTAAAGGGGGCGGTAATTCTTGTTTTACCGATCTCGATTTTTGCCGCTGCCAGGGCGGCCTCGGCGCCATCCAATGCAGCTTTGGTTGCGGCAGCGCGATTTGAAGTCGTCCAGCCTTTTTCTTCCAGTTGACGCGCGGCGTCATAGTCCAAGCGCGCAGATGCCACGGCAGCTTCGGCTTCCGCGATACGAGCAGCTCGGCTTTCAACGTCGAGACCGCACAGAACGGTACCTTGGCCAACCAGCTGTCCTTCTCGGGCGCTCGCACTGATAACGGTACCCATTGTTTCGGAGCGAACGGTGACTTCACGATCGGGCTCAGAACTACCTTTCAAGGACGCCACAATCTGATGCGGGCTGAGCGTTGCCGGGTAAACAATGACTTCAGGAATGGCCGCATCTGGCTTCGACGTGCTGCTCGATTGATCCGTTGGCGCGGTTTCAGCCGGCGCGCGTGTAACGCCTCGAAACACAAAGTAAGCGAGGAACGCCAAGAGGATGAAACCGGCGGTCCGGACAGAAGTGGGAAAGGATGGCATTGGGAGGCTGCCTTTCTGCGTACATTGGCGATTAGCCATTATTATTATGGTTAATCGACATACGCTCGAAAGATTTCCAATCGGAAAAAGCGCGCAGCGAGATCGTTAAACCAACGGTCGTTATAATTTACTTTTAGACCTAAACGGAGATCACGAACAGTCGCAGGCGCTTTTGACGCAACGAAAATAGGGCCTGGGTTCTGGAAATTTAGAGCAAAAACGGTGAGTTAGCGGTTGTTTTTGCGCCCGCGCCGTTGCGCTTCTTCTTTAAAAATCCACTCAACATCGAGCTCTTTCAGCCAATCAGGAAGCGCCTCAGCGCGGGCTTTGGGCGATGTCTGAAGTGAGCTTGTTTGGCGCTCACGAACGGGGAATTGGATAATCTTAGAAGCCATAATGACTTCGAAGCAAATCTGGTGCCGATTAGAGGTTCGTAAGTAAAACGGCGACCGAAGTCGCCGTTTTGAGGTTTCTTTGTTGGTTTAGAATATTACGCTCCTAGGACTTGTGGAAGCGCCTTGCAGAAGCGTTCCACGTCAGCAATTTTGCCCATCGAAACCCGGGTCCATTCGTTATAGTCCATGTACTGATCGCGGACCGAAATCTTCTTGTCGGCCATCGCTTTTTGGACGTCATTCGCTTCCTTTCCCGATTTGAAATAGACGAAATTGGTCTGGGATGGCAGGCGCGTGAGCCCGAGCGTATCAATCGTCATGTTCACCATTTCACGCGCTTCCTGGATCTTCGAACGCGACATCGTCAAAAACGCCTCGTCATTATAGCATCCAATCGCCGCCGCGGTGGACAGGCTTGGCGACCAAGACATTGCAGTGGCGCGTATTTTCTCTGCGGTTTCAGCCGATGAAATCGAGTATCCAACGCGCACACCTGCCATTCCGTAAATCTTAGAGAAGGTTCGGGTGACAATCACATCATGCCCGGCATTGATAAGCGGTACGCAAGAATTCCCTGCCGGATCGTCTGACAGCTCGATGTAAGCTTCATCGACAAGAACTGTGGTCTTCTTGGCCATTCGCTTGACGGCTGCTTGCAGAGTTGCCGCATCCGAAACCAGGCCGGTTGGATTGTTTGGATTACACAATTGGACGAGACCTGTTTGCTCGGTCACCTTGGCTTCAATCGCTGGCAGATCGATGCTCATGTCCGCCGCAAGCGGGACGCGCTCGATTTCCGCCATTCCGAGGTTAACCGCATAAAGTGCTGTCGTATCCCAGAACAAGCGAGGGGCCACGATTGGACCTTTTGGGCCGTAAATCAATGCAATCGCGCTGAGGACTTCGCCAGACCCTGTGGTGACGACAACCTGCTCAGGCGAGACGCCATTCTTTTCAGCAATCATTTCAACGAGCATGACTTGCGCATCTCGAGAGGTGTAGTACGCGCCTTTCGTGGCGGCATACTCGATCATGTCGAGCGCGGATTTTGACGGGCCGTAAGGGTTTTCATTACGGGAGAGAAGCGCCACGCCTTCTTTTGGTCCTAGGAGATAAGGATCGTGATTGGCACTTGCCGGGAAAGCCGCTTCGGCAACCGCCGGTTTGACCGCACCAACGCTGCTGACACATGCGGCAGCGCCTGCGATAGATGACCCCATAGCTCCCGTGAGCATTAAGCGTCGAGTGAGATTGATAGTCATAACGTTTGTTCCTCCATTAGAACTTTTGACGGCGCAATTGGCCTAATTGGGTACTGGGACGAATGATCATGAAAACGAGTTCCATAATACGATGGCCGACGTGACTACGAGGTAGACGCCGAAAACACGTTTAAGAGAGGGGGCGTTCAGCGCATGCGCTGCCTTCGCGCCAAGCGGAGCGGTAATGAACGTCATGGCTGTGATGGCTGCTACGGCGATCAAATTGACATAGCCGAACGAGCCGGAGGGTAGGGCTTCCTCGCCCATTCCGAGGACGGCGAACCCGATCGCTCCGGGCACCGCAATGATGACACCGAACCCGGCTGCGGTTGCAACGGCTTGGTGGATCGGGCGTCCACACATCGTCATGGTTAGGATGGCGATGGTGCCGCCACCGATGCCTAGAAGCGCTGAGAAACCGCCCAAAAAGGATGCAAGTCCGGCTCGAACAAATCCGCTCGGCATTTCATCAGCGAGTTTCACGTCCCGCAGGACTGGTGAGATGAAGTGTAAGCCCATCAAAAACACGCCGATCGAGAAGATCCATTTGAGTGACCGACCGTCCATGTATTGAGCCAGTATGAGGCCACCAGCCACGCCGACCACGAGCCACGGCGCCCAGTCTTTAATAATGTTAAAGTCGACCGCCCCTTTCTTATTATGGGCATGCACCGATCGCGACGAGGTCACAATGATCGTGGCTAGCGAAGTTCCAATAGCGACGTGCGTGAGCACGTCACTATCAACGTCGAAAACTGTGAACACGAGCAACAAGGCGGGAACAATTACAAAGCCACCTCCGATACCGAAAAGTCCGGCCACAAAGCCAGCAACTAAGCCCGCCGCCATCAAGACGCCTATGAGCTGAAATAATTGAAGGGAGTCGCCCTCTAAACCCGGCATAAAAAATCCGCTTAACTATAATCTGCTAGTTTGTCGTCTGGGAGGTCGAAGGGCAGCGCAACGCTGCCCTTCGATTTTCTAGTTTTTATTTGAGCAATGCTCGATTTTTAGAACTTCGCGACCGCGCGGACGTAATAGAAACCGCCTTGCCAATCGACTTCACTGTCAGAACGGTAGATCCGGCCACAGCATGTATCGCCAATCGCTGGGTCACCCGCATCTGGGTACTCGTCGAGCAAGTTACGTGCACCGACTGAAAGCGTGATCGCGTCGTTGAGGTCATAAGATCCTTCAACATCAATCAGCACTTCCTCACCGAAGTCCTGGATGGTGCCATTGGCACCGCCGCTATTGGAGTTCTCGTACGGACCAAACACGTTTGCCCGAGCGAGGAAGGTGAACTTACCGACACTATGAGTAGCCGACAGGTTTGCGCGCCATGACAGCGGTCCATTCTCAAAGTCGAATGTATTCTCAGCATTAAACAGGTTTGAAACATCGCCATCGAACTCTGTTTCGTTCCAGTTGAGTGCACCAGAGAATGCCGTTGATCCGTTTGCGCCCCAGTCTTTATTATAAGTCAGGACAACATCGACCCCCTTCGTGGTGGTGTCGAACGCGTTTTGGAAGAAGTTCACGCCGCCAATTGTATTGGCATTCGGAACACTCGCAGCATCCAGCACGGAAGCGTACTCAAATCCACTAGGTGCAGGCGATCCGTCATTTAGTGCTGGGAAGTCGATATCGTTGATGATGGTGATCGTAGAGACGGCGTTGACGCGGTCTTTCAGATCGATCTGATAGAAGTCGACGGTGTAGGTGAAGTCACCCACATTCCCCAAGAAGCCGAAGGCGATATTGTCAGACTTTTCGGGTGCGAGCGGATCCGCACCCAAGGCCTGCGCAGCCGGACTGCTGGCTGGGAAAAGGCCTGTTGCAACAGGAACACCATTCGGAAGACGAGTCGAAACATTTGTTGTTCCGAGTTGACCCGGTGTCGGCGCTCTGAAGCCCGTGCCGACGGAACCACGAACCGAGAACATGTCATTAAAGTCGTATTGCGCGGCAAGTTTCCACACGAGCTCTTCACCGAAGTCAGAATAGTCTTCGTAACGTAGAGCACCCTGAACAAACAGATCGTCGGTTAGGTCAGTACTGACATCCACATAAACCCCATAGGAGTCTCGCGACAGCGTTCCAGCAGAGTCTGGGCCAAAACCAGGGAACCCGTTCGATCCAACGCCCACGGTTCGATAAACTGGATCACCACCGTCGGTACAATCGAGTGTGGATCCGTTCGCAATGACCGCGGCGCCAGCTGCAGTGGCTGTCCGCGTCGCGATATCGTCTTCATCAGTACAGAACCCGAAAGGATCTTGAGAAGAGAACGGTCCGTTGGCGAATGACAGTGGATCGCCGCCAACAATTTCGTATGTTTCATCCAAATAGCTTGCCCCGAACGCAACGACGATTGGCGAGGCAGTACCGCCTTCAAACTCATAAGAGAAATCGGCTTGGAGTTGCGTTTCTTCGTTGATCAAGTCACCCGGGCGGAAACTGGTTGGAGAATCAGGTCCGAGAGATGGGTTGATCGTATTGGCGAGCGTGTACTGGATCTCGTTTGAGCCGTAGCGACCAGAGAGGTCCCAAGTGAAGCCATTCTCCATTTCGCCTTTGATGCCGGCAAGGAAAGAGTAGTCTTCGATTTCACCAAAGAACCGAGGTGTGAAGCCGCCTGGGAAGAGGAAAAGCGGCGAATAGACTGAACCGTCTTCGAGTCGCAGATTTTCAATCGTTCCGTTGCCTGGGAAGCGATAGAAGAAGCTGCCATCACTTTCAGAGCTGGTATAGTTACCGAAGCTGTAGAGCGACACGTTTTCAGACAGATCAATGCCGGCATTATAAAACAAGGCTAAACGCTCGACATTTGGTGCGCCCCAAGGTTGCACGACATCACCGTCACCGATGTTCGCGTCTGGTAGTCCGGCAATGTATGTTGCCTCTGTGAAGCCAGCGATTGAGGTGTCGAAGCTGCCACCGAGGGCGCCAGCAAATCGGGGGTCATTTACGTCTGCACAGGCAAAATTTTCGCAGTATTGACGGGCGCGTACCGTAGCTTCGGCATCATAATACTCGCCCGAGATGCTCAAGAATCCGCTATCGCCCAGCGGGAGCCCGATATTCCCGGCGAGGAGGTATTCTGTGCCGTCACCTTCATAGTACTGACCGGTTTGAGCGGTGAGCGTGATGCCGTCCGTATTCTCTTTAAGAATGAAGTTGATGACGCCAGCAATCGCATCAGATCCGTACTGTGCTGCAGCGCCGTCACGGAGAACCTCGACCGAGCCAATTGCTGTCGATGGGATGGTGGCAATGTCAGGTCCCTGGGTCCCTGAGCCTCCAATTGAGACGAGTGCGGCGCGGTGGCGGCGTTTGGAGTTTACAAGGACGAGTGTCTTATCCGTTGGAAGGCCCCGCAGGGTCGCGGGACGGATGAAACTCGCTCCGTCTGAGATGGGTTGGCGTGACAAGCTATATGACGGGACAAGCGTTCTCAAAACGTCGTTCGTGTCGGTGAAGGATACCGCTTCGATATCATCTGCACCGAATACGTCGATTGGAACTGGCGAATCCGTAACGGACCTCGGCGCACCACGCGCGCCAGTTACAATGATGGTTTCTTGAACGGCTGTGTCGTCTTCTGCTTCGCTATCTTGTGCTAGGGCGGCGGGCGCGACGAGCATGCTAGTTGATAGGAGCGCGCATGACAGTAGGTGGGCGCGGAAACTTGATTTCATAATTTGTATCCCTCTCAAGGCGCCTGACGGAGCAGGACTCCTCAAATTCATGGCATCGCCTTTAGCGTGCGAAAAAATCGCAACGGCAGGAGCGCGTCGAACGCCCAGGCGTGTCTCTATTTCTTGAAAAAGCTCGGCAGTGAGCTCGCGAGGCGAAAGTTTCGCCAGTGGGCGTGCGCTTCGTTGCACAACGCATTAAGAGTTCGTCATTGAACTGTAGTCAGGCTTTCCGAATTAAGCATTGGAGGACATCGCCGTGGGCATCGCGTTCATTTTTTTTTGGCGCGTGCACGTTCAACAAGCAGTCCAGAAAATCGCACGACCAACAATTGTGCAGGTGCTCAGTAGCTGTCCTCAGGGAAGAACGTCGGAGTAAACGAGCAAGGTCTCAGCGACGTCTTTGATAGACTTAGACTGCCGCATCGCCAGTTCGCGAAGGGCTCGGTATGCCTCTTGCTCGCTGAGTTGCTTCTTTTCCATCAACAATCCTTTGGCGCGTTCAATGACCTTGCGAGCGGCGAGCTCTTCTTGAGATTTCAAGAGTTCATTGCGGAGCGACTCGCTCAACTTGAAGCGCTCCATGGTGACCTCAATAAGCGTAGGAACGCGGGCTGCGACCAAACCATCAACAACGAAAGACGTCACGCCCGCACGTATTGCCGGGCGCGCAATGCTGTTTGGATCGCTATCCACAAAAACGAGAAAAGGCATCGGGATCGCGGTGAGCATAGAAGAAATTCTCTCTAAGTCGTTGTTATCGAGAGAGGCTTTCACGAAGAGTACAATATCGGTCGCGTCCAATGATGCCTGGGTCATTGAAACCATCGCATCTTCGGGGATGATTTGAAGCCGATAGCTCTCTTGAAGACTTGATCTGAGCGAGTCGGAAATTTCAGTCGCTGACGCAATCAACAGCACACTCTGAGGTGAGGATGATGATGGTTGCTGCATATTCGTCCGCCAAAAGTTATAAACGCATCGCGCTACTAGCCGCGATGTGCAGTAACTCTGGCAAGAAGATTATATCTTATCGTGTGTCGAAGCTCGAACACTGATTAAGAATGAACCAAAACTGCTCGGACGAAAGGCTGTCCGGCTTCGTCAACCGGCTGATTGCGAATGAATAAAATGGTTTCTTCAACCGATTCTAAGCGTCATCTCCGGCTTCATAGCGTTCAGCGATTTGCGCGCCCATCTGGTTCATCATTTCGAACAGAGCATCCGGGTCCGATTGTCGTTTTTGTGCCGCTTCAAGCTCCATTCCCTTGGCGAAGATGAGTTCAGGAGTTTTGTCTTGAATGGCTTGTAAAATGTCCTTCGCCAAATCGGCTGGATCGTCCCCGCCATCAATGTTCGCGTCGGACTTACCGCGAGAAGAGCCGTCAGCCGTTAAGGCATTTCGTGAGACATTCGTTGCGACGGACCCCGGTAAGACATTGGTCACATTGATATTATGACGAACCGAAACCTCTGTTCGGAGCGAGTCCATATATCCAATCAATCCGTGCTTCGCCGCAGCATAAGCGGTTCGGAGGGGTGGCCCAATGCGCCCAGCCACAGAACTAATCGCGACGATGTAGGCGCCCCCCGCATCTACCATCTTTGGAAGCTGCAGCTGCGTCAGCCAGATTGGTGCGATGAGGTCGATATTGATCAAGTCGGTATAGACTTGTGGGTCGGTGTGTATCGCAAGGCTGCGTTGACTAACGCCCGCATTGTTAACGAGGATGTCGACACTGCCCGCCCAGTCCCAAGCCTCGTCGACCTTACTCGCCAGCACGTCATAATCGGTGACTTCAAACGGTAAAATGAGTGACTCAGTCGTGAGCTGATCGGCGACAGCTTGCAGAGCTTCGGTTCGACGCCCGGATAAAACAATTTTGGCGCCCGCACCTGAAAGTGCTTTCGCGAGCGCTTCGCCAATGCCCGATGATGCGCCTGTGATCCACGCGGTTTTTCCTGCAAAGTCCGACACGTCATTCTCCCGTTATTCTGTTCTCTCAAGTGAGCACTAGACGACAGTTGAGCCCGTGTGGCTAGAGGCGACGTCGCGACCGACGATTAATTGACTCGTACTGCAGCGCGCGCCACACGTCGCAACAGTCTTGGAGGATCACAGCTCCGAACCGCGAGAAGAGCAATGAGCAGGTTTCTACCCGATCGATATGTGAGCTTCTTGATCCTGGCCGCCGTGCTGGGGTTTTTGCTGCCCAGTTTGGGAGCGAATGATGGCCCACTACATCTCGGATTAGTGACGAAGCTCGGCATTTCGCTCGTCTTCTTCTTGCATGGGGCAAATCTCGCACCCGAAAGTCTCGCCGCTGGGGTGAAGAACTGGAAGGTACATGCTCTTGTTCAAGCGACAACGTTCGCACTCTTTCCCATTCTAGGCGGCATTCTTTTCATAGCGCTGGATGGGGTTATGTCCCAGTCTCTGCGACTCGGCTTTTTCTTTTTGGCCGCATTACCATCTACGATCTCATCCTCGGTCGCGATGACCGCGCTCGCAAAGGGCAACGTCCCGGCTGCTGTCTTCAACGCGACGCTATCCGGACTTCTTGGATTAGTCCTGACGCCCGCCATGGTGTCGCTGGTTACGGCGACCGGCGTAATGCAGTTCTCTCTACTAGATGCGATGGGGAACATTGCCCTGATGTTGCTGGCACCATTTGCGGTGGGGCAATTGCTGCGGCCACTGATTCAGTCGGTTTTGACAAAGCATAAAACAATACTCTCACTGCTCGACCGCAGCGTTATTCTTCTCATCGTCTTTACGTCGTTTGCGACTTCTACCGCAGGCGGAATTTGGACCCGGTTCTCGTTCGCGGAGATTATCGCGACGATCGGTTTGGTTCTTGTTCTTCTGGCCATCGCGTTCTCGATGACCGTTTGGCTATCTCGTCGCCTTGGCCTTCCATTGGCAGATGAGGCCGCTGTTGTATTCTGCGGATCTACGAAAAGTCTCGCTAATGGCGCCCCGATTGCGCAGATCTTGTTCGCGGGCTCTCCATTGCTAGGCGTGATCCTGCTTCCACTTATGTTGTACCACCAGTTGCAACTGGTTGGCTGCGCAATTCTCGCGCAGCGTTATTCAAAACAAATTGACACCTTGGCCGCTTGATTAACTCGGCGGCTTCGCGTTTTGTCCCCAATCGCTGATTTCAAAAGGGGACATCTCGTGGATCAGAAAGCTCGACTTATAAAATACGCGGAAGCCCTGCCGAAAGCGGAATTGCATTTGCATTTAGAGGGCAGCCTTGAACCCGAAATGCTGTTCGAATTGGCGCGCCGTAATCGCATCGATATTCCATTTGCGAGCGTAGAAGCGGTGCGGGAGGCATATCAATTTAGCCAGCTACAGGACTTCCTCGATATCTATTATCAAGGCATGGGCGTGCTGCAGACCGAACAAGATTTCTTCGATCTGACCATGGCCTATTTGCGCCGGGTCGCAGCCGATAATGTTGTACATGTGGAGGTCTTTTTTGACCCGCAAGGCCATACCGAGCGCGGCCTCCCATTTGACGTCGCGATGAGCGGAATTAGCCAGGCACTGACAGTCGGCGAGAGCGAGCTCGGTGTTTCTTCAGAACTCATCATGTGTTTCCTGCGTCATCTCGATGAAGACGATGCGATCAAAACGTTCAAAGCCGCCGAACCTTGGATGGACCAGATTATTGGGGTCGGATTGGATTCATCAGAGGTCGGGCATCCGCCATCAAAGTTCGAACGCGTGTTCACGATGGCGAGAGATGCGGGGCTGAAAAGCGTCGCTCATGCGGGCGAAGAAGGACCACCTGAATACGTCCATGAGGCGCTCGACCTTCTGAAAATTGACCGATTGGACCATGGCAATCGTTCCCTGGAAGATGCCGCTCTGGTGGAACGCCTGGCAGAGGAGGGCATGACCCTAACGGTTTGCCCTTTGTCGAACCTAAAGCTTTGCGTTGTCTCCGATATGCGTGATCACCCGATCAAGCGCATGCTAAACTCCAACCTCAAAGCCACCATGAACTCAGACGATCCGTCATACTTTGGTGGCTATATGAATGACAATTTCCGGGCGATCATTGCGGCGTTGGATCTGACAGAATCAGATATCCAACGACTAGCGTTGAACAGTATTGACGGCAGCTTCTTAAATGATACAGCGAAACAAAAGCACCGCGCGGCCATCGAAGCTGTTGCTTACTAGCGCCAGCGTAGATTGCCTCGGTTCAGCTCGCTGACTGAAGATACGCCCATCAGCCGCATATCGCGGTCGAGCTCCGTCTTCAGATTGCCAAGTGCGCGCTCCACGCCTGCCTGCCCTGCGGCAGCCAATGAATACAGGTAGAAGCGCCCGCCAGAAACGGCTTTCGCACCGACCGACAGCGCCTTGAGCACATGTGTGCCACGCTGAACGCCGCCTTCGCAGACGACATCAATTTGGTCACCGACCGCGTCGCAAATTTCAGCTAACTGGTCGAATGGCGCACGCGAACCATCGAGCTGGCGTCCACCGTGGTTGGAGACCATGATCCCAGTGCACCCAATATCAACGGCGCGTTTGGCATCCTCCACGCTCATGATGCCCTTCAGGGCAAATTGCCCATTCCATTGTGCGCAAAGTTTCTCAGCATCTTTCCAGTTCATGGTTGGATCGAGCATGGTCGAGAAATATTCTCCAACGGAGACAGCTAAATTTGTGCCCTCGCTGACATGCCCAGACAGGTGCGGCATGTCGAACTTATCTTTCGTCAGAAAGTTCCAAGCCCATGAAGGATGAGCTGCGAAACTGAAAAGGGAAGATGGTGTCAGGCGCGGCGGTGAGGTGAAGCCGGTACGAAGATCACGCTCCCGATTCCCGCCGGTAATCGTATCGACCGTAAGCGCCATCACGTTGAACTTGGCGGCGCGCGCGCGTTCCAAAAGAGCGTCGTTCAATCCACGGTCTTTATGGAAGTAAAACTGGAACATTTTTGGGCCAGGGGCGACCTCGGCGATTTCCTCAACGGTAACCGTCGCGAGCGACGAGACGCCGAACATTGTTCCATACTTGCTTGCAGCTTTTGCCACGGCGCGCTCGCCCTCGTGGTGAAACAGGCGCTGCAATGCCGTTGGCGCGCAGTAGAACGGCATGTCGAGCTTTTGTCCCATCACCTCAACAGACATGTCGATGTCTTCGACACCGTTTAGGACGTTCGGCACAAGATCGACATCTTCATAAGCGGCCGTGTTGCGCCGGTAAGTAACCTCATCATCAGCGGCGCCATCAATGTAGTGAAAGATGGGCGAGGGCAGCCTCTTTTCAGCCAGGCGGCGAAAGTCTGCGAAATTGTGGCAATCTGTGAGGCGCATGTCGGTTCTTCCTAGGGGTCGCCATGGCTTAAAAGAAACCAAGACGAAATCAATGGCAGGCGCGCTGCCGCAAAGCTTTGCTTTCTGTGCGCGCCCGAGTAAACCGACGCCGATAGATGTGACGAGGCAACGATGCGTGACGGCGGACGAATAGCGGCAGCAATTGATGTAATGAGCGACGTGCTTGGGCGGCATCAGCCTGTAAAAGTCGCGGCGCGCGATTGGGGAAAGCGTGCGCGATATGCTGGTTCCAAGGATCGTGCCTGGGTATCGGGCCTCGTGCTTGATGCCCTGCGGAAGCGAAACTCGATCGCGCACGCAATGGGCGATGACACACCCCGCGGCTTGATTTTGGGCGCTCTTAGTTTTGCCTGGGGGTGGGACATTCGCCGGATCGACGATGCGATGGATGAGCAGCACGCACCGAGCAAGCTCACGCTTCAGGAACGAGAGCGATTGGTGATGGCGCCCGATGTTACGGCTGAGCCTCACATCGCTGGTGATTACCCTGAGTGGCTGACGCCGAATATGCAACGCGCTTTTGGCGAACTTGCCGCTGTTGAAGGCCAGGCCATGGCCGTACGAGCAGATGTGGATTTGCGTGTGAATACGTTGAAAGTAGATGCTGAGAAAGCAAGCGCGCCACTTCGCAGTGCGAAAGCAGAGCCATCTCGCTTGCTACATCATGCCTTTCATATTCCCGCCAGAGACCCTTCTCAACGAGAGGCCAGTTTGGATAATATCCCGGCTTACTCAAAAGGGTGGGTCGAGGTCCAGGACGCTGGGTCTCAGATAGCCGCGGCTGCCGCCAATGTGCGCGCAGGCGAGCAAGTGTTGGATTACTGCGCTGGTGGTGGAGGCAAAACTTTGGCGCTCGCGGCAGCGATGTCTGGGAAAGGGCAAGTCTTCGCCTACGATATTGATGGTCGCAGACTGAGCGCGATCATTCCGCGGCTCAAACGGTCCGGGGCCCACAATGTGCAATTGCTGCACCCCAGCGAACCAGACGCCCTCGAAGCGCTCAAAGGGCAGATGGATTGTGTCTTTGTGGATGCGCCCTGTACGGGAACGGGCACCTGGCGCCGTCGACCGGATACGAAATGGCGCGTAAAGCCGAAGTCACTCGAAACGCGGATATCTCAACAAGACGAAGTGCTGTCGAAAGCCGCCGATTACGTAAAGCCTGGCGGGCGATTGCTTTACGCAACGTGTTCTTTCCTGGTTGAGGAAGACGAAGACCGCGTTGATGCATTCTTGTCGAAAAACTCCGGGTGGGTTCAGGAAGACGCTGTCACCCATGCGAGTGAAAGCGGCTTGCTAACAGATAACGGTATCGCGGTGATTAAGGCCGGGCAGGGGCCATCAGGGAGTGTCCGTTTAACGCCGCGAAGTGCAGGCACAGACGGTTTCTTCTTTTCTGTTCTTCGTCGACAAAGTTAATGCCGCCTCGGCAATTTTAAGTCTCTGTTTTGCGCCAAATTTAGCTCGATCTGTCATTCTAGAGCGAAGATTGAGAGGGCGATCATGGCAGTCAAAACAGAGAACGGTGTCACAACACTCACGCCGACAGCCTGGAAATGGATCCTCGGGGGCGTGGCGATTATCTTTATGCTGCCCGGCTTTGGCCTGTTGATCGGTGGGATTTTCTTCCTCGTCGCAGCCGGAGTGCTTCAACGTCTGGAGCTTTCCAGAGACGGCATCAAGATCCGGAATTGGTTCTCAAACAAACTCTATCGCTGGGAAGACATTGCCGACTTCCGCGTTCATCGCGTAAAGTCAGGCCTGATTACGGCGGCCAATATGGTCTCGTTCACCCATGTGAACAAAGAGGGGACCATGATGGGTAAGGCTGCAAAGCTTTTAGTTGGTGGGACGCATTCAATTCCCGCTGTCGGTATGAAAGCACAGAAACTGATCCAGCTGATGCAGGCCTACAAACTTGGCTATGTACCGGAGGATAGCCCCGCTTCAGATATGGCGCCGCCGTTGCTCACACCTCAGCCTCAGGGCGCACCTTCGCAACGAGCTCAGCCGATAACGCCTCGCCCGCGTGCCATTCCTGCGACGCCCCGAGCACAAGCTTTGCCTTCAAAACCTGCCGCGACTTTCGGCAATAAACGCAAGCCATCAACGCCGTTGGTCCAAGATGGCGGCGGCCTGTTTGGTCGGCGCCGACCCGACTCTCCGTTCGGGTCCTGATTTGCCCCAGTTGAGGCCCGCGCGGGACTCAGCTAAAGGGCCACATGGCTGAACAGAAACACGAACGCGCGCTGATTATTGACTTCGGAAGTCAAGTTACTCAGTTGATCGCCCGTAGGCTCCGCGAGAGCGGTGTTTATTGCGAAATTCACCCCTTCAATAAGGTCGATGGCGCTTTCCTGAAGGCCTATGACCCGCAGGCGGTTATTCTATCCGGCGGACCTTCGAGCGTGACCTGGGAAGACAGTCCGCGCGCGCCCAAAGAAGTTTTTGAGCTCGACGTTCCTGTTCTAGGCATCTGCTATGGCCAACAAGTGATGATGGAACAGCTGGGCGGACGCGTTGAAAGCGGTACGAGCCGAGAGTTTGGTCGCGCCTTTATCGAGAAGGTTGAAGACGACAAGCTGCTGGATGGGCTGTTTGACGGAGATAACGAAGAACAAGTCTGGATGAGCCACGGCGATCACGTCGCCGAAATGGCCCCCGGTTTCAAAGTGATTGCGAAATCACCGGGCGCCCCTGTCGCGGCGATTGTGGATCCAGATCGAGACTTCTACGCGACGCAGTTCCATGTGGAAGTCGTCCATACCCCGAAAGGGGCACAGATCCTGCGTAATTTTACGCATGAGATCGCCGGCCTCAAAGGCGATTGGACGATGGCGGCCTATCGCGAGGAGGCGATCGAAAAAATTCGCGCTCAGGTCGGCTCTGGCCGCGTTATTTGCGGTCTTTCCGGCGGCGTAGACAGTTCAGTCGCGGCGGTTCTCATCCACGAGGCAATCGGCAGTCAGCTGACTTGCGTTTATGTCGATCATGGTCTCATGCGCATGAATGAGAGCGAGCAAGTCGTCACGCTCTTCCGTGAGCACTACAATATTCCGCTCGTGCATGTGGACGCATCAGATCTGTTCCTGGGTGAGCTTGACGGCGTTAGCGATCCGGAGCGCAAGCGTAAGATTATCGGCAAACTCTTCATCGATGTGTTCGAAGAAGAAGCGAAAAAGATGGGCGGCGCAGACTTCTTGGCGCAGGGCACCCTCTATCCTGATGTTATTGAGAGCGTCAGCGCGATTGGCGGCCCATCGGTTACGATCAAAAGCCATCACAATGTTGGCGGCTTGCCTGAGCGCATGAATATGCAATTGGTCGAGCCACTACGAGACTTGTTCAAAGATGAGGTCCGCGCCCTTGGACGAGAACTCGGCTTGCCGGACGCTTTCATTGGCCGTCACCCATTCCCAGGACCGGGGCTTGCGATCCGTATCCCTGGAGAGATCACGCGCGAAAAAGCTGATACGCTCCGCAAGGCCGATGCAATCTATCTCGAAGAATTGCGAAATGGTGGGCTTTACGACCAGATTTGGCAGGCTTTCGCAGTATTGCTTCCGGTCAATACAGTTGGCGTGATGGGGGATGAGCGGACATATGAAAACGTCTTAGCGCTGCGCGCGGTAACCTCTACCGACGGGATGACCGCAGACTATTTCCCATTCGAGCATGACTTCCTTGGCCGTGTCGCCACGAGAATCATCAATGAAGTCAAAGGCGTGAATCGAGTTGTTTACGACATCACTTCAAAGCCGCCCGGCACGATCGAGTGGGAATAATCCCAAGAAATTTCGTTAACAATTTCAATCCTCAACTCTTAATGACGTAAATTTAAGGCCGGCGAATGCCGGCTTTAGGTATCGTCTTAGGAGGTTGTTAAGGCCCAGCACCGATTTTCAGTAGGGTTAATATTCGGGCCGACTTTGTTAATGGGATTGGGCAAATGAGTAGAAGATCGGTGCGCTGGGGCGCAGACATTGGCTATCAATCAGCCATTAAAACTTTCAAATCCAAAGAGTCGCTGCGTAAGCACGGTCTAAAGGGCAAACTCTCCGAAGGGGACCTCGGCTTTAGCCGCGGGCGAACGCGTAAAATCGCTCAAGAAGATGCCGAAGATGCGGTGCCTGCCTCGGATGCGATGACCGAAGATCAATGGAGCGAGCGCGAGCAAGAAATTGCGGAACGCGCGGGCGGCGTTCGCCGTGGATTAGAGACTTGGATGAGCGGAACCGCCGCAAGCGTTCGCAACTTTATCCAGGACTGTACGCCTGCGGACATACACCCTGAGCATCTGCGCGAAGTGATCAAAGCGGAAGAGAATGAATTCCGTCACTATGAGGTCGATGACGCGGAAACGGCGCGCGATCATCATGACGCAACGGTGATTGAGCTGCAGCATTTTAAACAGCAGCATGGCGACCGTATTGGGAAACGTACGCCGGATATCAAAAAGAATGTCGAGCAAACGCTCGCAATTCTTCTTTTGATTATGATCGTCGAGGGCTGTTTCAACGCGCTTCTATTCAAAGACGCGCAATCATCCGGCCTTATGGGCGGCATGATGGTCGCATTCGGGATCAGCGCGGTGAACGTGCTAACCGGCGTTTTGGCGGGCTTCTTCGGACTGCGTTATCTCAACCACCCTGAGAAGGGCTTCAGAATTGCTGGCGGCGTGATCGCTGGTCTGCTGATCTTCTTTGGCATTATGTTGAACTTCTTCATCGCGCACTTCCGAGATGCGGTTGAGATCAGTCTGCATGCGGCTCAAGACGCGGGGTCGCTCGCGGGCTTTTCGATGTTTGATATCTCCCCAGGGACTGTCATTGCAGGCATGTTCCCCAACATTTTCGGCTTGGACTCACTGGTCGCGATTGCACTCTTATTGATCGGTCTCACGATCTTCGGTGTTGCGATTTATGAAGGCTATGACCGTATCTCAGACCGCTACCCCGGCTACGGTCGCGTTTGGCGAAAAGAACGCTTAGCGTATGAAAAACGTCAGGAGGTGCGGAACGGCGTTCGTGACGACCTGTCCGACTATTTCACGCGCTGTCGTTTTTGGTTTGAAACCCAGCACAAACGCCATACGGCCGCGAAACGCGAGATTGAGAAGTCGCTCAACCAACTAGATGCGCACCGCGATCGTGCCGTGGGCATCGCAGCCAAGGCTGGAGATCAAGAGCGATCGTTGAAGATCGCCTATCGACAGGCCCATCGCCGCGCGCGCAACAAGTTCCGGGATAAGCTCGGTGAACAGGCAGATATCCCAGCTTATTTCGATGAGATCGTGACGCCAAACCTTCCAGCCTTCGATCTTTCGAAAGAGCGGGAACAAGCGAACGCTGCGATTAAGACAATCGAACAGAACCTGACTGCGTTGAACCTGACACGCGAGTGGCTCGAAACGCATATCCAGAGCGTCCAGAAAGGACTCTCATCCATCCAGAAGCAGGTGAACAAAGAAGTCGCGAAAGCCCGTGATGCCCGTATGGCGCGCGAACAGCACAGCGATATTCGGTCCGCCTGAAAAGAAGATCCGGAGGTAAACGATGCCCCGAGCTAGAGAAAAAGGCCCTTGGTTTTGGCGCGGCGCGATTGGTGTCATGCTGTTGACAGTGATCGGGCTGTTTTCGGTGGCCGCGTTCAACGCGGCGCCGGCTTTAGATCCTGAAACCGAATGTCGGATGGATCGCCGTGATCCGTCGCATACGATCCTGCTGATTGATCAGTCTGACCCGTTTTCAGAGAATGACTTGGCGTGGGTGGATGAGCTGATTGATGCGGAAGCACGCTCATTACCGCGATTTGGTCGTTTGACGGTTATTCTGCCGAATAGCGCGCAGCCTTTCGATCCCAAGACGCTTTACGCGCATTGCTCTCCGGGAAGTGTCGAGGACGCCAATCCTATCTTGCAGAACCCGCGCATGATTGATGATACGTGGCGAGAGCACTTCTATCAGCCACTCTCAGCAACCGTGGGTGAGACCCTAACAACGACAAGTCAGCCAAGCTCTCCTTTGTTTGAGGCACTTTACTCTGTTGGTGATCGAGCGGACTTCCAGTCTAATCGTGAGAATCGCCGCCTGGTGATCGTCTCAGATCTCATGCAGCATTCGGATGCGTTTTCATTCTATCGCAGTGGCGCAGATCTGGCGGCTTACTCGGATACGTCGATTGCCAGCCAATTGCCCGGCTTTGAGGGTGTTGAAGTCATTGCGCGTATCGTG
The DNA here is from genome assembly GCA_038526515.1 of Pseudomonadota bacterium. Taxonomy (GTDB): domain Bacteria; phylum Pseudomonadota; class Alphaproteobacteria; order Caulobacterales; family Hyphomonadaceae; genus Henriciella. The sequence continues at coordinate 382 of JBCBGS010000022.1, read as the reverse complement.
CCGCGCCAAGAATACGATTTGCCAATCAGTGAGTTGAAGGCTTTTTGGCGAAGCTATTTCGAGAAAACAGGTGCGACCTTCGGTTCCACAAATTAAAGTCGAGAGATCGCGCTCACAGGCGCATCCAACAAAAAGAGATCTCCGAACCTCTGAACCTGCCCCGTAATAGCTACCGGGTCAGCAACATAGGGGAGGAGGTCTTTATTGTGTCCGAACCCGCCAGAAGTCATGATCATCAACGCCGACTGATCTTTTGGGTCTTTGACGTAGAAGGCTGGAGGCAGGCCGCCGCGAATACAAAGGCTGGCGCAAGATTTATGCACTTTGCCTGATGATGGACGCATTGCACCGAACCAGCATTTCGTGTCTAGAATTTCGCCGT
>JBCBGS010000021.1:0-24899 GCA_038526515.1 Pseudomonadota bacterium | reverse complement strand
CTGAGATGCAACACGAGGTCACGATTGAAGAAAGCGTCCGCGTGAAAGCGAAAGCGGCGATCGATGCCATGCTCGCTCTGCCAAAGATGGAAAATCCCCTCGCCTTCGAAACCGGCCTCGCGCCGATGGAGATTGAGGTAATTTCGCCATCGTAACGTCTTGTCGTCGCCATAAGCGTGACTAAGGTGAGAGTTGGAGTGTGAGACAGGAGAGAGTTATGGCGAAGTGGGTGACAACGCTATTGGCAGGTCTAATGGCGCTTTGCTTTCTCCCTGCAACTGCAGATACGAAAGACCCAACCGACGTGCTTGGGTCTTGGAGTTTTCAAACCAAGCCGTATCGACAGGGTCAGTGCATTATGACCGGAACGATGCGGCTAAGCTCTCATCCGTCCGATGGTCTTTATGAATGCGAACTCACAGCGGTTGAGGTGTGTTCTATGTGGGGGCGCTCCGTCGTGCTGCAGCAATGCCAGGCCCGCCGATTTGGAAACCAGGTTTCGATCCGATCTCAAATCACGGAAATGCTCGAGCAAAAGGTCGAAGGCTTGATCTATGTTCCGGACAATTTCAGCCTAACGATTCAAGATCAGTCCCGTATGTGGGGCGCACTTGTATCAGCTGCGACGGCGCCGGTTGAGTTCCGGCGCTCTGAAGACGGCATCTCCTAATGCGCACACTGGCGGCAGCTCTCGTTGCGATTTTAGGCGCGCTACCCGCTGCTGCTGACGCCAATATTGCGGGGCATTGGTCGTTTTCCGCAAATGTCGACAATGATTGCGAGTTTGATGGCCAAGCCTTTTTGGAAAAAACAGGCGACGGCCAGTTCAGCGGAGAAGTGACGGCACGGCAAAGCTGCCCAATCTTAGAAGTCGACTATCTCGTCCGGCAGCAATGCAACGCTTCTAAACTCGGCAATCAACTCTCTGTTCGATGCAATATCGTTGAATTTTTGAGCGGCGAGGAAACGCCGTTTTACTATCCGGACAATTTCACGCTCACGATTGAGTCCGCCGTACGCATGCATGGGGCACTGGTGAGTTCTGGGATGGCCAAACCCGCCGAATGGGTGCGCGCCGAAAGGGGCATTTCTTGAGTTCATCTAGCGGGCTCCGGCCCGAACGTTACACCGCCACTGCTCCTGCAGGTGATGCGCGCATTTTGATTGTTGGCGCTGGGCTAGCAGGTCTGTTCTTGGCGCTGCGCCTCGCGCCGCGTCCTTGCACCGTCATCTCGCCTGCACCGCTCGGACAAGCTGCTTCCTCAGCTTGGGCCCAAGGCGGTCTGGCCGCCGCTCTACACCCAAAAGATAGCCCAGAACAGCATGCTTCAGACACCGTTGCGGCCGGCGCCGGGCTTGTTGATCCAGCAATCGCGAAACTGATCGCTGAGGACGGCCCGAAACGCGTACGCGACCTGATCGAACTGGGCGTTCCTTTCGATCGCACACCAGATGGCCAGCTCGCGCTTAGTCTGGAGGCAGCCCACTCTCACCCGCGTGTCGCGCGCGTGGCGGGTGACCTCGCAGGAAAAGCGATTATGGGCGCGCTGACAGCGGCGGTGAAAGCCGCAGGTCATATTCAGCTCATCGAGCATGCTAAAGCGGTCGGGCTTCTCCAAGACAGCGACGGCAAGATCGCAGGCGCTGTTTTGAAAGACCGCCGCGGACGGATCTCGACCTTTACCAGCCCTGAGACTGTCCTTTGTACCGGCGGATCGGGCGGGCTTTTCCGCGTCACGACGAACCCACCGCAAGCGCGCGGCGACGCTCTTGCCATGGCCTATGCCGCCGGCGCCGTGATTGCTGATCCGGAATTTGTTCAATTTCACCCAACCGCAATGGATGTCGGCCTAGACCCCTCCCCGCTCGCGACAGAAGCGCTGCGCGGAGAAGGCGCAATTCTGGTTGGTGAAGATGGCGGCTCATTCATGGCGCGCTATCACGCGGACGCAGAGCTGGCCCCAAGAGATGAGGTCGCCCGCGCCATTCACTCTGAAATCTCAGCCGGCCGCAAAACCTTTTTGGATACGCGCAGCTCAATCGGTGATGCGATCAAAGATCATTTCCCGACTGTCTTTGCGGCCTGTATGGCGGCGGGCATCGATCCGCGCCAGAGCGTGATTCCGGTCGCGCCGGCCATGCACTATCATATGGGGGGTATCCTCTCAGATACGTGGGGGCGCTCGACACTCAATGGTCTGAGCGTATGCGGAGAATGCGCGAGCACGGGCGCTCATGGCGCAAACCGGCTTGCCTCAAACTCTTTACTGGAAGCGGTCGTTATGGCCGCCCGCATCGCCGATCGGCTACGCGGCGCAGATCTCGTTCTTCCAAAAGAGAGCGTCAGCGACGTGCCAACAGAATTGAGCGATGAAGCGCTTCAAGCGCTGCGCCAAGACATGGCGGCCAAATGCGGTGTCGTCCGCGACCAGGAGGGGCTCACCGCACTCTTGGAACATATCGCAGCGCTAGAGACGGAGTTTCCAGCTGCCCGCGCGCTCTGCGCCTCCAAGCTCATTGCAGAGGCGGCCTTGGCGCGCACTGAGAGCCGCGGCGGACATTTCCGCGCTGACTATCCAGATCCATCCGCAGTCGCGGCACGCACCTTCGCGGCCCGTCCTGATATGCAAACCCCCGATATTCAAGCCAATGCGCTGGAGACCGCAAAATGAGTTTCATCGCCCCGCCCCCGCTTCCCGATATCGTGCTTGAGCCCATTGTTCGCCTGGCATTGGCCGAGGATCTCGGCCGCGCCGGTGACTTGACGACAGACGCCACCATCGCGCCGGGAACCCAGCTGACAGCACATATCCGCGCGAGAATGCCTGGACGCCTTGCAGGCATGGACGCAGCCACCTACGCGCTTAAACTGGTCGATAGCGACGCGACGCTTGAGCTCCACAAACAAGACGGCGATGTGCTCGCACCAGGTGATGTGGTCGCCGTCATGAAAGGCAGCGCCCGTTCGATCCTGATCGCTGAGCGGACCATGCTCAACTTCTTGGGTCGCTTGTCCGGGATCGCTACGCTAACCGCTCAATTTGCGGATCGAATTGCCCATACCAAAGCGAAAATCGTTTGTACGCGCAAAACCACACCGGGACACCGTGCCGTTGAGAAGCGTGCAGTGCGTTGCGGGGGCGGAACCTCTCACCGATACGGTCTCGATGATGCGATCCTAATCAAGGACAATCATATCGCAGCCTGTGGCTCGATCGAGGATGCCCTCAAGCGTGCGCACGCCTATGCAGGCCATTTGCGAATGATCGAAATTGAGGTCGACTCGCTTGATCAACTTGCTGAAGCACTGCCGCACAAACCGCATGCGGTCTTACTCGACAATATGGAGCCGGACCTATTGCGCGAAGCGGTTGCGATGATCGACGGTCAGTGTCTCGCAGAAGCGAGCGGCGGGATCACGCTCGATACCGTCGCCGCGAAAGCGGAAACGGGAGTGGATTACATCTCCTCCGGCGCGCTCACTCACTCTGCGTCAAATCTTGACCTCGGCCTCGATATCCTCTGACCTATCGCAAAAGAGCGATAAATTCGGAGGAAAACATGGCCAAGGCGAATGGACGTAAGTCTATTTTTATAACTGGCGCGGCGTCGGGAATCGGCGCTGAAACTGCCAGACTGTTCCAGTCGCGTGGATGGTTTTGCGGACTCTACGACATTGATGAAACGGGGTTGAAAGCGGTTGCCGATGAGATTGGCGCTGACAACTGCCATGTCGCCACTCTCAACGTGACCAAGCGCGAAGACTGGGCCGCCGCTATGGCCGGCTTCGGCGAAGCCACGGGCGGCAAGATGAATGTCCTCTTCAACAATGCGGGGATCGGTCGTCACGGTTGGTTCGAAGATATCCCGCCAGAAGAGGCTGATCTGGTTGTCGATGTGAATGTCAAAGGCGTGATCAACGGCATTTACGCCTCTATCCCCTTGCTCAAAGAGACCAATGACGCCCGGATCGTGAATACGGCCTCAACCGCTGGGGTCGTTGGATCGCCGCGCTTGGCAGTTTATTCGGCGACCAAGTTCGCTGTTCGCGGCCTGACAGAGGCGCTGGATGTCGAACTCTCAGGCCTCGGCATTCGCTGCACCAGTCTGATGCCATGGTTCATCGACACGCCGATCCTCGACATGGGCCTGACAGAAGGTGCGAATGTCAAAATGGCGGATGAGATCCGTGAGAATGGGCAAGATGTTTATCCTGTCTCACTCGCGGCTGAAACCGCGTGGGAGGCCGCCCATGGCAAAGACATCCATTATATGGCAGGCAAGCGCGCCAAGCAGGCGCGCTTCGCGGCGCGGTTCATGCCCGGACGCTTAAAAAAGCAAATTTTAGGTGGATTGCCGCCGCGCGACTAAACCGTCAAATCAACCGCCAGCCGCAGACTGGACCGTAGTCAGCATGCTGGCATTGAGGCTTGCGACCGTAGAGGATGATTCCTCTGCAGACGTGATCGTTTCTGGCTTGGTTTCGACGGCTGCATCTGCTGGCGTTACCGTTTTCAGTCCAGCCCGGCGCTGAGCCAAGCGTGCGCTCTGACGTGCAGATGCAACAGACCATTCGCTGCCACGTGGGAAGCGGTAGAAGATGTGCAGACCGATCTTGTTCGTGCGGATGAGACCAGAACTCCAAACCGGGTTCACATAAGTCGCGTGATAGTGCGTTGCACCACCCGTCTTACGCTCGTTTAGATCCATCATGACGTGGGCAGCAACCGACTGGGCTTTGTCCCACTTCACACCGCGCGGTGCTTTGTCCATTGCGCCATCGCACGTGAAGGTGAATTGGCATCCGGTCGTCCGTGTCGCGCCTTGATAGACAACGTCACAAATCGAATTCGGATAACGGTGATCGTTCACGCGATTTACGATGACTTCGGCCACACCAAGCTGGCCGGCTGTCGTTTCGCTGCGCGCTTCGTAATAGATCGCGGTCGCAAGACACTGTTTCTGACGCAGTATTTCCTCAGCGTCGGTGCGCTTTGGAACCTCTAGTGTCACCAGGCTACCAATGGCCGCTTTGTCGCGGTCATAAGCAGCATACTGACTGAGTGCCGAACTTGGGTCACGTTCCAAAGAATGCTCAACAAAACGTAGCCAGTCATGGCTCATCAGAGCAGATCTATCGGTCAGTGCAGTACTGATCTCAACTTCGTCTTCGCGGATTTCGGCAAGCTGAACGCTGCGATCGCGGAATTGTTCTTCGTTTTGCTGGTTCGTATTGAAACCAGAAATCATCGGCATGGCGGCGACGAGTGCCAGGAACCCGGCCGCGCCGAGTCCGCCCTTAAGCGCTTTCGTACGCTCTTCAGGCGACAAATGCGCTCGCAGCCAGCGGCTGATGCGCGCGGACACGGTCGTGCCCGTCATCGGGTTTCTGGAATAATCCGTCATTTTCGTCTTTTATTTCCCACCACACTTGCGAGTTTTCTCACTCTGCAAGTTTTAAACCTTTTCCCTTTTATGACGGCTTTCTGCGCCGCTTTGGACTCTGTTCTGAGGTGTGCATATTTCCTGCCTGACTAGAAAATCAATTCTATAGCACCCCAATAATGGAACATTTTTGATAATTGAAAGTGCCTGAATTCCCCATGAATGGGCGCTAAACAGCGTTAACCGCTGCTAAATGTCCGAATCTATTACAGATTCATTGACGCACCGCAGCATGGTTAAATTTCACCCAGAAATCGATCTGTTGCGCTTTCGCAACACTCTTTCTGATCACGTTTTATTGCGAACCCAGAATAATTTCGCGCGAAACGCGAATCTAGTCCTGTTTCAAAACGGCATGCGCCGCCGCCAATCGAGCAATTGGAACCCGATAGGGTGAGCAGGAAACATAGTCTAAGCCGAGTCCATGGCAGAAGATCACTGAGGCGGGGTCTCCGCCATGCTCACCACAAATGCCAAGCTTGATATCACCGCGAGTAGCCTTGCCGCGTTCCGCAGCCGTTCGAACCAGTTCGCCAACGCCTTCCTGATCAATCGTCACGAACGGATCTTTTTCATAGATCCCTTGCTCTTCATAAGCGGTCAGGAACCGGCCTGCATCATCTCGCGAAATCCCAAGTGTGGTCTGCGTCAGATCATTCGTTCCGAACGAGAAGAATTCTGCGGTTTCGGCAATTTGGCCAGCGCGCAGGGCGGCACGGGGCAGCTCAATCATCGTTCCGACGAGATAATCCAGCGTCGTTCCTGTCTCGGCGAACACCGCCTCTGCCTCAGAATCGACAACCGCTTTCAGGATATCGAGCTCTTTACGGGTCCCAACCAGCGGAATCATCACCTCTGGTACAGGTTTCGAGCCGCTTTCTTTGGCGATTGCGACAGCCGCCTCGAAGATCGCGCGCGCTTGCATGGCATAGATTTCTGGGAAAGTGATTCCCAAACGACACCCGCGGTGGCCGAGCATTGGATTGCTCTCATGCAACGCGTCAGCTTGCGCTTTGAGCGCCTTCACATCCATTCCAGAGGACTGCGCGACTTCTTCCATTTCCGCTTCAGTGTGCGGCATGAATTCGTGCAATGGCGGATCCAGCAGTCGGATGGTGCAGGGCAAATCACCCATGATTCGGAAGATCTCTTCAAAATCGGAGCGCTGCATAGGTAACAATTTCTCAAGAGCGGCCTCGCGCCCCTCCTTGGTTCCCGCCAAGATCATGCTGCGGACAACCGGAATCCGTTCAGCATCAAAGAACATATGCTCGGTTCGGCAAAGGCCGATCCCTTCGGCGCCAAACTCTTTCGCAACTTTCACATCCGCAGGCGTTTCGGCATTGGTCCGTACGTTTAGTTTGCGGACTTTATCGGCCCAACCCATCAGCAGTCCGAAATCACCAGAGAGATCTGGCTGCTGCATCTCAACTTCACCAAACAGGACTTCACCTTCGGCGCCATCGACCGTGATGATCTCACCTTTTTTGATTTCGCGATCACCAACGCGGAAAACGCCAGCCTCGGCATCGATTTGCAGATTACCAGCACCGCAAACACACGGACGGCCCATGCCGCGCGCAACCACAGCGGCGTGCGAGGTCATACCGCCGCGCGCTGTTACAATCGCTCGTGCTGCGTGCATGCCGTGAATGTCTTCCGGGCTGGTCTCGACACGAACCAAAATCACGGCGCGCCCGGCTTCAGCCAAGTGTGCGGCTTCATTAGAGTCGAAAACCACTTGCCCAACAGCGGCGCCCGGGCTCGCCGGGAGGCCTTTGACCACGACATCGCGGACAGCGTTCGGAGAAATGGTTGGGTGTAGGAGCTGATCAAGCTGAGCTGGCTCTAGGCGCAGGATCGCTTCTTCTTCGGTGATGAGGCCTTCTTTGGCCATATCGACCGCAATCGTTAGCGCGGCGGCCGCGGTGCGTTTCCCGTTCCGGGTTTGCAGCATGTAGAGGACATTGTCCTCCACGGTGAACTCAATGTCCTGCATGTCGCGATAATGCGCTTCCAGCGTATCAGCGACATCGGTCAACTGTTTGTAGACCGCAGGCATCACCTCTTCGAGCGGTGCCTCGTCTGATTTGAGCTCATCGGCGCGCGCGCGGCTGATTGGAGCCGGGGTCCGGATCCCTGCCACAACATCTTCGCCCTGCGCGTTGGTCAGAAACTCGCCATAGAACGTGTTCGCACCAGTCGAGGGATCACGCGTAAAGGCCACACCGGTCGCAGATGTCTCGCCCATATTGCCAAACACCATGGACTGCACGTTGACGGCGGTTCCCCATTCGGCCGGAATGTCATTCAGTTTGCGGTACAGGATCGCGCGATCATTCATCCAGGAGCCGAACACGGCGCCAATCGCGCCCCAGAGCTGCTCGCGGGCATCATCGGGAAACGGTTTGCCGAGCTTCTCTTGAACTGCATCCTTATATTGGCCGACAATCGTCTTCCAATCGCTGGCTTCCATCTCTGTATCGAGTTCGAAGCCTTGGCTGTCTTTGTAATCGTCCAAAAGATATTCGAACGTGTCGTGGCGGAGGCCTAACACAACGTTGGAATACATCTGAATGAAGCGGCGATAGCTATCATAGGCAAAGCGTTCGCCGGCTTTCGCCGCAAGGCCTTGAACAGTGACTTCAGACAGCCCCAGGTTCAAAACCGTATCCATCATGCCAGGCATCGAAGCGCGCGCGCCGGAGCGAACGGATACCAAAAGAGGGTTCGCGGCGTCGCCAAAAGTCTTGCCGGTCTTTTGCTCGAGCGCTTTCAGCGCGTCGTCGACCTGCTCTTTCAGGCCCTCGGGGTAGGCCTCATCCAAATCGTAATAGGCCGTACAAACGTCAGTCGTCAGGGTAAAGCCAGGGGGAACCGGCAGGCCAAGGCTCGCCATCTCAGCCAGGTTAGCCCCTTTGCCGCCCAGCAGATTTTTCATCGCTGCGCTTCCATCGGAGCTTCCACCGCCGAAAGAGTAGACCCATTTGGTCGTTACGCTCGCGCCATCACCCATACTGTCCTCCGTCTGACTTTTGAGGGGCAGGCCCGCCCTCTCGCATGAGTCTTGAATGCAAGCCAAGCGCCATGATTAGCGTCCAGAATCAAGTCGCTATTTCCACTGACTACGCTGTCAGCAAAATTTATTGCGTGAATTCGGCTGGATTGTCCCAGTAAGGGAAAAATATTGTTGCTGCGCCGCAACATGGTGAAGGCTTAATTTTGGGGCAGTCAGCTTCGGTTCAGGTCCGAAATCGCAGACTTGTGAGGTAATGTGAGACGCTAGGGCAATGACTCTAGCAGAATCATGGCATTACATTGCAGGCGATAAACATAAGGCTTGGGCTGATGACCAAAATAAAAATTCGCGACCTTTTCTCCCTAGACACATTTGCCGTTCTGAGCGCCGTGGTGCTCTGCGTGGTCTTGGTAACGGACCCGTCTCTGCTGGGGTGATTAGCCCTCGATCTTAGAGAAGTCCGCGACAGTGCCGATGGCTTCGCGCATCATACTCAAGAGATTGAGGCGGTTCTCACGAACCTCCGCCTGATCGGCATTGACCATGACGCTGTCAGGGCCATCGAAGAAGGCATCCACGGGTGCGCGCAAACCTGCCAGAGCTGACATCGCCGCCGCGAAGTCTTCATCTGCGAGCGCGGCTTTTGACGCACTGGCGCTGTCAGAGATCGCTTTGAACAGAGCTTTTTCGGCTTTTGCTTCGAGCAAGCTCTCTGTCACGTCGCCCTGGAAGCGCGTTTTATCTTTCTTCTCTTCCGCGCGCAGGATGTTCGCCGCGCGCTTATAGCCCGCCAGAAGATTGGTCCCGTCTTCGCTTTCGAGGAAGCTCGCAAGCGCTTCAACGCGTTTCACGATGAGAACGAGATCGTCTTCACCGAGCGCAAAAACTGCGTCGATCAGGTCATGACGCTGGCCTTGGTCGCGGAGATATTGTTTCAGGCGGTCGGCGAAAAAGCTTGCCAGATCTGTGCGCTTCTCATCCGCCCAATCCAGGTTGCTTGCCGCGAAATCGAATGCCGGGTTAAGTGGCAAGCGAACTTGATTTTCGAGCAGGACGCGCACAACCCCCAACGCCGCACGGCGCAGTGCAAAGGGGTCTTTCGACCCCGTCGGTTTCTCATCAATCGCCCAGAACCCGACAAGTGTGTCGAGCTTATCGGCAAGCGCGACCGTCACTCCGACGGAATCAGACGGCACCGCATCGGACGGGCCTTGCGGTTTGTAATGGTCGCGGATGGCGTCGGAGACGCTCGCATCTTCGCCAGTTTCAATTGCATAATAGCGGCCCATCACGCCCTGAAGTTCCGGGAACTCATAGACCATTTCTGACACGAGATCGGCTTTGGCGAGCTTCGCTGCGCGTTCTGCCAAATCGGCGTCCGCACCGGTTTTGGGCGCCAGTTCGCGGGCCAGCGCAGCGACGCGCTCAACCTTATCGGCGACCGTCCCGAGTTCTTTCTTGAAGTCAATTTTGCCAAGTTTGGGCGCCATCGCTTCGAGGCCGGTCTTCTTGTCATTCTCCCAGAAGAAACGTCCGTCCTCGAGACGGGCAGACAAGACCTTCCGGTTCCCCGCCGCAATCGCTTTACCGCCATCGACGGCATCAATGTTCGCGACCACAACAAAGTTAGGTGCAAGCTTGCCTGTCTTCGGGTCGCGTACGGCGAAATATTTTTGGTGCGTGCGCATGGACAGCTGGATGACTTCTGGCGGCAGTTCCAGGAAAGCCGGGTCCATTTCACCGAGGATCACAACAGGCCATTCGGCGAGACCGACAACCTCTTCGAGCAGGCCTTTATCTTCGACCAGTTCCAAACCGGCATCGGCGCAGACCTTTTGCGCTTGGGCCTCAATCGTCTCCCGGCGCGCATCGCGGGTGAGTGCGACATGGCCAGGGCCACTTAGTTGTTCGGTATAATCGGCGAGACCCGTCACCGTGTAAGGTCCGCGGCCATGCACGCGGTGGCCCTCGGTCTCATTACCGCTGGCAATTCCATCCACTTCAAACGGAACGACCGCGCCATCATAGAGACAGATAATCCGCTGCAACGGGCGCACCCAGCGCATCTCGCCGCGACCGGTCCGCATAGATTTCGGCCAATGGAAATTGCGCATCAGGTCCGGCACGAGCTCGGCCACAATGTCCGGCGTCGCGCGGCCTGGAATGGTGCGCGTCGCGACATAGAAGTCGCCTTTCTTCGGATCAGAGCGCACCTCGGCCTCATCAATCGAAGAGAGGCCTGCTCCGCGTAGGAAGCCCTCGACGGCTTTGTCCGGCGCGCCAACTTTCGGGCCTTTGCGTTCTTCAGTGACATCCTCGGAGCCTGCAGGCACATCTGCGCAGGAGACCGCCAAACGCCGCGGCCCAGACATGGTCGTGACGTCGCCGACGCTGAGCCCCGCCTCTTTCAAGCCTTTCAGCAAAGCGTCAGAGAGATCGCGTTCCGCCTTTGCCTGCATGCGTGCAGGGATCTCTTCACAGAAGATTTCGAGAAATAGTTCAGCCATTTCAGCCCAGAATGTTTTGATCTTTAAAGATTGTTGTGCGCGCCGTCGCAGAAGGGGCCTTTAGCGGTCCGTTTGCAGGCACACAAGAAGACTTTACCGGTCTTCGGCGCTTCCCAGCCTTGAGGGATGAAGTCCGTGTCTTTGTGAGAGCCGTCACAGAAGGGCTGGCTTTCAGATCGGCCGCATGTGCACCACCAATACATCTTGCCTTCTTCGACCTCGACAGCGATCGGTTCAGTGCCGCCAATTTCTGGATCTGCCATTATACTTCCTCCATCGCTGTAACGGTCCGCTCTGTTGCCGCGCCGTCGCCCGTGTTCACCACGGTGGACGGTTCGATCAGCATGATTTCGCACTCTTCATCGGCGCCAGGGCGGTGCTCTGTACCGCGCGGAACGATGATGAATTCCCCGGCCTTTACGATCTCGATCCGGTCGCGGAACGCCATGCGCATCTCGCCTTTGACAACCACGAACATCTCGTCCTCATCGGCATGCGAGTGCCAATCGAAATCGCCTTGGATCTTGACCAAGCGAACGTCCATATCATTGACGCGTCCGGCAAGACGCGGCTGCCAATGGTCTGAGAATTTTTCAAACTTGTCGGCCAGGTTCACTTTGGTCATGGCAATGGCTCCTCATGAAAGCGGTCACGAATGTTTGGCAGCTCAGCGTTCGTCATGTCGAACATCACCCGGCGCGTGTAGCCGCCTCGGTAGCGTTCGCCATCTTTGAAACGCCAATCGGCGATGTCAGCGGTCAGAAACGGGACTTCGGTGCCGCCAGACGTCTCGCCGATAAAACCGGCAAACTCCTGACGGATATTGGTGAGTTCCTCATAGTCGCGCCCATAGGCGCTGGACGGCATGATCACCGTGACCCGAAAGTCTGAATAGGCCTCATTGTCGCTTTGCCAGGCTTGAAAGAAAACCGGCAATGTCTCACGCGCCTCTGATACGGCGTTCTGCATGCCACGATCGTTGTATAAAGCTGGCGAGCCTGGCGTTGGGCTGCAAGCCGCAGCCCCGAGGATCAGGAGAACTGCCAGCGTCCGGATCATGCCTCAGCCCGCTCCGCCTCTTGTTGCGCCCATTGTTCAGCGGCGCCCCGCGCCAAATCCCGCACGCGTCCTATAAAGGCCTGCCGTTCGGTCGGCGAAATCGCCCCGCGCGCATCGATCAAGTTGAAGACGTGGCTGGCTTTAAGCGCGAAGTCATAAGCTGGCAGCGGCTTACCAGCGTCCCGCAAGGCGTTGGATTGGCTTTCGCAATCACCGAACCAGCGCTGCAGCATTTCAACGTCTGAATACTCAAAGTTGAAGGCAGACTGTTGGCGCTCGTTCTCGATAAACACATCGCCGTAAGACAACGGTGTATCGCTGTCCGGAGCATTGAACGGCAGATCATACACATTATCGACGCCGAAAACGTACATGGCGAGGCGCTCTAGGCCATACGTCAGCTCGCCCGAGACCGGGAAGACATCCAAACCGCCAACTTGCTGGAAGTAGGTGTACTGGCTGACCTCCATCCCGTCGCACCAAACTTCCCAGCCGAGACCCCAGGCCCCGACGGTCGGGTTTTCCCAATCGTCTTCGACAAAACGGATATCGTGCACGGTTGGATCAATGCCAATCTCATAGAGCGAATTCAGATAAAGATCCTGCAGATTCTTTGGGTTGGGCTTCAGGATCACCTGATACTGGTAATAGTGTCCGAGCCGCATCGGATTCTCACCATAGCGCGCATCAGCTGGGCGACGTGAAGGCTGCACATAGGCAGCACGCCAGTCTTTTGGCCCAAGCGCGCGCAGTACAGTCGCCGGGTGCAATGTCCCTGCGCCAACTTCCATATCGTAAGGCTGCAGGATCGCGCAGCCCTGCTCGGCCCAATAGTTCTGCAAGCGCAGGATCAGGTCTTGGAAAGAGTTCGGTTTAGCTTTCGCAACAGGTGCAGTCATCGATCGGTCAGTCTTCAATAAATTCAGAGCTTTCGCCTACTCCCGTCTGGCCTTTGGGGCAAGCTTCGAGCCGGGTTAATTCCAGTCAAGGCCCGCGCCGTCTCGCTGCATCGCGAGCGCCCAATCTGTGCGCTCACCGCCTTTACTCTGATACAGGTATTTCGGCTCCAGAAGACGCATGGGTCCTGACCGAAGCGCCTTGCGCGCGCGCACCAGAACGCGTTTCGCCTCGGCGCCCGGATAGGAGTGGACGGGCAGCACAGTAATTTCGCCGCATTGCCGCTCAATCACGGATAAGATCCGCGCCAGATCTGCCGCTCGGTGCACCATCACAAATGTCCCTTTCGGGCGCAGCGCAAACAGCATTGCATTGATCCAGTCTTTCAAAGGGACGTCTTCCAGATAGGCCGCCTCTTTCCCCGCGCCCAGGGCTTGGATGGTGCCCGTTTCAAAGAAAGGCGGATTGGAAAAAACCAAATCAAACTTGTTCTGCCAGGTTCGGTCTAAGTTTGCCGCAGATCCTTCGACGATTTCCACACGAGAGATTAGATCGTTCGCCTCAACACCCTTTCTTGCGAGTGCCGCCATATCCACATCGATTTCGAGACCAGTGATGCGTGTTTTGATGAGCCGAAACGCCGCTGGCAGCAAAGCGCCCCCTGCCCCGCATCCGATTTCGAGGGCCTCTCCAGCGAGGTTTGCATCCAAACTTGCGGCCAAAAGCAGACTGTCTGTTCCAGCGCGAAAGCCTTTTGCGGGCTGATAGAGTTTTAGGCGCCCATCATAGAAATCATCGCACGTGACGTTGCTCACGCATCCTTCTCCACATCGCGCAAGATGTAGCGCGCCCGGTCCGCAAGATCGGACCGAACGGTAATACGGATCGGGATCATCGGGCCACGGCCATCAATCATGGCCGTGTGTTCATCAAGGACGAACGGCTCAATTCCTTCCTCAGAGAGGATGTGCCGAATGTATGATAGCTTCACCAAATCATTGGTGCGAAAGACTTCTTCCAAAGCAATTATCTCCAAAGTGCCGCATGCGGTGGCATACCGCAGCTGCGCGCGCTCACATTTGCGCTATTATATGGATAAAGCAGTAAAAGTGGAATAGGACCACGGTCGTGACCGCTCAAACCCATCCTTCCAAGACCCCAAGCTACGCCGATATTGTCGACCGCATGCAGTCTATGCTGGCAGACGATCTGGAAGCCACGGAACGTCTCCTCGTCGAACGTGCGAAAAGCCCAGTCGATGTGATCCCTGATTTATCGGGCTATATCGTCTCTGCAGGCGGCAAGCGTCTTCGCCCCATGATTACGCTAATCGCAGCGCATGCGTGCGGCGGCACCAATCCAGGCACACATGCTTTGGCAACGGCGGTTGAGTTCATTCACACCGCAACCTTGCTTCACGATGACGTGGTCGATGACAGCGATCTACGCCGCGGAAAAAAGGCTGCGAAGAATGTGTGGGGCAATAATGCCTCTATTCTGGTCGGCGATTTCCTGTTCGCGCGCGCCTTCACCTTAATGGTTGAGACCGGCAATCTGGAAATTCTCAAAATCCTATCGAATGCGTCATCCGTGATCGCGGAAGGCGAAGTCCACCAGCTCGCCGCCGCAAGTCGGACCGACCTTCCGACGGAAGAATATCTCGCAATTGTAGAAGCAAAAACGGCTGCCCTGTTCGAAGCCGCGGCTGAAGCTGGCGCGTTATCGTCTGGCCCAGACGGCGACACCCACGCCGCTGCACTTGCATCATATGGCAAAAATCTCGGCCTAGCCTTCCAAATCGTCGATGACGCGCTGGATTATGGCGGCACCACGTCCGTAATCGGCAAAGCGGTCGGGGATGATTTCCGGGAAGGCAAATCAACGCTTCCGGTGATTATCGCGCGGCGCCGCGGCTCTGCGGAAGATCAAGCCTTCTGGGACCGCGCCCTCAACACTGAGACGCAAGAAGAGGCTGATTTGGCGCACGCCATTCACCTCATTCGCTCAACGGGCGCCGCCGAAGCGACGGTCATCGAAGCGCAAGCTTACGCGGATCTGGCTAAGGCAGCGCTGCGATCATTGCCAGACAGCGTTTGGCGAGATGCCCTGTCTGACCTGGCCGACTTCTGTGTCAGCCGCGTCCACTAAATAATTCTCACAGATTTACTTGCCTGAAACCTCCGAGGCTGAGACAGTACGGGCATGTGGCGTGTTCTGACTATTTCTGCTTCGTGCTTGGCAATCACGGCCTGTGTGTCGTCCATAAAACAAGTTGATCCAGCCCTTCTTGAACGCGCTGAAGCCGCGACCAAACTCCGCGGCGATATCGACACGCTCTCGACCTTTGCGGTCGCCAAATATGCTGGCATGACCGAGGCACCCCTGAAATCTGCGCAAAATTACGCGCGCTTGCTCAGCAGTGTGTCAGATGATCCATGGGTCGCGGAGCAAGCGATCTATTCGGTTATGCGCATCGGCGAAATCGAGCGCGCCGTGAAACTGGCAAAGCGTCTGCCAGATGAGACGATCGCTCAAACTGAGCTTCCGCGTCTCCTTTTGGCGGTCGATGCGGTGAAACGCGGCGACAATGACGACGCCTTCTCCTACCTGACCACACCGTGGAGCAGCATGTATCATGCGATGCTCGCGCGCAGTCTTGCCGCCTGGGCTTTGGTGGAAGAGGACGCGGATACGGCGATCAGCCTACAAAGCAATGCGGGCGGCACTGAAGGCCTCTATGCAGTGATCGGTCAATCGCTTCGCGCAATCATGAAAGCCAGCGTGGGCGACGAGGCTGGTGCTCGTGAGGACTTAGAGTTTTTGTGGTCCGTAGACGCCCGCCTCGCAATGGGAGTCGAGGCCGAAGCTCGTCTCTTGGCTCTGAACGGAGACACCGAAACCGCCTTAGATCGTCTCAGCGTTTTCCGCAGCGAAGTGGGACGGCACCCGGCGCTTTTAGCGCTCGCGAATGAGAT
This sequence comes from Pseudomonadota bacterium, assembly GCA_038526515.1. Taxonomy (GTDB): domain Bacteria; phylum Pseudomonadota; class Alphaproteobacteria; order Caulobacterales; family Hyphomonadaceae; genus Henriciella. The sequence goes on along the minus strand of JBCBGS010000021.1, from coordinate 8,997 downwards.
TGAAGCCGGCACAGTCGCCCCATTCCCGTCCTATACCGCGGCTCAAGGAACAGCGCTTTCATTCTATCTGGCGACCGCCCCGCAAGTGTCTCAAGGCCTCGGCGATGCCCCGGCGGTCTATTTTTCGATGGCCGTCTATCTGGACCCAGAACTGGACGTCGCGAAAACACTTTGGGCTGATACGCTCGACCAAGCCAATCGACGCCGAGAAGCGATCGAAATTCTGAACTCGATCCCAAACACATCGATCCACCATACCAGCGCGCAAGGCCAACTCGCTTGGGCCCTTAGACGCGAAGGACAAGATGCTGAGGCGCTCGAAGTTGCGCGTAAGACGCTCGCGCGTACCGATAATCGCAACATTCGCATACAACTCGCTGACTTGCTGCAATCGCTTGGCCGCGATGGGGAAGCCGAAGCGACATTCACAGATGTGATTGAAGCCGACGAAGCCGCCGGAACGTATGATTGGCGCATCTATTTTGCTCGTGGCGGCGCAAGAGAGCGCCTTGGCGAATGGCCTCCGGCCGAAAACGATCTGAAAACTGCGATGACGCTCAACCCAGATAACCCAACGATCATGAACTATCTCGGCTATAGTTGGATTGATCGCGGTATAAATTTGAACGATGGGCTCGACTTGATCGAACAGGCTTTACGTTTGTCGCCGAATAATGGCGCGATCACGGACAGCTTGGGATGGGCGCATTACAAGATGGGCAACTATGAGCGCGCCATCTTCTATTTGGAACGCGCGGCGGCCTTAGAACCGGATCTCGCTGAGATCTTGGACCATCTCGGCGACGCCTATTGGCAAGTTGGCCGTTTCAAAGAAGCTGGCTTCCAATGGGAACGGGCCCTCAAATACTCAACGGATGATGCAGAGATCAGCCTGCTGCGGAAAAAACTAAATGGCGGAATCGCGCTATTACAAGCCGCGAACAATGACACCCTGCCCGCCTATCCATGAGCCAATTGCAAGACTACGCACCCGCTAAGGTCAATCTTTCGCTTCATGTCGGTCCTCCAAAAGAGAATGGACGGCATGATCTGATCTCCCTTGTGACCTTTTGCGACACGGATGTCGCTGACGTGATTACCGCAGAACCAGCCAGTCATTTCAGCCTGGCGGTCGATGGTCCCTATGCGAAACAGTCCGGGCCCGCCAAGGACAATCTGGTGCTGCAAGCCGCGCGCGCGATGAATGACGCGTTGGATGGCAATGCGCCGCCCCTGGCCTTTCGGCTTCAGAAAAATCTGCCCTGCGCTGCTGGGATTGGAGGAGGCTCTGCCGATGCCGCGGCGGCGCTACGCCTGATCATTCGCGCCCATGGCGGCGACCGTGTGCAAGCCCTCGCTGAGACGATTGCCCCCCTCCTCGGCGGCGATGTCCTCGCGTGCCTGATCAATCTCCCCGGCTTCATGACCGGCGAAGGCGATGTGTTTGAGCCAGTTCTAAGTGTCCCAAAACTGCCTGCCGTGCTCGTTAATCCGGGCGTTGATTGCCCCACAGGTCCTGTTTTCCAAGCCTATGATGATGGGGCGCCAGACCACATTCCGGAACACCCGCCCTTGCCAGACAATCGGACCGCCACCCGGGCTTTCCAAACGTGGTTGAACGAAAACACACGGAATAGCCTTCAATCACCGGCAATGAGCATGCATCCCGAAATCACCAAGACCCTCGCCGCCTTACAAGCGCTTCCGGGCATTCGGACACTGCGTATGAGTGGCTCTGGTGCGACCTGTTTTGCGCTCTTTGATAGTCTCGAAGCCGCGACAGAGGCAGCTCGTATCTTAAGCGCGCAGAACAGCGATTGGTGGGTGCGGGCAACTCTTTTGGGCGGCGCCTAATGAGTTGGACGGTCTGGATCGCACCAGCGGGGTTCTTCGCGATCAGTTTCGCAGCAGGCCTTTTGGCATGTGCATTGGTGAAACGGCTCGGCGTCGTAGACGCCCCAGATGGCGGGCGGAAAACGCAGGCGCAGCCAGTACCTCGTCTCGGCGGGGTTGCTATTCTGTTTGGAACACTCATCGGGATGGTCCTTAGTTTCATCATCCTGATGGTGGGCTATGGCGTCGACCCGGTTTCCACGCTCTCGAGCCTCGTCCAGGGCGCGTTCGAAACGCATACCAGTCTTGGTATCGCCTTTGGCTTTGTCGCGATCAGCTTTTTGATTGGTCTCTGGGATGACATTTGGACAGCAAACACCAAACTCAAGCTTGTCATTTTGACGGTAGCAGCCTTGGGCTCCGCCACTTTCGGCCTCAGCGCAACGGCTTTTCAAACGCCATTTGGCGACCTTGCCGTGCCGATCCTGCTCGTCATCGGGAGCGCCGCATGGCTTATCGTTATGGTCAACGCCGTGAACTTTATGGATGGATCAAACGGGCTGGCGATCGGGTCCTTGGCCATCATGCTGGCAGCGTTAGCGGCGATCTCAGCAACCTCAGGAACCTGGACCGCCGCGCTCTGGTGGTTTCCACTCTTTGGAGCGATCGGAGCATTTCTGCTTCATAATATGCGCGGACAGATTTACGCCGGAGATGCAGGCGCTTTGGGGCTCGGCGCTCTATTTGCGGCGCTTGGACTGGCCTCAGGCCTGAACGTTTGGACCATCGCAACCATTGCCTTGCCCTTTCTGGTGGACGTCCTGTTGACCTTGATCTGGCGCGCAAAGCACGGGCGGAACTGGTTAGAGGCGCATCTTGATCACGCTTATCAGCGCTTGATCGCCAGCGGTTGGTCGCATTTGGAAGCCGCGGTCTTTTACTGGGGGCTGAGCGCGACAGCGGGCGGCATGGCTTATATCGCCGCCCTCGCAGGTGGAGCCGCGCCCTTTGCCGTCTTCTGGGGCCTATGGATTGCTTTAAGTTTGATCTGGGTCCGGCATCGACGGACCGCCCAATTGAGCGATCTCAGCGGATAGGTCAGCAGCGCCAAACTTGGCCGCCTGCATATTTGGCCGGCATGTCCACGCCACCGGCAACAATAGGATCACGAGCGCGCCGCCGATAATTGTTGCCTCGACCTGACCACGCCCGGTCAAATTGGTGAGTCCGGCATAGATAAAAAACAAGCCGCCTAAGGTTCCCATAAGGCCCAAAATGAACAGCGCGACCCGCCATGGCGCGGAATACCCATATTCGATCTCAAGATCGGGATTGACGCGTTCGAAAACGGCGAGAATGGCCTGGATCAGTCCGAAGAAATCGTCTCTCGCCCCGCCATTATCGGTATACTCAATCTTGGTGGTACCGGCTTCCGATTCCAAATGCAGCCAGGCGCTCCGCGTGCCGCGATAGGACACTGTATTCCAGCTCGCGCCTGTTACTTTGGCCAGGTTTAGCGCCGCAGACCCGCCTCGGCGCATCAGGTGATCATCTTTGATCGCCCAGGTTTGTTCTTTGCGAACGGGCGCCGGTTTGAAGCTAAACTCTCGCATCGGCGCCCCGTAGATTACATATTAGGATAAGCTGGACCGCCGCCACCTTCTGGTGTGACCCAGTTGATGTTTTGGTTCGGATCTTTGATGTCACAGGTCTTACAGTGGATGCAGTTCTGTGAATTGATCTGGAAGCGTGGCGGTTGGCCATCTTCCTCAACCCACTCATACACACCGGCTGGGCAATAGCGCTGTGACGGTCCGTTAAAGACATCAAACTCTGACGCTTTCTGCCGACCAAGGTCAGCCACTTTGAGGTGCTTCGGCTGGTCTTCCGCGTGATAGGTGTTGGTGAAGGACACATTGGTCAGCTTGTCGAAGCTCAGAACGCCGTCCGGCTTCGGATACTCGATCGGCTTACATTTGCTCGCCGGCTTGAGATATTCGTGGTCAGCTTTGCCATGCTTGAGCTGCGGAATGTATCCGAAACCAACCAGGTAGCGCATCCACATATCTGGCATGCCAAGCACAGCGCCTGGCATAGTGCCGAAGCGGCCCATAAGCGGCTTCACGTTGCGGACGCGGGCAAGGTCAGTCCAAACCCAGCTATCACGAACCGCTTGGTCATAAGTCGACAACTCATCGCCAGACCGCTCAGCCCGGATCGCGCTTACCGCCTCTTCCGCGGCCAGCATGCCGGTCTTCATCGCATTGTGTGTGCCTTTAATCCGCGGCAGGTTCACAAAACCCGCTGAACACCCGATCAAAGCGCCGCCCGGGAAAGACAGTTTCGGGATCGACTGAATCCCACCTGAAGTGATCGCGCGCGCGCCATATGCCTCGCGTTTCCCGCCTTTCAGGAATTTCGAGATATCGTCATGATGCTTATAGCGCTGGAACTCGTCATATGGCGACAGATGCGGGTTCTTATAGTTCAGGTGAACCACATAGCCGACGGAGACATAGTTCTCGCCGCCTTCCGAGAAGTGGTAGAGGAAGCCGCCGCCTGAGCCGTCTTTTTCCTTCACCGGCCAGCCAAATGTGTGCTGCACGAAGCCCGCTTTGAACTCTGGATGGTCGGCTGGGACTTTCCAGACTTCTTTCAGGCCAATGCCGTACTTTTGCGGGTCGCAATCAGCTTCGAGATCGTATTTCGCTTTGACTTCTTTGGTCAGAGAGCCGCGCGCGCCTTCCGCGAACATGACATACTTGCCGAGAAGTTCCATGCCAGGCTCATAGTCTGGCTTCTGGCTGCCATCCTCGGCAATACCCATGACACCCGCGACCACGCCGCGAACTTCGCCATTCTCACCATAAACGACTTCAGAGGCCGCAAAGCCGGGGAAGACTTGAACTTCAAGTTCTTCTGCGCGCTCTCCGAGCCAGCGGCAGACATTTGCCAACGAGCCGATATAGCAACCATGATTGTGCATGAAGGGCGGGAACGCGAATGTCGGCATCGCCATAGACCCGTTTGGCCCGAGCAGCTTGTAGGTGTCCGCGCCAACTTCGGTGCGGATCGGGCGATCGTCGCGCGTGCGCCAATCTGGGATCAGTTCGTCCAGGGCTTTCGGGTCCAGCACCAAGCCGGATAGAATGTGGGCGCCAATCTCGCCGCCCTTCTCCAGGACCACGACTTCAAGCTCTTCGCCAGCTTCGTTCGCGAGCTGTTTGGCACGAATAGCTGCGGCGAGGCCAGCGGGCCCACCGCCAACGATCACCAGATCAAATTCCATAGACTCGCGTTCGCTCATCACTTGTCTCCTCAGAAGTGGCGATCACACTTGCGCGCCATCTTTGTATATTTAAGTATCTGAGCACCTCTTTAGCTAAAGTTTACAAGGTCTCAATGCCCCAAAATGCCTCTGCCGCAGCGTTAAAGGCACTCACCGAGTGGTGGGAAGATATGGGCGTGGAGGTCGACCAAGGCGAAATCACCCGTTCTGTCGGCACGCAAAGCGGTGCAAATACAGGGCCCGCGCCCTCTGTAGCGCCCAGCGCGCCTGCTGAAGCACAGCAAGCGCCGAGCTCAGGGCGCAGATCTCGAAAGTCGGCAAGCAAGACGCTCCACGATTGGATCCAAGAGGCAGAATCACTCGCGGCCAGCGCTGATTCGATTGAAGCTCTGAAAGCCGCGATTGAATCCTATGAGGGCTGCCCTCTCAAACAATTGTGCGAGAAGACCGTTGTCTATGACGGTACGATCGGCGCGCCCGTCATGGTGCTCGGCGAAGGGCCTGGCGGCCAAGAGGACCGTTTAGGACTGCCTTTTGTCGGTAAAGCGGGTCAGCTTTTGGACAAAATGCTCGCCGCGATCCAGCTCGATCGCAAGACGAATGCGTTTATCTCAAACGTCAATTATTGGCGCCCGCCGGGCAATCGCAATCCAGAAGCGGATGAACTTGCCGTTTGCCGCCCCTTCGTGAACCGGATGATCGATCTGGCGCAGCCCAAGATCATCATAGCGACAGGCGGCGTTGCGGCGAAATCTCTGCTCAATTCGAAGACCGGGATTATGCGGTTGCGCGGCTCAGAGCGACCGTTTGAAACACCAGCAGGAACAAAAGTGCCATTGGTACCGATGTTTCACCCGGCCTATTTGCTGCGCCGCCCGCAAGACAAGAGCCGCGCTTGGCGAGACCTATTACTGGTCCAGGCGCGCCTCAATGAGATGGGCGTGACGCTTTGACCGATGAAGAAAAGACAGCGATGGATCGGGTCGCAAACGTGTGGCTCACATTTTCAGTCTTATCTGCAACGATCGGCGCAGCGGTGTTTTTAGGGCTCACTTTCGGCTTCGCATTCAACACATGGTTTGCGACCTCAGTCGCCGTGATTGTCGGAATACTCAGTGGAGCCGCTCTATGTAAGCTCAGACTGGCTAGGCAATTAGTGGGGATCGTTTTAGCAGCTCTAACCGCGTTACCCTGGATCAGCTGATAAATGCCCGCCCCACTGTCCATCATCATCCCAGCCTTAAACGCTGAGGCCGTGCTGCCGGTCTGTTTGGCCTCCTTGATGCCAGGTCTGGAAACGGGCCTCATCCGCGAGGTTATCTTGGTGGATGCTGGAAGCGAGGATCAGACGCGCCGTCTCGCGGAAGGCGCAGGGGCGAACGTGATCTCATCGCCGGAGCAAGGCCGCGCCGCACAAATGCGCCGAGGCTTTGAAGAAGCCCGTGGCGATTGGATTTTGTTCCTGCATGCTGATACCGCCCTCTCGCGCGATTGGGCAGAACGGGCGAAATCCCATATCACGGAGCGACGCGAGAAAGCAGCGGCCTTCACGCTCGCCTATCGCTCGGATCACCCCATGGCGAAGGTCGTGGCACGCCGGGCGAATTGGCGCTCACGCAACCTTGGCCTGCCCTATGGCGACCAGGGTCTTCTGATCTCTCGGAAGCTTTACACTGAGATTGGCGGCTATCCTGACACGCCCTTTATGGAAGATGTCCAAATCATCCGGTCTATTGGCAAGAAACGCCTGTCGATCCTCTCTGCAGAGGCGCGTACGGATGCTTCGAAATATGAGCGCGATGGCTGGCGCAAACGCAGCTGGCACAATGTCTATTTGATCACCCGCTATTTGCTTGGCGCGAATCCGGAAAAACTGGCAAAATCATACACATAGTGACTTCGCTTAGAGGTGAACCATGACACTGGATGCAAGCTGGGATGACGAGTTAGAAGCCGGCTATATCTATTTGCCGGACCATCCGGGCGCTGGAACGCCAGGTTGCGTCTCACGATCAATTGATGTTTTCGCATTGGATGAAAGCCTGCGCGGCGTGCAAGTGATCTTGGATGTCGACGAGCAGAACCGAGTGATTGGGATAGAAGTGGTCCGATGAAACGTCCTCAAATACTGATTTACGCCAAGCCGCCTCGGATTGGCCTGTCCAAAACGCGCCTCGCCAAGAGTTTGGGCTCTGCCGTCAGCGCGCGGCGGATTGCGACAGCGCTGCAAGCGAAGACGATGCGGGCTGCCCTGAATAGCTCTTGGGATACGATCCTCTATACCGCCCCGGACAAGGAGCTCGACAACTCTGTCGGCGGGATGTGGCCGCTGCATCTTGAGCGCCGTAGTCAGGGGCCGGGAAATCTCGGCGACCGTTTAAGCAAGGGCCTCCGCGAAGCCCCCCCGGGACCGGTGCTCTTCATTGGCAGCGACGCGCCCGACATTTCGGCAGCCCTCCTCCGCCAAGCGATCCGCGAGCTCGGGCGAAACGATGCTGTCTTTGGACCGGCCCAGGATGGCGGGTTCTGGCTGTTCGGCATCCATAAAACCGCGCGCACAAAAAGCCCGTTTTACGGCGTCCGTTGGTCGGGCCCGCACGCGATGGAAGATGTCTGGGCCAACTTACCTAGTAACGCAAAGGTCGGCGTTCTTCCGCAATTGATGGACATTGATGACGCGGACGACTGGGCGATCTGGCAAGGCCGACACGAAGCAGAAGTCGAGGCCCACACTGACGCGCAAACGCATACGGCTGAAGCGAATAAGAAGCCCGGCTTCTTCGCCCGACTATTCGGCCGAGGATAGGGCGCGCGCGCACCAATCAGGTTTTTTCGTAAGCGCGCGGCGGCCGCGATGTGGCCAGGGCCCGAGATGGCCTGCAGCGATGCCAGCCTCGCCAACATCCTGGCCATTGGCGGACAAGGTAATCACTTCTCGCTCATAGCGATCCGGACCAGAATTATGCGTGATGACCAATTCTGCATCGCGGGTCAGCTCGACCATGAACGCTTTGGCATCAAACCCAAGTTCGCGTTCATACTCGCATTTTGCACCGCCGATTGCGCCGACGCCGCCCGTCTCTGGGGCATCAACGTTCGCCAAACGGAATTTCACGCCATCAATCCGGCCGCTATCGCCGTCGGACCAATAGATAGAGCTCTCTGAAGACGTGTTGATTTGAACCGCAATCGGTTCCGAACAAGCCGCCAAGGGCACGAGCAAAAGTAGTAACGCAGGTTTCACACGCTCCGATTGAAGCGATTCGCTGCGAAACTGGACCGGGAATTCTTTTCGCGAGACGGCGACGACAAAACGGAATAGTCAATCGGTATGGCGCGTCTATTGATTGTCTATCACACCCGAACCAACGGAACTCGGCAAATGGCTGAGGCGGCCTACAAAGCCGCGCAGCAGGAGGTTGAAGTTCAGCTTCAGCGGGCAGAAGACACTGGACCTGAAGATATGTTGACCGCCGATGGGTACATCTTTGCGGCGCCAGAAAACCTGGCGGCTCTGTCCGGGGAGATGAAGGCCTTTTTTGACCGTACCTACTACCCATTGCTTGGGAAGATTGAAGGCCGGCCTTATGCACAGATGATCTGCGCGGGGTCAGATGGGACCAATGCCGCCCGGCAAACAGCCAGAATTGCTACTGGATGGCGTCTCAAACAGGTACAGGACCCTTTGATCGTCCTCACGCACGCACAAACAGAGGTTGAAATACTGGCCGAGAAAACCATTCCCGATACCGATTTAGAAACCTGCCGAGACCTCGGCCGCGCGCTGGGTGCCGGACTGGCGCTCGGGGTCTTTTGAGGCGGATTTAGCCAGAGACGCGATTGTCCGGCACAAACTCCAATCCAGCATCAAACTC
>JBCBGS010000020.1:0-25481 GCA_038526515.1 Pseudomonadota bacterium | reverse complement strand
TTCATCCGCTTTCGGATCGCTTCCTGATGTCAGGAAGAAAAAGGCACCAGCGCCACTTGCGAGAACCAAGACGGCAATGCCCCCCATGCCGATTGGCGATTTGAGGAGACCAAGCAGACCCGCTTTTTTGGATGTCTCTTCGTCGGCGCTCTCTTCAGCGTCGGTGGGGGTATCAACAGCGTCTTCGGCGGCAGCCTCGACGGGCTCAGCAATAATCTCTTCGGCAGGTTCTTCGGTGGACTCTGTGACCACCGGCTCCACGGCTGCTTCTAAAGTTTCTTCATTGGGTATTTCGAGAGCTTCTTCAACAGCAAGCTCGGCAATCGGCTCAACCGCTTCCTCAGCAGCGACAGCTTCGACGGTTTTCCCCGTTAAAGCTCCGAAAGCCGCCTTCACACTCTCTTCGGTGGAGGCTTCGACAATTCCGACAATGCTTTCGCCAGCATCCGGTGTCTCAGTCCCAAAGACGATATCATCCAGATCTGAAACAGTCTCTGTCACCGCTTGATCCGTACTCATATGCATCTCCAGTTGCACGAAATTCGATTACAAGTTGAATTCACCTATCTGATTAGTCTTAAGATTCCTTTCGAATGCGCGACTCATCATGGAAGCGGGCATATTCGATAGGCTGTTCCTATCGAACCAATTCATTCCTCCGAATAGACAATCTCCAAAATCGTCCCACATCGCAGGCTGAGGAAACCGGGACGGATAAGGGATCGAACTCATGCGATTTGCACTGTTAGGACTGGCACTAGCGGCCACTTCCCCAATCGCGCTTGCGCAAAATACGGGCGGCATCTTCCCGCCAATGGTCAATGAAGGCCATAAATCGGCACAGTATCGAGTTACCTATAATCCAGACACAGAAGGCGTTTCGCAGCGCGCGCACTATCAGCAAGCGATCAATGGCAACCTGATGTGGCGCGGGCTGGTGTCAGCTCGTAAGACCGCGGATTCTGATGTCGACTTCGATTTCGTGCAGGCTGAGCTGTTCTGGGAGCTCAGCGATGACGATGATGACTGGAAAACCGGCTTCCGGTTTGATGCGCGAATCCGAGATGATGGACGCCCAGGCCTGATCGGCGTGCATTGGACCAATCAATTCCCGATCGCCGAGAATTGGAATGGACGCTTCGTCGCCCTGTCCGCATTCGATGTCGGCGATGACGCGCGCGACGGCATCTTCCTTCAAACACGCGGCAATATCTTCACGCGATTGGAAACAGGCCAGACCCTCGGTGTTGAACTCTTCAACTCATATGGATCAACGGACAATTTCTTAGACCTCGACAAACAGGGCCATCAGATTGGCCCGTTCGCGAGCTTTCCGGTCTCAGACAATTGGAGCTTATTCACCGGCGCCCTGTTTGGGCTCACCGACGCCTCCGCTGACTCAGAGCTCAGACTGTGGGTCACGCGCGGCTTCTAGAGCGGCTTAAGCGTCTTCCCGTTTAGACCGCCCATGCGGCAAACTTCCATCCACTCGTCTTCCAGCACCGGTTGGACTGACAGACGCATACTTGTCACCAGCGACATGTTCTCAAGCGCTTCATTCGCTTTGACCGCTTTCAGCGTGACCGATTCCGGCATGTCCACGAGGGCGCGGATGTGGACGCAATCCCAGCGTTCGTCATCGGTTGTGGAATCTGGCGCACTTTCCGCTGAAACCTCAACAATCCCAACAACTTCCAAGCCTTCATTTGAGTGGTAGAAAAATCCGCGATCGCCAATTTTCATCTCGCGCATATTGTTGCGCGCCTGATAGTTGCGAATGCCGTCCCATTCTTCGCCCGCTTCGCCTTTCGCTTTTTGCTGATCCCAGCTCCATTTGAACGGCTCAGATTTGAACAGCCAGTACTTCATGTTCGCTCCTACAAGTGTTGCAGGGCATTTAGGTCGCTTTGGGGTCAGCGTCCATGTCTGGTTGGTCATCCCCATCAGTTTGTTGCAGGCGCCCTTTGGCTGACCGATTGCGCCCGTCTGCAGGCTTTAGTCCGGAGGCAGCGCCAAGCCCCACCAAAGGCATATTGCCATAGACGGTCTCGTGAGCGCCATCCTTAACCAAATAGGTCTCGTGCCAAATCCCAACATCGCCATTCGTACCGACGGCTTTGTTGAAGGCTTTCCAGGCGGGCAGGTGCGCATGTTCGCGGCTGACTGAATAGGCGTGGAGGTGGTCAAAGCTCCGCCAATACTGGACCAAATACGGGCTTCGCAGGCTGAAAAAGGTCTTGGAGTGTAGCAATCCAAGATCCGGGTCTTTTTCGAGCTCCGCCAACATTCTGGGCATCGCTGAAAAGACGGGAAGCCACTTCCAGACTTTCCAAAGCTTATGGACGCGCATGCCGATTAAGAAGATTACGAAGTCACCTTCTATCTGCGCCATCATTCTTCCAGGGATCGGTTTCATTGTTCGCGCCTCTTGCCTCCTAGCTCTTTGGTTTCGCTGCTGCTCGGCACGCGTCGGCGACCAGCGGTTCTAACTCCGGCCAATGCTTGTAGCGCCGGATGTGTTCCGGCGCACCGATCCAAGCATCTTCGAAGGCTTCTCGCGTATCCCCATCGGCGAGGATCGGAAGCAATGGATCGACGCTTATCCTGATGCTGAAGACGACTGCCCCTGTCTTCGGGAGTTTACGGATTGTCTGACGCTCAACCCGCAAATGCAAATCGCTCGGCTGTTTCTTGGCCGCGCTCGGCCGGTCAGGCGTGTAGTGTTTCTCGCTCGCTTGCACGGTCCAATTAAACCGCTCGAGCACAACATCAGGTTTCAACCCCGAGAAAATGCGACCCACCCGCGCTGCGAGCTCGGGATCGCCCCCTGGAACGGGACTATGCAGAGCGCCAAGGTCCAGTCCAATGCGCTCTGGCAGGGTCCAATAGGTCGGAGCACACAACACACCCGCCATTAGACGCCAATCATGGGGTCGCTCTGCAGACAGCAGACACAAGTCGTCTGACACAATCGAGGCAGCTTCTTCCAAAGCCGTTGGCATGGATTGATTAGGGACGCGTCCGGTCGCCTCAATCACTAAGGCGAGTAGTTCTTCCGCGGCGGCTCCATTTAAATCCCCGCCAACCACATTGGCCCGCATCATTTTCAGGATCAGGCATTTATCGCGCAGCCAGGTCTCCGCTTCTGTATCCGGCGCCAACCAATCGGCTTTTGGAATGGGCGAGAGACTTAGCTCGAATGTCGGAGTGCCGGCCAAGAAAGGCAGATAAGGCGGGGTGCGCGCTTTAAGCGACACCAGCACTGCCCCAGGAGGCGTATCCGGCAATTTTTGGTGTGCTCGGGAGATACATCGTTTGATAGCGGTCTAGCTTGAACCCTTCCGCCTCTAACATGGTTTTCGTGTCACGGGTGAGGTGACATCCCCCCGCCATCCGTTTCCAGATGGGTTCAACTCGGCGCTGCCACTTTGCGACGCCCTCGTCTGGCGCGAGGCCATGTTCTGAGAACAGGACTTTCCCATTTGGTTTAAGAACCCGTCGAAGCTCTTTCAAAGAAGACTGCCAATCTGGGATCGTACACAGCACGAACGTGACGACGGCTGTATCCACACTTTTATCTTCAAGCGGGACGGCTTCAGCGCCGCACTCATAAATGTCGCTGGAAAACGCGTAATCGCCGTCTGCCATTTCTTTCCGGGCGCGCTCGACCATAGGCGCATGCGGCTCAATGGCATGGAGATGTTTTACCTTGTCGGCGTCGTAGAAATTAAAATTCGTGCCGCATCCGCAGCCAATCTCTAGGACGACGCCCTCGGCTTCGGGAACCGTCTTTTCGCGCTGCTTCATCATCGGCTTGGAAGAACAAGCACAGGAGATGAGCGGCGGTAAAACGTAACGATCCCAAAGCCCAAACATTACTCGCTTCCTTCCACCATTCTGCGCCGCGTCTGGCCATCCATAGGCTCTACCACTAGCGCATTTTGGGTGATCCGAACACGGTAGCTTAAATTATCTGCCATCGGGAAATAGACGGCCGATCCAAACGGCGCAGATCCACCGCTCTGTTTTGAGGTCACCATGCCGGCAGAGAACCATGACGGGTTCTCTTCATCCGTTTCTTCTTCGCTCAAGACCCGGTCTAGCTCTTTCTCGCCGCTATAATTGACGAGCGCGCCGTACACATCGAGACCTAGCTCTTGATCGAACACCTCGATCTTTCCGTCTTCGCTCACCCGGCGACCATAAGATGTCGCGCGTGTGAGATCCGTCGTACTGAACCGGCGTGCGTACCGGCTCTCGATGAACTCAAGTCGATACAGGCTGTCATAGCCAAGCATCTGTTTCATGGGTGAGAAACGAATGACTTGCGCACTCACCTGAAACTCATCACCGATGAAACCATCTTGAACAATCACGTCCCCAGACGGCAACGTCATGGTCATCGTGTAGGTATCTTCAGCGCTATTGTCTTTTTCGAAGCTGATCTCAGCCACGTCACGCTCTTTGGTAAGCGCTTTGTAAGTCTGTAGGTTCAGGCCAACAAAAGTCCCAATACCCGCTGCGCCGAGAAAGCCGATCCCGAATAAGAACCTCAAACCGCCCGCTGCCAGACGCAGCTTCAGTAACCGCCCTATTCCCGCAAAACTAAACGCTAGTCCAACGATCCCCGCCAGTGCCGGTAAGATCCACCAGATCATCATATGCCACCTCCTAAGAGCCGCCCCTTATGGCCCTGTAACGGCGACTATATCAGTGGTTAACGAATCCGCGAGGCTTTAGTTGCAGAGCGCGGTGCTCGGGCTCAAGGCCCAATCAGGCGGACTTGCTCATTTCGGCCGCGCCCAACCTTCGCCCGTTCCCGCCAACCCAAGACGGTATAGGCTTCAATCGCCGCCGTGTTCTGAACATCAACATCAAGCTGTAGCGGACGCCCAACAAAGCCGCGCGCGACTTTTAAAAGACCGCTCCCGACCCCGCAAAAACGCCAGTCCTCGTCGACAAAGACATGCGGCACGTAGGCTTTGCCTTGCTCCAGTGTCAAAAAACCAATCACGCCGGCGCGTTTTTCGACGGCCACGAAGGCAACATTTGCGGATAGAGACTGTCGCAAACGGATGATCTCATCGCGCTCAGGCCCACGCCAAGGAAAGGCCTTCAAACAGTCTTTGAAGATCCGTTCTATGCTTGGATAGTCTTCCCGCCGCCAATGGCGAATCGACCAGCCTGCACCGGGATGGGTCATAAGGCTCATGCAGCCAGACTAGCCAAAACTTATGGCAAGGGAAAGGCATTGCTCGGTTTGGTTAAAGTCTCTACTCCTTGGCGCGAACTTTTAGCGCATTCAGGAGAAGTAGATGAGCTTGAAAAGAGCGATTGGAGCCATTCTGGTCGGTGGCCTGTTATCGACGCCAGCTTTGGCCGATGATCATGGCGCGGACGAGAGCCGCAAATTCACCGCCGAGCGGGTCTTCGATATCGAGTACGCATCGGACCCACAAATCTCTCCAGACGGCGAAACCATTGTCTATGTTCGTCGCTCTATGGACAAACTCACCGACCGTGATCGCGGAGATATTTGGACCATTGATGTAAAGTCTGGCGCGCACAGACCGCTTATCACCGGCGGCGCCTCTGCCGGTGCTCCGCGCTGGTCACCTGATGGCACAAAGCTCATCTACACGACCGCGACGGACGGAAAGCCTGACCTTCGCCTCTACTATTTCGACTCTGACCGTTCCGTCTCGCTCGGTCAGTTCAGTGCAGGCCCAGGCAATGCCGCATGGTCACCAGATGGCAGCACAATCGCCTTCACCATGTTCACGCCCGGACAGACGCCAAGTTTCGCTAAACCACCTGCCGCCCCTGAAGGCGCGACCTGGTCTGAGCCGGTCCGTGTGTTTGATGATTTGCAGTTCCGCTTCGATGGCGCAGGCTATCTGAAAGAAGGCGCAACGCATGTTTACACCTTGCCCGCAGATGGCGGTACGCCGCGCCAAATCACATCCGGAGAAGCGGACTTTGGCAGCCCAACCTGGCTCGGCAATGACACGCTTTTAGTGGTCGGCAATGAAGCAGAAGACCGCGATCTCGATCCGATTGAGAGCGAAATCTATGCGGTGAACCTGTCTGATCTCTCGCGCAGCGCTCTGACCACGCGAGACGGTCCAGACCTAGCACCATCGGTCTCACCTGATGGGTCTCAGATTGCTTATCTTGGCTATGACGATCTGGTAAAATCCTATCAGCAAGCAGACCTCCATGTGATGAATGCTGATGGCTCAGAAGTCGTCGAACTCGCAGCCGATTTTGATCGCGGGTTCAGCACGGTCGCCTGGCATCCAAACGGGCGCAGCCTGATTGCCCAAATCGAAAATGCCGGCGTCATTGATGTCATCTCCGTCTCCATGGAGGGTGAGATCGACACGATTGTGACGAACGTTGGCGGCACCTCAATTGGGCGCCCTTATGCAGCTGGCTCCTTCACGGTCTCTGATACGCGTCGCCCCGTCATCGCCTACACGGCTGGATCGCCAGACCGCCCCGCCGAAATCGCGGTGACCGGATCACGCATCGAGGATCGCGTTCTAACCGACCTGAATTCAGACGTTCTGGACCATCTCGACATGGCAAGGATTGAAGAAATCAAAGTCCCATCCCGACATGATGGTTTGGAGATTGAAGCTTGGGTCGCGCTTCCACCTGGCTTCGAAGCAGATGGCAGCGCGCCAATGCTGATGGAAATTCATGGCGGGCCGTTCGCAATGTATGGCCCCTACTTCGCCAGCGAGATCCAACGCTTCGCAGCTGAGGGCTATGTCACCGTCTATGTGAACCCGCGCGGTTCAACTGGGTACGGCTCAGACTTCGCAATGGCGATTGATCTCGCTTATCCTGGCTACGACTACGAAGACCTTATGAGCGTCACCGACGCCCTGATTGAGCGGAACTATGTCAGCGCAGACCGCCTCTTCGTGACCGGCGGGTCTGGCGGCGGGATCCTGACAGCTTGGATCGTTGGCAAAACGGACCGCTTCGCAGCGGCCGCCACTGTGAAGCCCGTGATCAACTGGATGACCATGGCGCTTTCCGCGGACATCGCTCAGTTCGTCCGTCGCCACTGGATCCGTTCAGACCCATGGGAAAACCCAGAGGCGTTCCTGGACCGCTCTCCGATCATGCTGATCGAAGATGTGGTCACTCCAACGCTGGTCATGGTCGGCGAGGAAGACTGGCGCACACCAACATGGGAAGCGGAGCAGTTCTATACCGCGCTCAAATTGAAAGGCGTCGATACGGCGCTGATCCGGGTCCCTGGCTCCCCGCACTATATCGCTGGGCGTCCGTCGCGCCTGATCGCAAAGACTGACAATATTATGGGCTGGTTCGCGAAATATGATCCGGCGAAACAAGAGTCGGAAGACTAGATACAAAAAGCCCGCGATCTCGGTCGCGGGCTTTTTTTATTGGTAGGTTTAAGCGTTCGCCGCTTTCGCCGCGCGTTTGCGCTCATGCGGGTCCAAGTGGACTTTGCGGAGGCGGATGCTCTCTGGTGTCACCTCAACCAGCTCATCATCAGCGATGTAAGCCAATGACCGTTCGAGCGTCATTTGCAGTGGCGGCGTCAAACGCACCGCTTCGTCTGAGCCACTGGCGCGGACATTGGTGAGTTTCTTACCCTTAAGGACGTTCACTTCGAGATCATTGTCGCGCGTGTGCTCACCCACAATCATGCCTTGATACACTTTATCACCTGGATGGATCATCATTGGACCGCGGTCTTCCAGGTTCCAGAGCGCAAAGGCAACCGCCTCGCCCTTGTCCATTGCGATCAGCGTGCCCGTACGGCGGCCTTGGATTTTCCCTTTATAGGCGGCGTATTCGAGGAAGACGCGGTTCATAATCGCCGTGCCGCGCGTATCGGTCATCAGCTCGCCCTGGTACCCGATCAGACCGCGCGTTGGCGCGTGGAAGACCATCCGGGTCCGCCCAGCGCCAGACTGTTTCATCTCAATCATCTCGGCTTTGCGCTCAGACAGCTTTTGAACCACCGCGCCGGAGAATTCGTCATCGACATCGATCACAACCTCTTCGATCGGCTCCAAGCGCTCGCCGCCATCGCCCTCTTTATAGACCACCTGCGGACGCGAGACGCCTAGCTCATAGCCTTCCCGGCGCATCGTCTCGATCAAAACAGCAAGCTGAAGTTCGCCGCGGCCAGACACAATAAAGGATTCTGCTTCCGTCGAGCGTTCTACTTTCAGCGCAACATTACCCTCGGCCTCACGCTGCAAGCGATCCCAGATCACGCGGCTGGTGACCTTGTCGCCTTCTGTGCCAGCGAGTGGGCTATCATTGACGCGGAAGGTCATAGAGAGCGTTGGCGGGTCAATCGGTTGCGCTTCAATTGGGGTGTCGACGCTTGGGTCCACAAACGTGTCGGCCACGTTGGCTTTCTGTAGGCCAGAAATCGAAACGATGTCGCCAGCTTCGCCAACTTCAATCGGCTCACGCTGCAGACCGCGGAACGCGAGCACTTTCGAAACACGCCCGCTTTCGATCAGAGAGCCATCGCGCGCCAAGACTTTAACGGTCTGGTTTGGCTTTACAGAGCCAGAGCTCACGCGACCGGTTAGGATACGGCCGAGGAAATTGTCCGCGCCGATCGTCGTGGCGAGCATCCGGAACGGACCTTCTTCGACTTTTGGCTCCGGCACGTGTTTGACGACGAGATCGAAGAGCTCATCCATATCGGTGCGCTCTTCTTCATACTGGGTCGACATCCAACCATTCTTGGCCGACCCGTAAAGGATCGGGAAATCAAGCTGGTCATCATCAGCGCCCAGCGCGTCGAACAGGTCGAACACTTCGTCGATCACTTCGTCCGGACGACGCTCTGGCTTATCGATTTTATTGACCGCAACGATTGGACGAAGGCCAATTTTTAGCGCCTTGGACACAACAAACTTGGTCTGTGGCATCGGGCCTTCAGCCGCGTCTACGAGAACAATCGCCCCATCCACCATAGACAGAATACGCTCAACCTCACCGCCAAAGTCGGCGTGGCCGGGCGTATCGACAATATTGATCCGTGTATCGCCCCAAACGACGCTGGTCGTCTTGGCGAGAATGGTGATCCCGCGTTCTTTTTCGAGATCGTTGGAATCCATCATCCGCTCGGACGTGGCTTCGTTCTCCCGGAACGTACCGGACTGTTTCAGCAGGCAATCAACCAGGGTTGTCTTACCATGGTCCACGTGGGCGATAATCGCGATATTGCGAAGGGAAGTCGGCTCGGTCATCGGGAGGGGCTCTCAAAGCGGTATTTGTCGTTGCGCGCGCCATACACGGGACCGAGCTCTTTGGCTATGGCTTGTGGACACAGGCGATCGATCGGTCTCTGCCTTAGGCCTGACAAATCACTTGAGATTAGCTAGTTGTGACTCGGGGTGGACATTAAGAGGGATGCCATGCGTTTGATTTTGCTGGGCCTTATGGCCGTTCTTTCGCTCGGATTGGATGCGTTTGCGGAGAAACGCATCGCGCTTGTGATTGGCAATAGCGCTTACGAGACAAATGGGTGGTCTCTCACCAATCCCGTAAACGACGCCGAACTCATCTCTACCTCTCTGGAACGCGTGGGCTTTGAGGTTCATCAGCTCCTGGACGCTGACCGAAATCAAATGGAAGAGGCGTTTCAAGACCATGCGGATCGCCTCAAAGAAGCTGGCGAAGATGCAGTCGGGTTCTTTTTCTATGCCGGTCACGGCGCGCAGCATCGCGGCTTGAACTATCTCGTCTCCACGGATGCGCGTTTGCGCTCAGCCGCAGATTTGATGCGCCAACCAAAGCTCGATCTGCTCATGGATTATCTCGACTATGCCGGGAACCAGACGAATTTCATCGTGTTGGACGCATGCCGCAACAATCCCTTACCCGCCTCAATGCGCAGTGCGCCGCAGGGGCTCGCGAGTAGCCAGAAAGTCCGCGGCACCCTCATCGCTTACTCAACCGCGCCAGGCATGGTGGCGGAAGATGGTGAGGGCCGGAACAATAGCTCTTATACGGCATCACTCGCCAGGCTGATCACTGAACCGGGTTATTCCGTTGAAACCATGTTTCGCGTCGTTGCCACGCGGGTTGAGGACCTGACCGAGGGCTTCCAGATCCCATGGACGGAAAGCGGCCTACGCGGGGAAGCTGATTTCTGCTTTGCGGGGTGCGAATTGCGCGGTGAAAATGACCTCGAGACCGAAGCGCTCGCCGAAGCTGTCTCAAGCAATGACCCGATTATCTTAGAAGTCTTCCTCGATCTCTTTCCGGAAACCGAGCACCGCTCTTTCATTGAGTCTCAGAAGCGTCAGCTCGAGATTGAACGCAGCGCTTTGCAGGAAATCGAAGAGGCGAAGGCGGCCAATGAAGCGGTGCGCGAGATGTTCGGCGTTGACCGTCTGATCTCCGAGATGATCTCGCCCTGGCAAGATGAGCCCATGCAGATTACAGCGCGGCTCGGCATGGAAACCCGTATCCTCGAAGGTGATCCGGCCTTCGAGAAACTTGAAGATGCGCTATTTGTTTTCTTCGAGGAGGGGTCCAGCACACTCTCTGAGCAAGCGAAGTCGCATCTCGATCTGTACTTTCAGTACACCGCGGACAATCATATCCTTGAAGCGGGCCCAGGCAGCCTGTCCATCATCGCTAGCTGCAGCCCGGATGAGCCGAGTGTCGAGATTTGCCAAAACCGCGCCTTCAGCATCGAGCAGCATTTGCGGGCTCGCGGCCTGTACGAGACGGCGATTCTTCAATCAGAAAATTGGGGAGCGATCCGACAAATCTCTGCCGGCGATAGCGGCATCGATGCGAACGCGCTGAACCGCTATGCCGCGATTATGCTGCTCAGCAGATAAGTCCAAGAAACAGCGAAGCGTTCGCCCCCACCTAATTAGCTTGACTCATAATTATCAAAAATGCTAATTAGCGTTTATGGCAAATGAAGTCTTCAAAGCTCTTGGGCATCCCTTGCGCCGTCAGGTGATGGCGCTGCTGCAAAAGGGACCGAAAAGTTCGGGTGAATTGGCAGAAGCGTTCGACGCGGCATGGCCCACGGTCACGCGGCATTTAAACGTTCTCAAGGATGCCGACCTGATCACCGCCGAGCGTCAGGGCACATCCATCATCTACCGTACGAATACCAGCGTCGTCGAAGACGCGGTCACCGCCCTCTTGGGTTTGATTGGCCGCGATAATGGCGATGACGACATAAAGGAGGCCGCAGAATGATCCGCACCGGTTTAATCACATCCGCAATCACGCTCACAATCATGGCCGGGATTTCAATTTGGGCCGGGTCTCAGCTGCCCGCGGACAATATCCCGGTGCATTGGAACGGCGAAGGCGTTGCCGATCGCTACTCGGATAAGAACGAGGCCTTGTTGCTTCTATGGATGATGCCCGGCTCCGCGGCATTGACCGCATTGATTTTTGCGCTGCTCCCAAAGATCGAACCGATGCGAGACAATCTTTTCAAAAGCCGCAAAGCCTACACCGCTATTTGGATTACGGTCCTTCTGATGTTCCTCGGGATCCAGGGCGGTATTGCCTATATGATGGTCGCGGGCAGCGGCGAAGAAATGCAATCGAATGAGTTCGTCCGCTTCATCATCGCGGGATGCGGGATCATGTTCATCATCATGGGCAATTACCTGCCAAAAACCCGCCAGAACTGGTTCTTCGGGATCCGCACACCCTGGACTCTGTCGAGCGAGGTCACTTGGGAAAAGACCCACAGACTGGCCGGGCGCTTATTCTTCCTCACCGGGTTTGTCTGCCTCATCAGCGCGTTCATCGTGAACGGCATCGGCCTTGTCTTCGTCGTGACAGGCGCCGCGCTGGGAACGGCTCTGATTAGCGCCGTCTATTCCTATATCGTCTATCGCAGTGCGCCTGATAAGCGCGTTAGCCCGGACTATATTGTCTAGCGCTCTTCACTGGTCTCTTGCGCTTCCAGCATGACGGCTGGCGTATCACCATCGAGCATTTCCACGGGTTTCGCTGCCGCCGCCTTCGCACTTGCCCATTCCCCGGCATTGACGCGAACAGCGTAAGCCCGGGTTTCGAACACACCTGCTTCGGGGCGCGCTGTCGCCTGCACATTGATATAATGGACACCGTCTGATCGCGGTTGGAAATCAATTCGCCACGTGTGGGTTGTCGCATCAGACATTCCAAGATCAACAACGCGGTTCGCGCCGAAGACCTCAAGTCCATCTCCGCCCGTTGCTTCCAAGGTAAGCGTACCTGTTGGATACCCCTCATTGACGGTCACCTCGACCGATCCGTTTTCGCCAACCTCAGCGGTCTTCACCGCTGAATGAGAAAACGTCACCGAAGCGCCGGGTTTTACCGTACTGATTGGCGCCCCGAGGGTCACCTTCTTTGAAGGCGTTTCCGCCGTCACCTCTGTGACCTCCGTCGATGTCGGCTGTTGCGCACAAGCGACGAGCAATGACGTAGTTGCAATCGAAAGAAGACCGAATGTTTGTGTCGTTTTGATCATGATCTCGCCCTCGCTTCCTAAGTTACCGTGAAGCTGAAACAGCTGTCCGCGGCCGTGTCGGTTTCGAAATTGTTGAAGTCGAAAATCTCAATCGCATACGTCCCAGCGTCGAGCGTCCCTGTCCAAACTTCTGAACCATCATCGCTCGATTCCGCGAGACGGCTCTGTCCGCGATTATCTCTCGT
Source organism: Pseudomonadota bacterium (assembly GCA_038526515.1). Classification (GTDB taxonomy): domain Bacteria; phylum Pseudomonadota; class Alphaproteobacteria; order Caulobacterales; family Hyphomonadaceae; genus Henriciella. Next base: position 12,782 of record JBCBGS010000020.1, on the reverse strand, counting down.
GAACAGACTCCCGGTTTCCCAAATCCGAAAATCCGGATCGGTGGTTCCCGTGGCTGGACCTGAGGTCTCCGTCGCTGTCATGGTCAGTGCTGAGGTTGAGCTAAGCGTGAGCGTAATGAATTCGCGAACCCCGTGTTTGTTAGTGTCGCCATTCACTGCTGTTGAGCAAACCGTCACCGCACTGCCGCCGACCGTCGCCGTTTTATACAGCGGAAGTGATTGTGGAAGATCACCATTATTAGTCTCTCCGACACCACGAGAGCCAGTCCCATTGATATCTTCGGCATTCAACAAAGCTGTGAGCGCCGCGGCATCCACTGTTGGCTCATCGCGCACGCGGTCCGCAAACGCGAAGATCGTCGTGAAGTCTGGATTGTTGATATAATTGGGATCGGTGAAGGCGTTATAGATCGGTGCAAGCCCGCCGCTAATCGTATCGGCGCCATCATCGGCGCTATCAAAAATATCGTAGAGGATTTGTTGGATTGAGGCTTCATTGAACCAGCCTGAATCTCGAGGGCCACTGGTTGGCACGTCTGTCAGGTCCGTTTCAACGCTGAACGCAAACCCGCTTGATTGCTGCGCGCCGGTGGTGTCGCGGTAGACCGGATCATCCAAAATCATTCCAGAGAAGGCATTTCCCCAACCCTCACCGAAAGACAGGCGCGGATCGAGGCGCGGGGTCAGACTGTGAGACCCACCGGGCGAGTCTGCTCGCGCCAATTGATCTTCGAAATAGTGTCCAAACTCGTGAACGACGACATGCGTGTCATACTCGTCGGTATCATTGTCTGCGGCGCCGAGTATGCGAATGGTTGGGACCCCGCCACTACGCGTGTAAGACGATGTTCCGATTTCGCCATCGGCAACATTACCGCTCGTCGGCACATTATTGACGCTCCAGAAAACCTGGAGGGTTGGGAAATTCACATCAGTGTCCACGGCGGCGATGTCCGATACGGCCTCATAAATGCCGTCCAATATCGCAAAAGGTGCAGCCGCGCGCGCGGCGTCGGACGTGTAACCGCCAGCGCCGGCGTTCAAAGTCTGATCCCAGCCTGAGCCTGCATTCAGGTTGCGGGTTGAGTCTGCTGCGCCGGAAGATGTCAAACTGCCGTTCAAAACATAGATCGCGTCGCTACTCGTATTGTCGACGACTCTGATGTTCCAAGTCGCTCCGGTCGTACTAACCATCTCACTGCGAACCCGCACGCGGACGTCGGTGTTGGCATCGACTGAAACTGAGTAATTGCCGCTTGTGTCGGTCGTGTCTGTATCGAGCACTGTGCCACTTGCATCCACCGCTTCAACCGTCACGCCTCGTGCCGGGTCTTGCGTGATCGCATTGTAGTTCAATTGCGAGGACACCACCCGACTGTCTGTTCCTGCCGCAATCTGATGAGGCACTTTATCGAACGAGATTTGCCCGGAAATCTCCACCGATCCCGCTGGTGGCGGTGGAGGCGGCGGAGGTGGGGGCGGAGGAGGCGGAGGAGGTGGCGGCGGCGGGGGCGGCGAAACCTGAGTCGGCGGCGCAGGCGAAGCGCCGCCACCTCCACCGCCACAAGCCGCAACCAAACCCGTTGCGATAACGAGAGCTGTCGCGTTTACAACGCCCTTGAATTTTGGTGATCGGTGATGAGTCACGTGCGTTCTCCCGGCAATTTATTTCAACCTTAGCGGGAATTCCTCTGCTCGACGACTAATGAAAGGTAAACGCGTTCTGTATTCCCAGCGTCTCACTTTTGTTGAAGTCGTCCTCCGTTGCAAGGAGTCAGGTCAGCGATGACAGAAAATTGAGGAACCGTGAGTTCTGCGGTCGTGCAAACTAACCTCAAAGTCAGTCCAAACATGCAAGAAAGCGCAGAGAAAAATCTCTGCGCTTCCCGCTCTCGCCCGCGTCATGTCCCGTGCCTGCGGGGGAAGATGGGTACTCTACTTATCGGTTGGACCCTTTTCGGTCTTTGACGTCTTCTTCTTCAGCAACGGCGCGATCTTCAGCGTCAAACTCGATCTCTTCTGAGACGCCCTTGCCGTAATCACGGGCCTTTTTGGCAAGACGCTCTTGCGTAACCGACAGCGTCCCTGCGCTGACAGCCATTTGCTTGCTGGAGCTCACGCCAACTGCGTCAGCGTCCCCGAAGCTCGCGAATTCTGCGCCCAGGAAGACAACTTCCCACCCGCGGGCTTCTGCCCGATCTAGCGCGGCTTTAGCGCCTTCGCGTGTCACTTCGCGGGAGGAGTTCTCATGACCGTCTGTCATGATCACGATCACCGCTTTCTCAGGATTGTCCGCTTCAGCCATGGTGATCGTGCGATTGATCGCATCAAAGAGCGGGGTCATGCCGCGCGGGCTAACCTCATCATTGGTCACATTATCCCAGGCGTCCGGCTGGATCTCTTTTCGAAGGACATCGAACTGGAAGCCCTCTTGATGGTCGAAGACGGCGAGGGTCACCGAGGTTTCAAGATCATCGGCTTCCCCCTCTTCAACTTTGCCGACCGCGGCGGCGTAGGCGTTCACAGAACCAAGCGCCTCGTCCCAAATGTCAGACATAGAGCCAGTACGGTCGAGGAGGATGTAGGAGGAAACAGCATTCATGATAGGCGTCTGATCAATTGGTTCTGGGGAAGGTTTGGTTTTCGCCTGGGCCCCGAAGGCCATGGCGGCAGCGGCAATCACGCCGGCGACGGTCAAGCTGGTGCGTTTCATTTGGTGCGTCTCCCATTCATTCTTCGAGTGAGAAGACTTTCGCTGGCAAACAAGGCAGCGGACTGGCCGCAAACAAGGCTTTTTCACCTTACTTGTGTCGACAGTGCCCGAATTCAGTCATGCGACGTTCAGGTTCAAGGCGACGCCCCCTTGCGCTCCCGCACGGTCCGCGCCATACGCGCCTGAATCTAAAAACCCGACCGATGGAGTTGACCATGTCCTCTGCGCCCAAAAAAGTTGTGCTCGCCTATTCCGGAGGGCTCGACACCTCCATCATCCTGAAATGGCTGCAAACCGAGTTTGGCGCCGAGGTGATCACCTTCACCGCCGATCTGGGCCAAGGCGAAGAGATTGAACCTGCCCGCGCCAAAGCGATCGCGGCTGGGGTCAAACCAGAAAACGTCTTCATTGAGGATGTCCGCGAAGAGTTTGTTCGCGACTATGTCTTTCCGATGTTCCGCGCCAATGCTGTTTATGAGGGGGTCTACCTGCTCGGCACCTCAATTGCGCGCCCGCTCATCGCTAAGCGCCAGATTGAGATTGCAGATCAGATGGGCGCCGATGCCGTCTGTCACGGCGCCACCGGTAAAGGCAATGATCAGGTTCGCTTCGAACTTGGCTATTATGGCCTGAACCCAGACATCAAGGTCATCGCCCCATGGCGCGACTGGGAATTTAAATCCCGCACAGACTTGCTCGCTTTCGCGGAGAGCCAAGGCATTGAGATAACCAAAGACAAACGCGGCGAGGCGCCATTCTCCGTCGATGCGAACCTGCTCCACTCTTCTTCAGAGGGGAAAGTGTTGGAAGACCCAGCGGAAGCTGCGCCAGAGTTCGTCCACTTGCGCACCGTTGCGCCAGAAGACGCGCCGGATGAGCCTGAGATCGTCACCATTGGGTTTGAGAAAGGCGATGCCTGCGCAATCAATGGCGAAGCGATGAGCCCGGCCACGCTCCTGACCAAGCTGAATGAACTCGGCCGCAAGCACGGCATTGGCCGCCTCGACCTTCTTGAAAACCGCTTTGTCGGCATGAAGTCACGCGGCATCTATGAAACGCCAGGCGGCACAATCCTGCTGACCGCGCACCGCGGCATGGAATCCATCACTCTGGATCGCGGCGCCGGACACCTCAAAGACGAGCTGATGCCGCGCTATGCAGAGCTCATCTATAACGGCTTCTGGTGGAGCCCTGAGCGTGAAATGCTGCAAGCCGCCATCGATCACTCACAACGTTTCGTCACCGGCGAAGTGAAAGTGAAGCTCTATAAAGGCGGCGTCCACCTGGTCGGCCGCGACAGCCCCTACTCGCTCTACCGCGAAGACATTGTGACATTTGAGGATGATCACGGTGCCTACGACCAAAAAGACGCCGAGGGCTTCATCAAGTTGAACGCGCTGCGCCTGCGGATCTTGGCGGGACGCGACCGGAAGTTTGGGAAGAATGGGTAACGCGTAGCGCTGACCTAACTATTCTTCGGACAAATGCCCCAACGGGCTGGAAGTCTAGTATTGTAGAAAAATCACGACATTCCGCCGCGCGACGAAACGAGCCGTGGTCGGTTGGGAACGTTCGAACCTAGTCTCTGCTGCACAGGAGGGACTTAACTTGGATATTTTTCTCTATCTCGCGGGCGGACTGACCGTCTTTATCGCCGTCATTCATGGCTATCTTGGCGCGACCAAAGTCGTCGGCCCGAGCACTGCGCCGAGTAACGACGCCAAACGGATCTTGCATGCAATTATGTTTCTCTCGGCCGTCTACTGGTTCATCGGGGGCTTGGCTTTGATCGCAGCGCCATACCTGTTTGAAGGCGAGGTTCGAAGATGGGTCGTTTACACGATCGTCGCCATGCTGCTGAGCGGAGCGTTCGGAAACATGTGGGGCACTCGCGGCAAACACTTTGGCGGTTACTTCCTGTTGGGAGTCAGCGCGCTTGCCTTTGCGGGGGTGTGATCGTCAAACAAATCGAGACGGCACCTTGCCCTAGCCGCGGGGTTCTCCCAAACTCCTCGAAACACTTCGCCCGGAGGAGCTCGCTAAATGACCATCACAACCCGCCCCTCAATCCGCTCGCTCGCTGCAGCTCTTTTAAGCCTGCCGCTGGTCACGGCTTGTGCAACTGCGCAAACGTCGCCCGCGGTGGAGCGCGCGCCTGAAGTCGTCTCGTCCATCTCCACCGGTCCCATCGCATTCGGCCCGGACGCCCCATTCGCAACCGAGATCTATAATTTCTTTGTGCAAGACGAGGTCTTCGCACCAGCTGATTGCCGAACCGTGTTTACCGGCAGTTCCAGCATCCGGTTTTGGTTCGATTTGGATGATGACTTCCCAGGCCTAAACGCGCTCAATCGCGGGTTTGGCGGCTCGGAAATCACGCATGTGATCGGATATTTCGACTTCCTGCTGACCAAGCACCAACCCCGTGAAATCATCTTCTATGCCGGCGAGAACGACCTGAACGCCGGCGCGAGCCCCGCCGACGTCGTAGAGCGTTTCTCGGTCTTCATGGATATGAAAAACGAACGTATTGGTGACGCGCCGGTCTACTTCCTCTCAATCAAACCCTCCTTCGCGCGGTTCGCGGAGTATGAGGCCCAATCGGAGGCAAACGTCTTGATCAAAGCGCTCGCTGACAGCCGGGACGATTTGATCTTTGTAGATATCGCAGCGCCCATGATGGATGGCGGCACACTCAAGCAGATTTTCATCTCTGACCAACTTCACATGAATTTGGACGGCTACGCGATCTGGACCGAGACCTTGGGGCCACTCTTAAGCGATCCCAATCGCCCAAAGCGGAGTGGTTGCTAGACAAATTCGGCCTTGCGCCAGCAGGTTCCACGCCCCAAATGCCATGAAACATTTCGGCTGGAGGAGCCTGCTGCATGACCACCCCTATCTATAAATCGACGATCGGCGTGATGATCCGCCAGGCGGAAGCCTTGGTTGGCATTATGGCCGCTGGCCGTGAGCATCTTGGCGATGGCGCAGACGCGTTCATCAACGAAAAGCTGATTGACGACATGCTGCCCTTCTCATTCCAGATCCGCGCGGTGTGCCACTCAAGCTATGGCAACATCGAAGCGGTGCGTGCGGGACAAGCTGGCCCTCCCGGAGCCATGGAAATCGAGTCCTATGCGCAGCTTGAAACAATGCTCAAAGATACGATCGAGCAGTTGAAAGCGATTGATCCAGCAGAACTTGATACACTGATGGATAAAGACCTGATCTTCGTCCTCGGCGACTTCAAACTGCCGTTCAAAGGTCTCGGCTTCATGACGTCGTTCGCGATGCCGAACTTCTTCTTCCATATGACCACTGCATACAATCTGCTCCGTCAAAAGGGCGTTCCGATTGGGAAGCGCGAATATCTCGGCGCGATGGATTTGAATATGGGCTAAGGCGGCCTTAGACCAAACATAGAAAAACCCCGGAACCCTATGGGATCCGGGGTTTTTTTGATGTCTCGGCCTCAGACTATCCCGCGTGGAAAAGCGAAGTGATGACGTCTGTACCAGCGGCACCGCCAGAGCGACGACGACGGCGACGGCGCATGCGTGATTGCAGCTCGTCGCGCGCCACTTTCAGCGGCTGCGCATCGGCTTCTTTCGCTTCCAGCTCTTTGCGGTTTTCGCAGAACTCCGCATAGGCTTCGAGCTCTGGCTGCAGGTCCATCGCAGCCAGGTCGACCATGATCGTGTCATCCAGGAAGCCAATGCCCGGGAGATCATCTGGGATAATGTCATTCGGGTCGGCAAAATAAGCGAGGACTTCCAGAACGCGATCGCGGTCATCGTTCTCGAGGTTCCAATCGCGATCTTTCAGCATGTCGACCATATTCTGAAGTGTCAGCATGCGTGACACGACGAATGTTGGTGGATCGCTTTCCAGCGCTTTGACCGCCAAGGCCTCAGCCGCGAGGATCACGCGGTCATCGTCTCTTAAAGCACGGTTTTTGCGGGCCTTAGACAAACGATTGCGAAAATACTCGATGTCTTTTGGACCGAGTTCGAAATTGATGCGCAGCATGTCGCCTTGTACGTCCATATGCTTGGTCTCCCCATTGCATTTGTTGCAGCGCACGTTGCCCAGAGATGCTCGTAGATGCAAGCAAGAAATAGGTTCCGATCCTAAGGAATTGGGTTGCTTTTCAACAATTTTCCCGCGATGCGTGCAGCATCATGCCTATTCGACCTTTTCGACCTGAAGACTTTGCGGCCCTGTTTGCAGCGAACGAAGCCTCTGTTCCCGGCGTTGGCGCCGAAACGAAAGAGAGCCTCGCAAATTGGATCGCCATGTCCACTTGCCTCGTCGCGACAGACGCCAACGATCAGGCCCTAGGCTTCATCACCGTGATGGAGCTTGGCCAACCTAAATATGACAGCCCAAATATGCGGTGGTTCGAGACTTATGCCGAAGAGACCGGCAAGTCGGTCGTCTATGTGGATCGGATCGCGCTTTCGCCCGCGGCTCGCGGTCAGAAGCTCGGAGAGGCTCTATACCAAGCGGCGTTCGACCACTTCAAATCGCGCGACGAGATTGGATGCGAGGTCAACACCTTGCCACCTAATCCAGGCTCGCACCGCTTTCACCAACGGCTTGGCTTTCAAACCGTCGGCGAAACCACGTATCGCGAAGGTGAAAAGGCGGTGATGTTCTACGCCCGCCCGCTTGGCTAAACCGCCGCCACCTTTTGCTCAATCGCGCCGAAAATCGACTTTCCTGAAGCGTCCAGCATTTCCATACGGACTGTGTCACCCGGTTTCATGAAGGGTGTTTTGAACTCGCCAGTCGCGATTTTCTCGATCATGCGGATTTCCGCGATGCAGGAATAGCCGAGGCCGCCTTCGCTCACCGGTTTTCCAGGCCCGCCATCGGCGCCTTTGTTAGAGACGGTGCCGGAGCCGATCACCGTGCCCGCACTCAATGGCCGAGTCTTAGCAGCATGCGCAACCAAACGCGCCAATGAGAAGGTCGCGTCTTCCGCCGCTTCGGCGCGGCCAAAGGCTTCGCCATTGTAATCCACACGCAGCGGATGATGGACGAGATTATCTTTCCAGGCTGCGCCGAGCTCTTCTGGTGTGACTGCAACGGGTGAAAACGCACTTGGCGGTTTGGATTGGAAGAAACCAAATCCCTTCGCGAGTTCCGGCGGGATCAATCCACGCAGGGAGACGTCATTGCATAGCATGATGAGTTTAATGTGATCTGCGGCCTCTGCCTCCGTCACACCCATCGGGACATCATCGGTGATCACCGCGATCTCGCCTTCCATATCGCAGCCCCAAGCAACATCGCCGAGCGGAATGTCATCACGGGGCCCGAGGAAGGCGTCCGAGCCGCCTTGGTACATCAGTGGGTCGTCATAAAAGCTCTCCGGCACTTCGGCGCCGCGGGCTTTTCGGACCAGTTCGACATGGTTGATATAGGCGGATCCGTCCGCCCATTGGTAGGCGCGCGGCAGCGGGCTTTCGCAATCATGCTCGTGGAACCGGAAGGTCGGGACAGAGCCGAGTTCCACCCCTTCGGCCATGCGCGCGAGGCGCGGCGCAACCGTCTCCCAGTCATCTAATGCAGCCTGAAGCGTCGGTACGATCCGCGCGGCATCGGTGCAGCGGGTCAGGTCTTTAGACACAATAACGAGACGCCCGTCCCGCGAGCCATTCTTGAGGGTGGCGAGTTTCATGTAACTAGACCTTTGTTATTTTAATATGATGCACGGGAGTCCGCCCATCCGTGTTGCTAGGTATCTTCAAACTGCATCCGCCCCATTGCGCAGAAAAATAGTGCACATGATCGCTGGGGTTCAGAAGTGTTTTTAAGTCGGCGATTAGCTTATTGATGGCCGCCTCATCGAGCTTAATCTCAACATCTGACTGCCCGTTCGTGATAGAGATACTGGCCGACAGATGCTCTTTTTCACTGTCCAACGCTCAGCTCTCCGCCTTAATTTTTTCGTGCAGCCAAGCTGCGTGGCGCGGGGCCTTTTTCGTCTGGCTCCACTCTTCAAGCATTTCCGGGGCAACGCGCTTAAGCTCCGCATACTGATCGGGCGTTCCGATATCGCAGGCGAGCTCTAGGCGGTGACCATTTGGGTCGAAGAAATAGATCGATTTGAAAATGCCGTGATGGGTCGGCCCGAGCACGTCTAAACCGTGCGCCTCAGCGCGCTCTTTCGCGGCCAACAGTTCTTGCATCGAACCGACCTTAAACGCGATATGCTGCACCCATTGCGGGGTGTTTTCATCGCGGCCCATATCTGGCTGTTGCGGCAGTTCGAAGAAGGCCAGCACATTGCCGTTTCCGGCATCCAGAAAGATGTGCATGTACGGGTCGTAGGCGCCCGTCGACGGCACGTGATCTTCGGCAATCGCGAGCTGAAAATCCATGCCGAGCACATCATGATAAAACTCAACCGTCTCTTTGGCGTCTTTGCAGCGATAGGCGACATGGTGGACGCCTTGAAGGTTGGGGACTTCACTCATCTTTGTCGCTCCGTTTTGGGAATAGCGTCATGCCAATCACTGCGCCAACCAAACCGCCTAACGCCCCCGCGGCGGCGCTGGCGCCATATTCCAGCGGCCCTTCAAACGTGAAGAACATGTCCTTGAGATATGAGGCGCCGATCGCGCCAAGCAGGAAAATCACAATCGCTGGCCAGGACAATCGGCTCACTAGGCAGGCTCCTCAACGGCAAGAACACCGCGTTCAACCTGATCACGTTCAATGGATTCGAACAAGGCTTTGAAATTCCCCTCGCCGAACCCGTCTTTATAGTCACCGACCCGTTGGATGAACTCGAAGAATACAGGGCCGAGCTGTGGCTGCGCGAAGATCTGAAGCAGCAGGCGCGGTTCGCCGCCATCCGTGGTCCCGTCGAGCAAGATGCCGCGCGTTTTCAGCTCCGCTTCCGGCTGGCCATGACCTGGGAGGCGTTCGGACAACATCTTGTAATAAGTCTCCGGCGGCGCCGTCATGAAGGGGACGCCTTGCTTTTGCAGCTTGTCCCAGCACGCGACCAGATCATCGCAGATCAGCGCGATGTGTTGAATGCCTTCGCCGTTAAACTCGCGTAGGAACTCTTCGATTTGGCCCTTACCGCCCTCGCCTTCTTCGTTCAGCGGGATACGGATTTTGCCGTCCGGGGCTGTCAGTGCTTTTGAGGTCAGTCCGGTATATTCGCCCTTAATGTCGAAATAGCGGATCTCTTGGAAGTTGAAGAGCGTTTCATAAAAGTCCGCCCAATATTTCATCCGGCCGCCATACACATTGTGCGTAAGGTGATCGACAAGCTGAAAGCCGCAGCCTTCTGGATTGCGATCGACGCCGGGCAGATAGTCAAAATCGATATCATAAATCGTGTGGCTGCCTTCGCCGTCAGCATAGCGATCGATCAGATAGATGATCGAGCTACCAATCCCGCGAATACCCGGAATATGGAGCTCCATCGGACCGGTTTCGACGGTGACCGGCTCAGCGCCTTGGGCGATCAAATGCTCATACGCCTTTGAGGCGTTGCGGACGCGAAAGCCCATGCCGCAGGCGCTCGGCCCATGCTCGCGCGAAAAGTACCAAGCGGCAGAGCGCGGCTCGTAATTCGTGATGAAATTGATGCCGCCTTGGCGCCAAAGCTCAACGTCTTTCGAGCGGTGGCGCGCAATCTTGGTAAAGCCCATGCTTTCAAAGACCGGCTCTAGAACGCCCTTTTCTGGCGCTGAGAACTCAATGAACTCAAACCCGTCCAAACCTGCTGGATTGTCGAACAAATCGGCCATCGCCGTGCCTCCATACATCTCTGTTTTCGCTTTGGTGTGAGCTGTAACAGAAATTAGTTGCATATGCAACTATATGGATTTGGACTGGTCTCTTCGATCAAGTCGGGTCAATAGACATGGATGACCCCTGACGCGTTTGAGAGCTTGAAACAGGCCTGCGAAGCTTTTGTGCAGCGCCCCGGAACGGTTGCCGTGATTGCGCAGTCCAAGGCTGATCCCTCCCAAACCGTGTCGCTCAACGCGTCGGTAAAACTGCCATCCGCGAGCGTCATCAAAGCGGCGATTGCGTGCGCAGCGGTCGACAAAGCAGGATTGGATCTGACGCAGCCGATCAAACGCGGTGATTTGGACGAGACCTTCTATTGCTCCATCCTGCACGCCTTTGATCAAGACGACGCGCTCACCTTAAAGAGCCTAATCGGCCTGATGCTGATCGTCAGCGACAACCCGGCCACGACCGCCGTCCTAGAGCGCGTGGGCATGGACACGGTTAATGCCTGGCTGCACGGCAATGGGATGGCTGACACCCATATAGAGATTGGCTTTGACGACGCATCGCTCGGGACACCCCTGCGGGCGAATTTAACCACAGCGAGCGATTGCCTCACTCTGCTCCACCTGATCGACCAGACCCCGCGCTATGGCTTTATCAAGCGGATGCTCGCCAACAATCTCCGGAATGAACGGATCCCGAAACGCCTGCCCGATGATGCCGTGATCGCGCATAAGACCGGAACGTTGAATGGACTGGTGCACGATATCGCCGTCGTGGAGAGCCCGGTCGCGGCTTACTATTTGGTCGTGCTGGCAGACGGCTTAGAGGATGACGCCGGGTTTGCGGCGGACTTGGCTGCTTTTTCGGAGACGGTTTACGGGCTGATGTCGAAACAACCTGAATAGAATTGCAAGCTGGCTTACGGTTTCTGGTTGTAAGTATGCGCCAAAAGCTGATTCAACCGCCAAATAAAACGCACCCAATACTTGTTCAAATAAATTATTGAAAATTTTCAACAAAATGGTGATAGCATTTAATCAAAATAATTGAATCCCATACAACCAAAGAAGCAATATTGATTGAGCTCATATTTCGTCACTCTTGGATAATACTCATAGCCGTTACAACATTGAACGCTGCAATCTGGTGGCGTCGTGGACGCGAGACCAGGGCTGCACATCCAGAGAGAGCAGCAAGCTACAGACGCTTAATAGTCAGGATGCTGGTAACAGGAAACACTCCGTGGCTCATACTTGGCGGCGGTGTATTGTTTGGCGGTTTTATCTTGCCGATTGATCCGATCATACTATCCGAAATGAATGCTTGGGGCTGGGCATTTTGGATCTACATCGTACTTTGGACGATTGGGTTCGTGACTTATATTTTTCTGCTCAATGGTGCAGAAGAGTTATCCAAACATCCTGGACTGATCAATCTTCCAAACAAAATCCAAACACCCACTTTTTGGCGTCTCATTAGCATCGCACTTCTAGCGATGCAGATGATCATACTTCCGATCATCTGGTATAATAAAGGCAATCCAAATTTCGGGTATGACGAATGGCTATTTATAGAACGCCCAAATCAAAAGCGCTCTCTGGCAATTGATAAGCAGCAACAGTTTACTTGCTCAAATCGATTTCTACCGGCGCTGCAGCAGCCGCGCATCCTGCGGAACGGGATCTTCGAACGTTTTGATCGTATCGCTGACCGCCTCTGAGATCAGGTGATCGATCAGTTCGGGAAAGAGCAGCGGCTCAGCGGCGGCTTCCCAGAGGAAGAAGCCGTAAGAACCCGGAATAGCGTTGATCTCGTTAAACCAAAGCTCGCCGGTTTCGTGGTTGCACATGAAGTCGATGCGCGGGGCGCCGCGTTTGCCGAGGGCGGTGAAGGTCTTGGCGGCATAGTCATAGATCCGGTCACGCAGCTCATCCGGAATGTCCGGATTAATGTCGCGGGTGAGCGACAGCATTCCCTCTGACGGTTTAAACGCGCCCTTGGTACCGCCATCGGCCGAGAGATACTTTTCCCGGAAATCCAGCAGTTCCGCGCCAGATTTCGGCCGCTCAATGGCGGAGAATTTGATCTCTCCATCCTTGGCGATCATCGCGATATTGTACTCGACCAAGTTCTGAACTTGCGGCTCGATCAGGGCGAGCGTGTCTTTCTTGAGCACGTATTCGATCAGCGGCCAGACATCTTCATTCTCACTTTTCGCGAGCCCTACCCCAACGCTGGACCCCAGGTTGGCAGGCTTGATGATGACAGGGAATCCAAACGAGTCTTTGACCTCTTT
>JBCBGS010000019.1:0-26647 GCA_038526515.1 Pseudomonadota bacterium | reverse complement strand
CCAACATCTTCGGCGCCGACATGTGCTCCCATTAATGCCGCTGCGCGGTAAAAGCCGTCGCGTGTTTCGTTGGACATCATGCCTTCAACGACAACGCCGCCGCGCTGCGAGATCATTGCCGCCGCTGCCAAGAAAGCGGCTGAGCTTGGATCACCAGGCACGATTGTTTCTTGAGCGATGAGTGTCTGACCCCCGCGAATAGAGACGAGATTGGCGGCGCTGTCGCGCTGGCTTCTGACCTCAGCGCCAAAGCCGCGAAGCATCCGCTCAGAATGGTCGCGCGTAATCCGAGACTCCCGAACCTGTGTCTCGCCTTCGGCGTTCAGGCCCGCGAACAAGATACAGGATTTCACCTGCGCTGAGGCGTGTGGCGGTTCATAAGACATCGCGCTCAGGTCGCTTCGGCCTTTAAGCGTGAGCGGCAGGCGTTTGCCCTCGCTGGCCTCATAGGTCACGCCCATCTCGGTCAATGGATCGAGGACACGACCCATCGGTCGGCCAGATAGGCTCTCATCGCCGATGAAACGCGCTTCGATCGGATAGCCAGCAACGACCCCCATCATTAGACGCGAGCCTGTACCTGAGTTCCCGAAATCGAGATCAATTTTTGGGCTTTGTAAGCCGCGCTCACCGACGCCGGTCACGCGCCAAGCGCCCTCTCCCAGGCGCTCCACATCTGCGCCAAGCGCGGCCATCACGCGGCCCGTATTGAGAACGTCTTCGCCCTCGAGCAGTCCAGAAATTTCAGAAGTGCCTTTTGCAAGGCCGCCAAGAATAAGCGCGCGGTGGCTGCATGACTTATCGCCAGGCGCACGCAGAGTTCCGGTGATCTGTTTCACCGGATGGGAAGTCCACACCATGTTCTAGTGGTTTCCTTTAGTTACAGTACCTAGCGAAAAGCGCTTTGACAGGCGGGAGCGTTTCTGGCAAGCGCGCCTGCAATGAATTTCTCACCGATGGATGAAAAAAATGGCTGATCCAGAACTTGGTACCAAACAGGTTTGCCCGAATTGCGAGGCAAAGTTTTATGATCTGAACAAACGCCCTGCCACGTGTCCCAAGTGCGGTCATTCTTTCGACCCTGCTGACGAAACCGCGCAGGCGACAAAAACCAAGGTTCGCACCGCCGCGGCGAAAGAGGCTGTTCCAGAGGACGAAGACGAAGATCTGGAAGAAGAAGAAACAGCGAAAGCCGCTGCCGCAGGTGAAGACGAAGAAGAGTCCTCAGAAGACGAAGCCAAGGAACTTGGCGGCGACGAGGATGAAGTTGTCCTGGATATGTCAGGCGGCGACGAAGACGATGATGCGGCACCTGGCAAAATGCCAGCGGGCTTCAGCGAAGATGGCGTCGACGATGATGACGATGAGAATGACGAGGACGATATCGATCTCGATGAAGAGTTCGACCTCGGCGATGACATCCAAATCGATGATGACAATGAACTCGGCGAACCAGATGCCGACGACATTGAGCCGGAAGGCGATGATAAATAGGGCTTGATTGGCGGGCTTGGAAATTCTATGCCCGCCTTTCCCTTAAAGTTGGGGCCATAGCTCAGTTGGGAGAGCGCTTGCATGGCATGCAAGAGGTCGTCGGTTCGATTCCGTCTGGCTCCACCATTTTCTCCTTGATAATAAAGCGAAATTTATCGATCTGAATTCAGGTCCGATATCATTTTCACACGTAATTCACACGAGAGATCGCAAAACAGCGCGTCGATCGCTTGTTTAGCTTGCGATAAATACGCCGGATCAAACGGCGCATAGATCTCGGTTGTGCTGACTCCACGAACCTTGTGACCGAGCTGAGCGGCTACTTCCCAAGCTGGAACGCTGTGCTTTCGTAAGTGCCGGGCAACGGTATGGCGCAGGCTGTAGGGATTAACTTGTTGATCTAGCTGCGCCCATTCCCGGGTTTTCTTCCAAGCGGTCTTGAGGTTTTTGACGGAGCGTATAAGACGGCATGAGTCGGAAGAATTGAGAATCGATAAAACCCCCAGACCATTCCCACTCGCTCACCAGTGAAAATTCGAGTTTGTCTACTTCTTTCGCTTCATCGTCTGAACTTGATGAGCGATCAAAGACTACTGCAGGCGACAGTGCCCATCCAGAAAAGACGGATTTTTGTTCTGTTCCAGCTGTACCGGTATTGGTCACAAGTATCGGGTATCCAATTGCTCCTCTCGCTTGCCAAACTTCGGTATTTGCTTCGATGTCCTTAGAGTATGAAAGAAAAGCACCCTTCGCTTTAGATCTTGGAACCGGCGAGCTTAACAGGACGCTTCCGTCATGTTCTAGCGGGCTCATGTCAGAAAGGCTGCGACGGATCAAAACAGGCGAAATTGGAGATTTTGGCGACCGAGCACGATAGTCGCGGTCAACTTCTACTACACGTACGGGATCTCCATTGGGGAATTGATCGGCTAAATCGACAAGAGTGGGCGCCGTTTGTTCATCAGCCAGTGTTAAATAGGATTGAATTTCATCTAAACTGATTTGGCCGTCCCGGTCTGTATCAATGAAACAAAATCCTGGCACATCGCGATTGCGTACATAGGCGGTTTGTTCAGCGTCATTTAGATCGCCATCGCCATCAGCGTCAAAAATCCCCGCAGACAGTTTTGTCGTATCTCCGCAAGTTTTGAAGAGCGACTGAGGAAACGCTTGAAGTCCCATCAAGCTGATCGTAAACACGCACGTGTATCTGAGAAATTTCATGAGGTGATCTCTTTCTCTTTTGCCATATCCCAATACAGTCGCCAGAGGTCTCGGACCGTTCCGCAGGCGCGAGTTTGTCGCGGGCTAGAAGTCAGCTCATGCTCCGCAAATGCTGTGTTCAACCGCGAAGACAGGCCCCCTTTGCCTTGTGGTGTGAAGCCCAAGTCATCCGTAAGCTTCATATCTGCTCGGATTCTTTTTCGTTCGCGACCCGTTACATCCGAGATGACTTGTTTTACGATGGAATAAGTTTTTTGAGACGATAGCATTCAATCCCCCACGCTTAATTTGATTGCCCAATTTAGACGCCGTCTAACTTTCAATCGCTGACGGGTCTTTCCCAATTTTGCCCGCTGTCGTGATGATTTGGTGGATGCCATCCGAGCCGCCTGCCAATAATGCAGCTGTAATGAAGATATCGATCACTTCTAAAACATCATTCTGCGTATCGCTCATCGTGGAAAACCCGTTCCCGCCAAGAAGAGCTTCCAGGATTCGTAATCCTGCTAGCGAAAGGAAAAACCCAAAAAAGACACCGACTGCAAGCGCCAAGCGTTGGCACTTTCGATGAATGTGATCGCTGTTCTTTTTGTGCATTTTGACAGAGTTTGCATCAAGACTCGATTCGATCTCGGTGATGGTTTTCGTCATTGCATCGAATTCTGCTGTTGTGGAGGGACTGGCGGCCTTCACAGCGCGTATTTTTGCGTCAATCGGAGCAGAAAGATATTTGGCCTGAGAGGTTAAGGCGCGTTTGTCCTGGCCGTAGAAAATCTGAACCGCGACTTCTGTGACGCGCTCGATCGCGAGCGCGATAACGAACAATCCAAACAGACGTGCAGCAACCCCATCGGATGTCACCCCATCTAGGCTTATGTGCGCCCACTTCGTCGCCAGAACGATATAAACACTCAACGCTATAGAAACGAACCCAGCGACGATCCAAATCGGTTCGACTCTAGAAAGCGCCGCTTTAGCATAGCTGGTTTTGGTTTCGTTGTTCATTAGATCGTCCCCCAACGTCATTCTAGTTTTTGAGCGAACTTATAGAGGCGCATTGAGCATAAGCGTGCGAACTATTCTTGGTGTGCGAGTTACTGGGTCGAGCGGTAATCGAACCGAATTTTCTTTCAAATCATATATATGTATTGAGATCACGTATCGTAGTTTCGCTGTCAGATGAGGATGTATTTTGATAACACTATTAAGCCAATTCGTTTTATTTGTCCATTTTGAAGTTTTGGATTGTTCGCCAGCCTGTTTTTAAATCGACAAGTGTAAGCTGGGCGAATGATGAGAAAAGACCGCTCACTTCTCGCTTGCTACAAATCAAAAAAGTTTCCTCTTTTTTTCAGGATTGAAGAGATCCAGTGAAGAATCGTCTTATGGAATTCAATTTTCAAAATTATCCCCGTTTTACTTGACTCGTCGTTTCAAAATCGAGAGGCTTTTGCGGCGGGGCGCTAATACTCTTTGTTTTACTGGGTTTTGGATGCCGCCTGCGTGTAGGAGCGGTATTGTTGCGCCTGTGTGCGTGACTTCAATTTTCTGGAGAAACCCATGTCACATAGTTCTGGCACTGGCATCAAGGCGTTAGCGCCTCGATCTAAATTCTATAAGGGCCCATTTGGCCGGCTTTGCAAAAACCTTCCACCATGGTCGCCTCCTGGTGTTCCGTCGGAAAAGTTGCACGATCATTTTGTTGCGTTCGCCAATGCAAATATGACTGAGCGTCCGAACGAGCTGCCACAAGACTTGGCGGATGATGCCGAGGCACTGGATCTAGAGTTTGGCTCAAAAGATGTGCCGGCGGGATACACTTATTTTGGGCAATTCGTAGATCACGATATCACATTTGATCCAACGCCTCTGGGTGTGCGTGTGAGCGATCCGAATGCACTCGACAATTTCCGCACACCCCGGCTCGATTTAGACTGTGTTTACGGAACGGGACCGAGCGATCAGCCTTTCATGTACGAAAAGGACGGTCAGTTTCGGATAGGTAAAATTGACGGGACAAATATCCCGGACTTGCCTCGGACTCCGGCGCCACATTCACGGGCTATCATCGGTGACATGCGCAATGATGAAAACTCGATTGTTGCTCAAGTACAGCTTGCCTTTTTATTGGCCCACAATCGACTAGTCCGTCAGGCCAAAAAGGAAGGTTTGCCAAATCCATTCATGGCGGCTCGGCGTACCCTGACCTGGTTGTACCAGTGGATCGTATGGCATGATTTCCTAGACCGAGTTACAATTAACGATGTCTGGAATACGGCTTTGAAGAAAGTTACGCATCCAGATGATCGCGTCGAATGGGATGCTGGCCTGTCTTCGATTTACGATTGGAAGAACACACCATTTATGCCGATCGAGTTCGCCGTGGCGGCTTATCGATTTGGCCATTCTATGGTGCGGAACAGCTACCAGACAAACTTCGCCCACAATAAGCTTGACCGTATTCCGCTCTTTGCGAATACAACGAGTGCCGAGCAAGACGTTGACGCGGATCCACAAGTAGAACCGGATTTGCGCGGGTTCCAGCCGTTACGCATAGAGACGGCGATCCAATGGGATTGGTTCTTAGCCATGTCCACTTCAGTCGTTGGGCAATTTCCGCAGATGGCCCGTAAGATTGATACGCAGTTGGCCAATGCCCTTCTGTTCTTGGGCGAAAATGACGCCGACCCTAATAGTGTGGAAAATAAGCTTGCTGCTCGTAATTTGATCCGCGGGGTCGATATGGAGCTACCATCAGGGCGAGACGTGGCTAAGTGCTTGGGCGTGACAGGTAAAAACCCACTTTCGAAGGGCGAGCCAGAGGCACTTTGGTTCTACATTCTTAAGGAAGCGCAGCGAAACAAAGGTCGACTTGGGCGTTTGGGCTCTACGATCGTTTGCGCGGTTTTCGCGGGTCTCTTGAAGGGCGATCCTATGAGCTGGATCAACATGGATCCCAAGTGGGAACCGGAGACTGATCCACTGCTCACGGCGGTGCGCAACGATGCGGACGATCCTGTTGACCTGAACCAGGATTTCGAGAGTTCGAACAGTTTGACCGTTGATTGGGGGTTACCGACTATTATCAGATTGGCCGGCTTGCCAAGCGATGGTTTGGCAAGCATTTAGGAAGTCGATTTTTTACCGGCGCCAAACGAGGCGCCGGTATCCAGTGAACTCAATCGGGGGCGTCTCGCTTGTCTTCGTTCCGGTAAGAGCCCGGCTCGGAGTTCTGCTTTCTCTCGATGCGAAACCAATTGGATAGCAGATCAGCTTGGTATGTATCAATCATCCATAGGTTTGACGTCTGTGAGGAAGAATCAATCAACGGGCTGATCTTGAATTGTGCCGTAACTACTCGTCGGACCAGATGTTGTTTCATGGGCCGTGGACAAGCTCTCGTAGCCTTCTATAGGTGTGATCTGCGTCACAGGCTAATTTTCGGGGAAGGGCTATGAAAGAGGGTTTAGATATCGGTGCGAAGGTGATGGCGCAAACGGCCGACATCGTTGCTGCATATGTGAGCCATAATCCGGTCAGTTCAAGCGATTTGCCGGCGCTTATGACCTCTGTGCATGAGCAATTGAGAAAACTTGCAGACCCAGATTTTGCAAACTCAGTAGTTCCAGAACCAGCCGTGCCGATCAAAAAATCTGTAACGCGGCATTATTTAGTGTGTCTGGAGGATGGGCAGAAACTCAAGATGCTGAAGCGATACTTGAGAACCCGATATAATCTTTCTCCAGAAGAGTACCGATCGCGCTGGGGATTACCTTCAAACTATCCAATGGTTGCACCAGAATACGCGGAACGAAGGTCAAAATTAGCAAAAGAAGCTGGCTTGGGAAAAGCCAAATAGGTTCCATTGCTTGGTTGCTCCAAAAAGAAACCAAAGAACGTAATTCACAGAATTCTGTGCGCGCAAATGCTGTATGAACAAAGTCTTTGTTGACTTTTGTTTCGTGTCTGAAAATGAATTGTCCCGAGGCTGGTGAAGCAACCTCGGGACGAAGATCACTGCATGTGGAGATGCATTTGTGACCTACATCACATATGGGCGATTTTGCGCGCCTTGGCAACACGACATTTGTAAACGCGGGCTCGTTCGATCGCTTATCGGGGGAGAAACCTGATGTCGGTGCTGAATCTATCCGGTGTTCGGCAGATGCCGCTGCTCCGTCAGGCTGAAGCGGCTGAGTGCGGTCTTGCCTGCGTTGGTATGATCGCGGGTGCCTACGGGCGGGAGACGGATCTTCCGACGCTGCGCAACAAGTTTCCAATCTCGCTTAAGGGCGCGACGCTTAAAGATATTATCGAGATTGCCACACAAATGGACCTGGGCGCACGGGCGATTAGGTGCGAGCCAGAGGAGCTAAAAGACCTACGCACCCCCGCCATCCTTCACTGGAATATGGATCATTTCGTTGTGCTGAAGAAAGTCAGCAGCAAGTCGATCACCCTTCATGATCCGGCGGCGGGCAAAGTTGAGATCAGCCTGGAAGATGCAAACAAGCACTTTACCGGCGTCGCGCTAGAGCTCACGCCTTCGTCAGGTTTCCAACGTAAAAAAGAACGCAACCCCGTTAAGCTGACCAGTCTCGTGAAGCTGGGCGGAACGGCTTGGAAAGCGATTGCTCAAGGCATTGCGCTCTCTATTTTTCTGCAAGTCTTCGTCTTGCTTTCGCCCTACTATATGCAGCTAGTGATCGATGAGGCGATCCTGAAAGGGGACGTGTCTCTCCTCGCCGCAATCGCGGTGGGCTTCGCGCTCCTCAAGGTCTTTGAGGCCGTCACCACGATCATTCGCGGCTTGGTTTTCCAGTTCCTCTCAAACATCCTTGCGTTCGATATGGAAGCCAGCCTCTTCCATCACATGTCGAGACTGCCGCTCGCTTACTTCCATCGCAGGCATGTCGGCGATATTCAGCAGCGCTTCCAATCTCTGGCGCCGATCCGAGACTTCATTGCAAATGGAGCCATCGCTGCGTTGATCGATGGCTTCTTGGCGATCTTCCTCGGCATTATCATCTTTCTCTACGACGCGATGCTGGGTTTTGTCGTTGTTGGTTTTGTTGTCGTCTACGGCCTACTCCGCTTTGCATTCCTATCGCTCTCTAAACGTCTCTCGGGGGACTTCCTCGTCGCGGACGCTAAAGAGAACACTAAGTTCCTAGAGACTTTGCGCGCCATGCAGACCGTTAAAGTCGCTGGCATAGAGAATGAGCGCGAAGGTCTTTGGCGCAACCTCGCGGCGGATACGCTGAACGCACAAATCCGCATGGGCAATGTCAACATTGGCTACGGCGCGATAAGCCAAACCTTGATGGGGCTGTCTAACATCCTGGTGGTCTATCTGGCCGCAAGTAGCGCGATCGGCGGCGCGATGACCATTGGGATGATCACGGCTTTTGTCGCCTATAAGGGGCAGTTCGAGCAGAAACTGATGGCACTGCTCGAGACCTATGTGAACTTCAAGCTGCTTGATGTGCACCTAGAGCGCGTGTCAGACATCGCGCTCCATAAGAAGGAAGCGGGCCTGCAAACGCCGCCTTCCAATCGAGAGCTTGAAGGTCGGATCACGATCCGAAACTTACACTTTAGATACGCCAGGTTTGAACCCGACATTCTGAAAGGCGCCAACCTGGAGATTGAGCCCGGTGAATTCGTGGCGCTCGCGGCACCGTCGGGCGAAGGGAAATCGACATTACTGCGATTGATTCTCGGGCTTTACGAACCGTCGCACGGAAAGATCCTTTATGACGGTCTCGAAGCTAGCAAATGGGGGCTCTCCGGCTTACGTCAGCAGATGGGTGTCGTCATGCAGGATGACACGCTCCTCGGGGGTTCAATTGAAGAGAACATTAGCCTCTTCGACGAGAAACCCGACCGAGACCGCATTCGAGAGGTCGCACGGATCGCTGCCATCCATGACGACATCGAGGCGATGCCCATGGGATATCGCTCGCTCGTTGGCGATATGGGAACCACACTCTCTGGTGGGCAACAACAGCGTGTGATGCTGGCGCGAGCGCTCTATCGTAAGCCTAAATTGCTAGTGATGGATGAAGGGACGAGCGCGCTTGATGTGAACACGGAGCGCCACATCAATGCCCAGCTAAAGAAGCTATCCATTACCCGCATTATCGCGGCGCATCGTCCTGAAACTTTGGCGGCAGCGGATAAGGTTATTGCGTTAAATCGAGGGCAGCTTCGGCCAGTTGAGTTTAAGCCTCGGCCCGTGGATGCAGTCAAACAAACGGCACCCAAATCAAACTCCGACATAAACAATAAAAGTCTCTCATCGACCGCAACCGATGAAGTTAAACCTGCACAAAATGGGATAATTCAACTTGAGGGCGCGAAAGCAATTTTTGAAAGTGCGAAAAGTAGATTTTTCAGACTTTTTCACAGATAAATGTTCCATTATTGTTCTTTCATAAATATCTGAGTTGACACAGTTTTTGTCTTGGTTAACCTCTCAGTCATGCCCTCGGGCATCCGGTGGTGAAGCACCGGTTTTTGAGAGGGGATAAGCAAGCTTTGCAAATCCCCATTGTTTTGAAAAACCTGCATGTGGAGATATGCAAATGAGAGAACTCAATGTCCAGGAATTAGGATTTGTGAGCGGAGGCTGGGACAATACTGAAAACCCGCTCGATGATCCATTTAACGATAGCAGGGGCCTTACGATACCTGGTGTTGGAGGTTTCGATAGTTCCGATCAGACAGGACCACCAGTGACTGGAGGTGTCGAAACTTCAGGGGGATCAAATGGCCTTGATTCATGGTCTGCCGACGTATCCGCCGATACTGACGGAGATGGAGATTTCGATCTAAATCTCAACACTAATAGCGATGGAGATTGGAGCGCCGATTACACATTTGATAATGGCGTCACCGTCGGTGTCTCAACCACGACAGAGGGTGGACCGAACACACCCGGGAATAGCGGGACATTTGGTACTGTAACAGTTCGGTTCTAAAGTCTGAACAAATGATGAGCCTCCGATTTGAGTTAGTCGCTACAGCCGTTGTGATTCAAGGCTTATTCCTCAATTCGGAGGCCGCATCTGAAAGCCCCAAGAATGCATGTTCCTTTAAGCTGATTAAGCCAGAGATAGGACATCTTCCATCTATCAATGTGGACGGCGCAAAGCTCTACTTCGACACAGGTGCCTCAGCTACAATTGTTTCGAGTGAGTATCCCAAGGGAACACAGGTCTCCAACGATGACGTGATTGTGGCTCAGACGTTTGGAGCCCCACTTAAACTACTAAGGCACGTCGGAGAGACAAGGTTTGATCTTTGTGGAACGCTCTCGGTATCCGCGTTCACGATCGCTGCTGATAGCGAAGCCTCTGACCCATTCTGGGGTTCATTTCAAACTGAGGCGTCGGCATTATTAGGGCGTGATGCTCTCACGCGGATTAGAGTTGAGATTGACCGTAGAAACGGGGACCTAAAAGTTAGCCCCGTTGCCAGTGCTCCCGATCAAAAAGACCGAGCAAGGTGGCCTTATATGGTTTCTATCCAGGCCCAAGGGCAAGACTTTGCATGTATATTGGATACTGGATTTTCCCATAGGGCCTCCGTTTTTGTTCCTCGTTTTTCTACTCTTTATGATCATCTAGCCACCGCTGACACACTCAAATGGAGTAGCTCACACTCTGCCAGCGCCAGCCAGCGTGTGATCGATGTTTTCGACGAAACTGCGACCATCGAAGGGTTGGCTGGTAGTGGAATGGTTTTTTCGCTTGAGCAAACGGATAGTCCCGGAGAAACTAACGACTTGAGGAGATTTTGCGTCGTCGGCAGCGACTTTCTTGAGGACGCTGAGCTAACACTTTCACCCCTTCAGCAGTTTGCTGAGCTTCATGGTGCCCTACCACGTGCCGGGTACAACCAGTGGGGGGTAGGTGAGCTATTATACGATCAAGAAAACGATCTATTTTTTGTAGGTAAACTCAATCAGAAATTCTCCGCATATCAGTCTGGATTGCGCGATGGGGATCAAATACTTGCGGTTGACGGCAAAGTCTTCGGTGTCGGTTCCATTTCGACTCTTAGAGAAAGAGCATTCGCGCCGAAGGGGGTCGTGACCCAGTTAGACATTCGGCGGTCTGGCGCTCGAATGATTGTCCGAGTGATAAACTCCGACCCCGTCAGTCACAACTAGGGGGCCGGGTCTTTGGTTCGCCGGTAGCGTCTTGTTTTATTTCATGAATTTCTTGTTCCTCAACACACTTCACCCAATTGTCGAGGTCCTGACGTCGCTCCAGCTTTTCTTCTGTTGAGAGGGGGTGGGGTGCAACGCATCCACCAAAAATGCTAACAAGAATGATTGGAGCAAGAGATTTAAGCGAGGTCATGGATAGAAAACTCCTTTAATGTTCAGATAGCATACAGGGTCTAGAAATGGGAATCGTTTCAAGCGGAGCGTTCTTGACTTGTTTTGCCGCAAAATCAGTCTTACGTGTGTTGGGTGTTTTGATATCAAAAAAGCAAAATTCACAGAGATTACGAGCGCACGTAATTCATGAAGGAACTCTATACCGACTTTCGACAAAGGTTCGGCCATGGATTTATTTTGAACTAAAATTATCCTATTTTGCAGCCAGCGGCTCAAGCAGCCACTCCGAAAGTCGACGATTTTCCAGAACGATATCCGCTGTAAATTCCATTCCTGCCTGCAGAGGCATTTCTTTCGAAAAGGCTTCCACAGTTTGCCTGGCGAGGGTTATAGACACTCTGTAAAGTGGCTCACTCGTTTGACTTGCCACGTTCAGCTCTTGCGGTAACTGAGCCGTGCTCGCAACGCCCTGGATTTCACCAAGCGCAATTCCGAATTTCTGGTAGGGGAACGCATCATACTGGAGCTTCACAATCTGCCCGGGTTCGACAAACCCAATTGCCCTGGACGGGAGATAAACTTCGGCGATTAGCTCGCTGTCCTGAGGTAAGACGATCCCGAGCGGTATGCTATTCAGGGCCTGCTCCCCGGTTCTCGCTTGAAGTCCCGTGATCCTGCCTTCGATCGGCGCGCGAACAATATGAACTGTATCGGCATCCGCGCGTTGGATCTGCGCGTTCATCTGCTCCAAGCGTTGGTCAATGTCGGCAAGGTCGCGATCGCGGTTGGCTTGCAACTGTCGCTTTTCCAGCGCTGCACGGGATTGAGCGGCAACGGCTTCATTCACTTGACCATTGGTTTGGAGAACCATTTGCTCAAGCGAGGCCGCTGCTTCCAATCGCTCATTTAGTTGCGGTTCGGCGATCAGCTGTTCTTCCAAGAATTGTTCAGCATCCGCTGCTCGATTGCGAGCGATCTCCAAGCGTCGTTTCACAACGGTGAGTTGGTCTTTCAATTCACGCTCTTGCCGCTTGGCGTCATTGTATCTTTGCTCAGCCGCACGGATGCTTAAATCCGACGCGGTTTCAATCGCAGCCTTACGGCGTTCAAGTGTCTCTCGTTCGCGCTCGAGCTGCTTCAGCGTCGCTTCACTCAGCGCCCCGCCATCACTCATGTAGCGTTCAGAAGTGATCTCAGCGATTGGATCACCCGCGTTAACTGCCTGCCCATCTTCCACCATCACCTTGGTGATAAGTCCGGTTTCCAGCGCATAGAGTTTCGCTTCCGCCCCATCGACACGAAGCTTACCACGCACAGTTTCCTTGCGGGCGAAGTCTACCGAAAGCAGAAACGTGATGAGCGCCGCCATGAAGGCCGCCAAGAATAGCGTGATTAGCACCCAAGAAGGTGGGAGCACCCCTGTCGGTTTCCCGAACCGAGAATTGGAAGCGCTTTGAAACTCCAGCGCCTCCTCACGAAATAAATCTGAGGACATACAAGTGCTCCACCACTTGGATTGAAAGCTAATGGGCGCGTGGCTCTTCTATCGAGGTCAGAAACCCCAACCCTCTGTGCCACACGCCTCTCGAAATTGAACTGAGGTTCTTCGATAGCCCTAAAACAGGTCGCTTAAATGACTGATCGACCAATCTGTTCTCGTTGATCGGCGCAATCCGAAAAAGTTTCGAAATCCACCGCGCGTAATCGCTCTGTTTCCAGTTTGGATTTGCAAGTCTTGAATTTCAGGCAGGATCTCACCGCGCGGGCTTCCGGGCTGAAATCCAAAAAACAGACTGGCCTTACGGCCTCCGCCCACCAGGTCTAATTCATCGTGCTTAATGTCACGCATTCGTTTTTCTCCACATGTCTTTTTGCTTCGGCTTGTATGCCGATTTCGAGGCAGGTAGCGCTTCACCACTGACCTGATCGATAAAGTATCAATAACTACGAAAGAAGGAATGGGAAGAACAAATTTGTTGATGGGCTTCCAAAACGAGCTCACATTCAGGACCAGATCCGGTGGAATGGCATTGTTGACACCGCCGGTCATATCGAAAATGCACCTTCGTGCGTATAATCATCGCTCGGCACTGACTGGAACTCTCTTAAAGCGGGCTCTTTCCTATTAGCGGACGTAATGAAGCCGCCGATTGATCCCAAAAACTGAACGCTTAATGAGATTGGTTCTTCAGAAGAAAGCATAAAAGTAATATTATTACAATTCAAAAAATGGCCGAGTCCAGCTCCCTGAAGAAGACCAAGATTTTTTGACATCAGCGGTGCGGAGGGCGACTAGTCTTTAGAGCGCCCGTCCCACTCACTCGTTTCGCTCACCGTCGTCTTCGAACTCCAGGCACCCCAAAGAACGCTTCTCTGTTTAGAGACGCGTTTCGTCGTTTTACCTGAAGTAGAATTGTAGAGATGGGACCGGTCGATACGCCGGAAGAATGCGAACAACGGGCTCGCGAGCGAAACGAGCAAGCCGAACACATGTTCCATGGCCTGCTCCTTTTATCCCGAAGATTGGGATACAATCCGAGGTTGATCCTCAGAAAACTTTCGGCACGCTCAAACGGAACGCGCCTTGAAATTCAGACATACTTACGACTTGGTGACAAATAAGCATCGTCTCGATACTCTCTGCCCCATGGCGCCGGGCGTGGTTTTCATCCGGAGGATGCCCGCTAACACAGACGCGCCAAACTTGATGATCATTTCGGATCACGCAAATGAAGCCCGCAAAGCGCAAAAACTTCATTGTCACGAAAACACCAAGATTCGTGTTCCTGGTCAATTGTGAGCCTGCGATAATCAAAGCCTCGCGTTCTCGTCGCAGTACTGTCCAATACCTCAAAGTTACTCTGAAACGAGCCCTCGGTCAAAACCGGCTTTTTGTTATGACTTCTTTTGCGCGCACAACAGACACGGCCAAGTCTTTGGGCAAAAAGGTCCGAGACGTTTGATTAGTGCTGCGACATCTTCGCATAAAGGACACGGTTTGATTTGAAAACGGTATTAAAAATTGCTGCCTCACATTTTTTCATCGCTCCTTTGGCGATAATTCATACTGCTTTCGGTTGACTTGTACTAATTCACTGCATAACCATTTCGAATGTCTTCGGGCATCCGGCGGTGAAGCGCCGACAAAACTTGAGGGCCGGAAGCAACTCGGCTCCTCATAACTCGTAATATTAAGTGGAGATGTTTATTGTGAGAGAACTAAATTTCAAAGAGATTGATAAAGTAGCCGGAGCTAGCCATGATCCGAGCAGTCACAACAATCCGGGCATGTTAGACGGGAACTCAGACGGCGACTACCAGCTGACGCTAGGACAGGTGGTTGTTATTGGGTCTGGCGCTGCTGCCGCGCGAGCGGGCGGCAACATAGGGGCACGAGTTGGCGCCTTAGGCGGACCAATCGGCGCGGGAATTGGTGCAGTAGCCGGCGCGACGGCCGGATGGTTAGTCTATGAGGGTGCAAGCAATCTATCTGGGCACAATCAGTCCGGCCCTGGGCACGACTTTCCACCTATGCCTGGACCTTATCCTGATGGTTATCTTGAGAATAACTATCCGCATTTGGTGCCTACGGATAGCGGCGGATGGATCAATCCGGGCGGTTAAATATACCGCTTCGAATAACTAGCAGACGAAAGGAGCGATTCGCTGTTTAACTATGGCGGCGGCACGCTTCGAAAAATGAAACCTATCGATTTTTTGTCAGGCTTTGTCGCGGGAGCTGTTCTGAGTGTGTTTATCGGATGGCTTGGAGGCGGGCCCATTGTGATCGCTTTGTCATTCATCATATGTTTCATCGCTGGTTATTCGGGAGCAAGAAAAGGACGTGAACTACGACGTAAATGAAAAGTATCATATCATCCTCTTGGCATAGATTTCTGCTATGAGTTCGTTGAACAGAACGCCAGTAGCCGATGAACCAAATTGCGTTCTAGGAATGTGATTCACGGCAAGCGGTTAAATAACGTTCCGTCCCTATGTTCCGACGTCAGGTCTAGTAAAAACGAATTTGGGCTCGCCAGCGTCGGTTGGCGAGCCCTACTTGTTTCCTCATGCACAGTTATTTCCTCTTCTCCAGTAGTCATCGTTCTTCCAGAGCTAGATCTCTCATCAGGACTTCAGGCCCTGGTGAAAGCCCAGATGAGGGCAGCGCCTCCTCCGTCTGCGTCGGTGGCTCAGGGGGGAATATTCTTACTTGGAGTCGGGTATGATATGAGAATTCTAAATATGTGTGCGAAATATTTCGTCTAAATAGTAGAGTAGCTTCTGCCGCCTGATTGGCGGCATACCCATGATCAATCAAAGTAACATTTCCTGGTCACGCTCGGTATCTGACTTACAGACATAATACAGAACGACGTCAGCCGGTCTTAAAAGAGGTGTGATCGCCCTCTTTGGAGACGCTCGCTGACTGACGTTTTCGCCAGAAAACGCTTGCTGCGCGCCGAACACTCCTTCGACGCTCCCTTTTTTGCAAGAGCAGAAAAGACCTTGCCCAACCCGGCATGGCTATTCGATGAATTACTGGATATTGTGATTGAAGTCTCAGCCTGCCCTTAGCGCTTGTAGGGGTATTTAAGTGTTATTGTATCGGTGCAAGCGAAGGCTGTGTTGGCACCGGCAGACCGATGGATGTCGCCCACCTGCGATCGTAGAGATCTACAACCTGATCAAGATCCTGCAAAACAGACCAGAGCTTCACAACGAAACCGGCGATATAGCTTGCAGCACGTTCGAGCAATTCCAAATACCCTAGACTCGCGAACTCAGCCAAAATGAAGTGCGTTTGGCGAGCACCTATTGGTTGAGGTCCCATACGTTGCAAGCTTAAACATAAAACTGTGATGAGAGGCGAGTCCACCGCGCATGCCCGGCGGCAATAATAACACTCTCAGAAGCATCGTGGTGATCTAGAACGATGAACAACGCTTCAAAACTATGCAGAAACTAAACGTCTAATTCAGGATTACCCTGGATTTGGGGCTGGCAATGCAGAACATGCAAAAAAGGCCTTTTTGCGCGAAAAGCGAGCAGTAAATTTACTAAATCAACTGATGCGGCGAGTTCATAGGCTTAAGGGACGACCCGAATGGCCCGATGTGGTTCACACGGAATTCACACGAACTGAATGATGCAGCACCTGATTTTGTTGATTTTTTCTGATCACCGATGATCACGTAAAGTACAAATTATTCTAATAATTCATAAGATTAGAGGCACGCAAATTTGTATGGCATGCAAGAGGTCGTCGGTTCGATTCCGTCTGGCTCCACCATTTTCCTTAAAAGGTAGATTTTGAGGCCACGTGCGCTAAGCGCGCATGGCTTGGAACATGCCATCGATTGTAAGTTCCAATGACGCTTGCGCGTCTTCGCCGGAGCGGAGTTGATAGAGCGCTGCCTCGGCAACCAAGGCGTTCAACAAAGAAATCAGCAGGTTAGGATCTGGCGGCGCGATTTCTCCAGCCTCAATGGCTTTATCGAGAAGCCGTTTGATCGATTGGCGACTGGCAGCGTCTTCGATCTCTCTTGCTCTTTGTTCGCCGATCGCAGCGGGACCAATCTCGAACAGAATGCTCGCAATGTTTGGGTCTTTTACGATCTTGGTCCACTCGAGATAGGCGGATTTGAGCCGCGACAGTGCAGATGTGTTCTCAGTCGGCGCAGCGAAAACTTTGGCGATCGCAGATCTGGATTCATGCTCGTAGAGCGCTTCGATGATCTCTGACTTACTTCGAAAGTGATGGTACATCGCCCCTTTGCTCAAGCCCGTCTCTGTCAGAACCGATTGGACAGTTGTTTGCTCAAATCCCCGTTTCAAGAACGAGGTTCTAAACGCGGCCAGAAGTTTTTCGCGCGTTGAATCAGAGCGTTGTTGCTGAGTGACCATGCTCCCTCTTTACAGATCCACTCAGAAATGTAAACAAACCGACGGTCGGTTTATAAAGAAGGAGCATACGATGTCAGAGTATCCAGAAAGCTTGGGACAAATGATGCAGATTTGGAACACAACGGACAGCGCTGAGAAACGCCGTCTGACGGAGCTCTGCATGGAGCACAATGTCCACTTCGTTGATCCCAATCATAACATTATCGGGCGTGAAGCGTTCCTGCGCATGGTCGACCAAGTGCAGGCGGAAATCCCGGGCTCAGATTATGCCCGTGCAAGTGAGGTGGATATTCAAAACAATCATTGCCGTTATCACTGGTCCATCCATCAGAATGGAAAACTGATCATGCCAGGCTTCGACATGACTGAAATCAACGATGCCGGGAAGATTGTGAAAGTGGTCGGCTTTTTCGGAGAGCTGAAGCGCGACTAGCGCTTTTGGGATTTCCGGCGGGCGCGGAAGAAGTCGGTTAGCATCGCACCTGCTTCTTCAGCATAGGTTTCGTCTTGTTCCACCGCTGGGCGCCAATGGCAGGTCTCTTGTTCGAAGAATTTCGGACCATGCAGGACAGCGCCGCCTTTTGGGTCGTCCGCGGCAAAGATCAGTTTTTCAATCCGCGCCAGACTGATGGCGCCAGCGCACATCGCGCATGGTTCCAGCGTCACATAAAGGTGCAGTCCGGTGAGGCGGTAATTGCCAATCTTCGCGGCCGCTGCCCGTAGCGCTTTGATTTCAGCATGGGCGGTGGGGTCATGATCCGCGATCGGTTGATTGTGACCATCCGCAACAATTTCGCCCGTTTTGGGATCGAAAACCACCGCGCCGACAGGCACTTCACCGTGCGCAGCGGCGTCTTTTGCCAGAGCGATGGCGCGTTGCATTGGATCAGAGGTGGCGGTCATCTCTTCCCCATCGCGCTATGAGCGCATAAAGGCAAGCCATGCGGATCGTAGCAGGACAGTTTAAGGGGCGGCCGATAAAGGCGCCAAAGACCGATGCGACGCGGCCAACGTCTGATCGCGCACGAGAAAGCCTGTTCAATATTCTCGCGCATGCAGACTGGGCGCCTGACCTAGAAGGCGCGCGAGTGATTGATCTTTTTGCAGGATCCGGTGCCCTGGGCCTCGAAGCGATCTCACGCGGCGCCGCCTTTTGCCTCTTCGTTGAAACGGCTCACGCCGCGCGCGGAGCTATCCGTGAAAATGTAGATACGTTGCAGCTTTTCGGGACAACGCGAATCCACCGTCGCAGCGCCACAGACCTTGGCGATTTGCCCGCAGGCTTGGGCGCGCCTTTTGATATCGCTTTCATGGACCCGCCTTATCGCAAGGGATTAGTTGAGCCATGCCTCAAGGCGTTGACCAATGGAGGGTGGCTCGCGCCCGGCGCCTTGATTGTTGCGGAAACGGCGGAAGATGAGGTGCTTGATGTGGACGGATGGACACTCCTCGCGGACCGTATAATCGGCGCGGCGCAAATGTGGTTCCTGACCCGCACCTAGTCTTGCAGGAATTCTTTCTGGAGATCGACGCTCGACTCGCCAGAGCCGAGATACTTCGAACAGGACCCAAGCCAGCGCTCAGCCTCCGCACGGCCTTTGTCCCGAAGGTCGGTCAAAAAGGTCCAACTCGTATCGTATTTGGTTTGTAGGGACAGATCGCGCAGGACTTGTCCGCCGCGGACAGCGTGAATGGTCAGGCGACGATACTCCTTCATCGCAGTCTCTTTCAGCATGCCATCATCGAGCAGTTTCTGAACGAAGGCGATGGCGCGCAGCTCACCAATCAGAGACGCGTTGAAGCTGATCTCATTCAGGCGATCCATAATTTCTGGAACCCGCTTCGGCACACCAAGACGCGAGATTGGGTTCAAAAGCACGAGTAACACGTCCCGTGGTGCCTTCGCATAGATGAGGGGAAACAGGCTTGGATTGCCCATATAGCCGCCATCCCAATAGGCTTGGCCATTGATCTCAACTGCACGAAATGTCTGCGGGAGACAGGCGGATGCGAGAACGGCATCGCGAGAGATTTCGCTACCTTGAAAGACTTTGACCCTCCCGGTTTCGACGTTTGTGGCTGAGAGGAACAGGTCTACAGGCGCGGCGTGGACAGCCTCAAAGTCGACGGCTTCATCCAATGCATCGCGAAGGGGATTGATATCGAATGGATTGAACTCATAGGGGCTGGCGATGCTGGTAAAGGCCATCGCTGCCTGGAAGGGTCCGAAGGGCAGGGCGGTGAACGGCGAGTTGGCCCAAGAAAACGCTGAGAATGGAGCGCCTTTCTGGGAGACCGTGCGCCAATAGCGTTCGAGCGCTTCTTTCGCGCCATCTGGTCCGCCTTGCGCCAAACCAGCGGCAAAGGCGACAGCATTGGTCGCGCCGGCTGAGGTCGCGGTAATGGCTTTGATGGTCAGCCCGGTTTCCTCAATCAGCCGATCCAGGACGCCCCAGGTAAAGGCCCCGTGCGCACCGCCACCTTGCAAGGCAAGACTGATCGATCTGTCTTTTCGCTTCGCCATGACGCGCTTTCGTAGATGAGCGACCCCCTTTGGCACAAACTGTTTACGAGGTCTTCAAGACATTCTGTGCAATCTGCCTGCCATGCGTGCGACAGCGAAACCCGTGAAAGATTTACGACCCGTCCCGGCCGTGGGCGTGGTGTGTTTTCGGGATGAACAAGTGCTGCTGATCCGCCGGGGAACGCCGCCGAAGCAGGGCGAATGGTCTATGCCGGGCGGCCGGGTTGAGCCGGGTGAGCCTGTTCGCACCGCAGCCCTGCGTGAGCTGAAAGAAGAAACAGGGGTCGATGCTGTCTTGGTGGATCTGGTCGACGTGGTTGATGCGGTATTTCAAAACCGCAGCGGCGATCTGATCACCCGGCACTATGTCCTGATTGATTTCGTTGCGCAGTGGCAAAGCGGCGAGCCAGTTGCTGGCGATGATGCGGCTGACGCACGGTTTTTTCATCTTTCCGACCTAGCCTCTCTGGACTTGTGGGACGAGACGCTGCGCGTCATCGACGCCGCGGCGGGTCGTCTTGGACTGAAGCGAGAGGGCGCAGCATGAGCATCTGGCATTGGATAAGCGGACCGGTTTTGCAGCGCGCGCAAGAAACAGCGCCCGATGAGACGTCTTCTCCGGCGCCTGATCCGATTGAAGCGATCACCGAAACCACGGCGCAAGCGACCGAAGCCGCGACCGAGTTTGTCGACTGGATTGGCTCTGGAGAGCTTGAGGCGCTGATCGCCCTCGGCCTCGTGGTCACCATAACTCTTGCCCAGCTCTGTGCCCGCTGGGCGATCCTGAAAGGGATCGTGCGTTTGCCGCAAGGCGATGAGTTTTCATTTACGGCGCTGCTGCAGCGGGTCGTGAAAAGCTTCCACACCTACTTCATGATCATGATCGCGTTTGCGCTGACCGATGCGATGCTGGGCCTGCCGCAAGCGGTCTCGGTGATTGTGAAAATCTTCTTCGTGCTCGCAGCGATTTTGCAAATCGCGGAATGGGTTCAGGAATTTGCGGTCTCCTTTATCCGCCGCAATGTTGCGCGGTCGAGCGGCGATGCTCGGGCGCTGGCCTCCGCGTTCAACATCATTAAATGGTTCATCTCGGTCGCGGTCTGGTCGGTTGCGCTCCTGTTGATCTTGGACAATGTCGGCGCGGATGTTACCGCGCTGCTCGCAGGTCTGGGTATTGGTGGTATCGCAATCGGTATCGCGGCCCAGGGGATTTTCCGGGATCTGTTCTCGTCTCTATCGATTGTCATCGATAAGCCGTTTCAAGTCGGTGATACGGTCCGCTACGGCGATAGCTGGGGGATCATTGAGGATATCGGGCTGAAGACGACGCGCATCCGGTCGAAGTCCGGCGAGCAGATGATTATCTCGAACACCAATCTCTTGGACTATGAGATCCACAATATGCAGCGTATGTCGCGGCGACGGATCGAGACGGTGTTTGGTGTGATCTACCAAACCAATCCCGAGCTTGCAGATAAAGTCCCAGAAATCGTCGCGGAGATCGTGAAAGACGTCCCCGCGGTTGATTTCGATTATTGTGGCATGGCGGCGTTTGGGCCGAGTTCTCTCGACTATGAGCTAGTCTTCTATTCGCTTCAGCCAGACTTTAATCGCTCCATGGCGGCGCGGTCGCGCGTGCTGCTCGCACTCTTCCGCGGTTTGCAGGAGCACGGCCTAGAGTTCGCCTATCCGACGCAAACCTTGTTTATTGAAGGAATGACGGAGAAAGCCGCTTAGCGGATTACTCGACGGTCCAGCCGCGTGGCGTCTTTTTGGCTTCCAGCGTGATGGTGCCGTTTTCCGCCGTCTCTTCATAACGGGTCTGGCCCCGGTCTGAGCTAGAACCTGATAGGCGCAGAATAAGGGCATACGCGGCGAGTGCGATACCGGCGGCTGCGGTCGCAACGGCCAAAATCCCCGCCATCATAATGATCGCAAAGCCGAGCACACCTTTCATGAAAAGGTTCCCCATTCGGCGCAAAAGCGCGAACAGATTGTGCGGAAATCCAAACGGAGCGGAATGCGTTGCGGTCATGTTTTGCCTCTTATCCACTTTAGATGGCGTGCAAGAGGGGTGCCGTCAATGTTTAGATTATGACCATCGATCAATTTGCGGCGATCAGGCCGCGTTCTGCTCGAATCCGAGCATAGGCGCTCGTAATGGTTGCAGCCTTCTCATGCGCGGCGGTCTCAAACTCACGAGGCGCGCCATTCTGGATGACGCGATCTGGATGGTTATCCGCCATGAGACGGCGATAGACGCGCCGAATTTCATCGAATTCTGCATCATGTGCGACGCCTAAAACATGATAAGGATCATCCCTGTCCGGGCCCATATGGCCAGCTTTGATCCGTCTGAATGTGGCTTCGCTAAACCCGAACGCCGTCGCAACGGTTTGCAGATAGGTAAGCTCATCCTTTGTGACGACGCCGTCTGCCGTGGCAATCATAAACAGGCCATCGAGGACCCCTTCTAGCAAACAGGGTCGTGCGGCATACTTCCGGCCGATCTTGCGTGCGTAGGATTCATAGCCTCTGACCGTGTGCTGGGCGAGGTTGAACACACGCCTCACGGCGGCGGCATCTTTTGGGGCCGTTTGAAAGACGCGAGAGAAGACCATGATCTCGTCATCGGTGACGCGTCCATCGGCCTTCGCCATTTTCGCGCCCAGGCCGACAACGGCCGCGGTGAAGCCGACATCATTCGGATCTGGCGCGCATTCGAGATCGGCCGGCAGAGGTTCATCCTCTACATCGACATCAAACAAGCGTTTTCCGCTCTCAATCAGGCGCTGCCACATATTCATGAACACACCTATAGCGCGTATTCCTTAAAAGTGTGAGTGAGCGAAACTGACACGCCCCTTAAGGGGTCGGATTTCGATTCATTAAATTCGAGTCATCCGAAAATCTATTTTATATACGATATCGTACCTAATATGACGCCGATATGGTTCGGGTCGTAATTTGTGACGGAGAAAACCCGTGAAATTCGCAACTCTCGTAATCTCAGCCGGTCTACTTGCTGCTCCAGCATTTGCCGATACTTGCTCCTCTAAAAAAGACGCGACGCACCGCGTAGACGCGAGCTACACCACCGCCATTACTGGCGAAGGCTACACAAAAGCGAAAGCTGACATTGTTGATACTGCCGCTGCTGCGGGCTCTTTCTCAACGCTGCTCGCAGCCGCTGAAGCTGCCGGTCTGGTTGGTGCTCTGAAAGGTGATGGACCTCTGACAGTGTTTGCACCAACAGACGAAGCTTTTGCGGCGCTACCTGCTGGTACTGTTGAGACACTTCTGATGCCAGAAAACAAAGACGCACTCGCAGGCGTACTCAAACTGCACGTGATTGCAGGATCAAAAGTGAAGTCTGGCGACCTTGCAGGTCAAACGATCACTGCGACCACACTAAACGGTGATTTGAATGTTGATGGTACAGATGGTGTTGTGCTGACCGCACCGGGTTCAACAGCAACCGTCGTCGCTGCAGATGTCGCCGCTTCGAATGGCATCATCCACGTGATTGATACTGTGCTGCTGCCAGCTGGCTAAGCCACGATCCGGTAAAAAAGTGGGAAGCGCTTGCGTCCCCCCATCCTACGCTTCCCATTGTCCCGCCAGACTTGCACTGGCGGGACATCTTTATTTGGAAGCGGACTTCATTTTCTCAGCTTTGAGCTCAGCGATTTCAGCTTTCAGTTCATGAAGGAGCGCAAGAATTTCGTCGCGCTCTTTGTCGGCGGAACCGAATTCCTCATCCATGTCTTCTTCAATCTCATCGAGATGCTCTTCGGTGGCGGCCCGCTGTTCGGCCGCGAGCGCATCCACGATCAAGGCGATAAACAAGTTCAAGACCGCAAAGCTTGCGATGAAGATGAAGATCAAGAAGAAGAAAGGCGCATATGGATTGCCGTCATCAACGACCTTTTGAACGACTTCAAAGCGCCAACCATCCATCGTCATGACTTGGAACAGCGAATAGGCAGAGCTTGGCAGATCACCGAATAGCTGCAGTACTTCCTCATTCGTCGTGTCGCCAAACAGGTTGGTCGCCATGACCGCGCCGACATAAGTCAGGAGCGCCAGGACGGCGAGGATCGCCCCCATGCCTGGCAGCGCGTTGAGCAGCGCCTCAGTGATCCGGCGCATCATCGGAACAATGTGCAGAAGCCGAAGAATACGCAGAACCCGCATAGCCCGGAGGACAGAGAAGGCCGCGCCGCCTGGGATCAGCGATATGGCGACAACGAGGAAGTCGAACCAATTCCAGCCTGACTTGAAGAAGCTAAACCGGTAGACGGAGATCTTCAGCGCGATTTCGACACAGAAGACGATCGTCACGGCCTGATCGAACCAACTCAATGAAGAGACCAGGCCTGTCGGCATCGACCGTTCATAAGTCAGCACGCCAAGGATCACCGCATTGACGATGATCAAAGTCGTGATGAAGTTCCGAAACAGCTTGCCTTCAATGAAGCTCTCAATACGCGAATTACTGGTCTCGAGATCAAGCGTGCCCTGTTTCATTGCAAAAACCCTTATCGCGCCATTTGCTCTGGCGAATCCCTAACCTCGCCTTGTAGCGCCCAACACAAACCGATCAATCTGTCATAAGTGCGATCTGCACGCCTGCGAATTGAAAGCTGGTGTCTTGGACGGGCAATCCTGCCGCTTGCGCACGCTCTAAGCAGGCCTGAGCTTGAGGATGGATTAGCGTGTATTTGCTGAGATAGTCGCGATCGCCAGGAATGACTCGAACCAGTCCTTCTGCAAGCGAAAGGTCCCAGATGTCGTGTCCAACTGATTTCGGCGTAACATTCAAGACACCGCCCCATCGCATCGCGAGGGAGCGCGGATCAGCGGCGGTGATTTCTAGCTCCTTCAACGCACCCGGTTCGGAGCTCTTCTCCCAATCTGGGCCGCCCCATCGCCAAGACCCCGCCGGACGCGCCTCATCAATTGAGACAATCGCGGCACCGATGTCAGCCGGGTGAAGATGGCTTGCGGAAATATCCTCCACATCAATATCCCAGACGCGGCGAATACTGTTTGCGTCCGCGTGAGAGCGAACCCGCGCAAGATCATCGGTTTGGAAGATTGCCATATAGCCGCCGAGCCCTTGGCTTCGATCGAGGAAACGACCGGCTGCGGTCTTCTCCTCAACGGGCACGACGACCTCTAGAAACTGATCCCCCAATGCGAAAACACCATTGGTGAGACCGAACATGCCAACACCGGGATCCACAAAACCCGTTCCGAGATCTAAGACATGGCGCAGGCGCTCAATATCTTCGGCATCGTATGAGGCGAAGACGAGTTGGCGGATGCGGGGCAATCCCATGCTCAATCCGCCGACGTGGTTGTGTCGCTGACGATTTTCCAACCGCCATCCATATCGCGGAAGACCAGTGTGAAAAGTCCAGATGGATTGTCCTCGGCGCGGGCAAGCGACCAAGCGCCGTGCACG
Source organism: Pseudomonadota bacterium (assembly GCA_038526515.1). GTDB lineage: Bacteria > Pseudomonadota > Alphaproteobacteria > Caulobacterales > Hyphomonadaceae > Henriciella. The sequence goes on along the minus strand of JBCBGS010000019.1, from coordinate 1,678 downwards.
ACAGCTGCGTCAGAGCTCACCATATTGACCTCCAAGTCAGAGAAGGAAAGCTCGCCCATCAGCGCGCGATCTGAATAGTTCGCATGATAGCGGTCGCGCGTTTCCTGCCATCCCTTCGTGACGGACCCCCCGGAAGCAAACCTTAGTTCGGGAGACTGCCAGTAGCCCGCCATAAACGTGTCGATGTCGCCTGCATTCCAGGCAAACTGCTGTGTCGACAAGACACTTAAGATCCGGTCTTCGTCTGTTTCAGAGCTGCCAATAAGTTGGGTGTCATTGACGTTTACGTTCACCGCACATGCTGGCAGCGCGAACGCCAATACCATGACTGTCAGAATCGTTTTCAACTGCATCCAGGCCTCCCTCAGGACTATATCTCTTGGGCGAAATCATTTACCCGCTTGGACATCTTGGCAAGTGCGTCCATATCAGCGCCTAGATTTTCGGAGCAATGTTCCATGATGATGACCCTCTTGATCCTTGGTGGTTTCTTCCTTCTGTTCATCGGAGGTGAAGCGCTGGTCCGTGGATCTGTCGGTATCGCCCGAAAAGTCGGCATGTCTGAATTGGTGATTGGTCTCACTTTGGTTGGGTTCGGAACCAGTCTCCCTGAAATGGTCACCAGTCTTCAGGCCTTGAGCGAAGGCGCGACCGGCCTCTCGATCGGAAATGTGATCGGGTCGAACGTCGCCAATATTTTGCTCGTCATCGGCGCCGCCGCTTTTGTCCGTGCCATCACGACAAATCCTGCAGCGTTGGCCCGAGACGGCGCTTTCATGGTCGGCGTCACTGTCCTCTTCGCAGTGATTGTATGGATTGACGGCTTTACCCGAACAACTGGCATTGCGTTCACTGCCTTGCTGATCGCTTATCTGGTGGCGTCTGTCATTTTGGATCGCCGCGCGAACAGCGCCGCTGGAGAGATGCACGGTGAAGAGGCCGAAGAGTTTGAACATAATGACCCGACCTGGCTGTCCATCGTCATGACGATCGGTGGGATTGTCGGTGTTATTGTCGGCGCGCGTTTCCTCGTCTCTGGTGGATCAGACGCGGCCAGACTGTTTGGGGTGTCTGAAACCGTTATCGGGATTTCCATCGTCGCGATCGGGACCAGTCTCCCGGAGCTCGTCACCTCAATTGTCGCCGCGCGTAAGGGCAAAGCAGACGTCGCGCTCGGCAATGTGCTTGGCTCGAACGTCTTCAATATTTTGGGCATTCTCGGTGTGTCGGCGATTGTCTTCCCATTCACGCTGATCGAACCTAGCGCTGCAGCAGGCGTTCCGCTTGAGATCGCAGCCATGCAATTTGGCCAAGCGGCGAGCATTGTGACTTGGACGGATATGGGCGCGCTCTTCCTGTCTGTCTTCTTGCTCTTCGTGTTTGCGTTTACCGGTCGCAAGCTCGCCCGCTGGGAAGGCGGCGTGTTGCTGGCGGCGTATATTCTTTACATCGGAATGCGGTTTGATCTCATTCCAACAGTCTTGGGGTGATCATGTCTGACAAGTCGATCTATGACGGGCTGGATCAACTCGGCCAACAAATCGGAGCGCCAAACTCGCCGGACGAGGCGAAGCTTGAACGTGTCCCGAACCCACATCCAGATGCGCAAAGTCAGGCTGTCCGGTTACGGGGCAGAGGGAGGTAAATTCCGGGGCCACAAACCGTGCCAGATAAAGCG
>JBCBGS010000018.1:0-27662 GCA_038526515.1 Pseudomonadota bacterium | reverse complement strand
CTAACAGGTCTCGGAACATCTCAGGATAGGCGGGCCAATCCTTCCGGATCTTCTCAGGAGGAAGGCCAGTTTCGATAACGGTAAGCGTGGGCATCGAATTCTAAATCACCGTGTAAAGAGGATCGTCGGGGTGGTTGGCGCCAACCGGAGTCAAAGCTCCGAAACGCTCCGCTTCTGAGCCGTCTGGCGGCGGCGCTTCAGTCACCCAATCGAAAACCACCGTACGGTTCAGGATACGCCACTCCCCATCCCGCTCAACGAACCAGTCAATGTAGCGACCCTTCATAGTCAACTCGTGCATTTTTCCGGTTCTATCGGGTTGGCGCTGGAAGGCCGAGAAGTAGGACTCTACCGCTGCGCGGTCCGATTGAAACTCGATCAGGATATTGTGGATCTGATGAATGTTGCGTTCCGCGTGAGGAAGCACTTTCATCGCCCAATCGATAAACCCGCTTGCGCTGCCTTGGTGTGGACCGTGGTTATCCACGCCATCTGGCCAGTATGCGGATCGCAAGGCTGCTTCATCTGCGCGATCAATGCCGCGGCAATACCGAAAAAGACAATCTCGGATAGCGTCTTTTGCGATGAGTTTTTCGAGTGGCTCCATGATGGGGTTTTCTTTCAATATATGCCCTATTCGGACGCATTGGTCTCAGCCGCGATCCACTCATTTATGCGTTGTTCAAGCGCATCCAAGGGCATCGCACCAGCGCCGAGTAGGACATCGTGAAACTCGCGAATGTCAAAGCTCTCACCAAGTGCTTCTTTCGCAGTTGCCCGAAGCTCTAGGATTTTAAGCTCTCCAACTTTGTAAGCGGTCGCTTGGCCAGGCCATCCGATATAGCGCGTGACCTCGGTTTGAATGTTGAGCGGAGCAAGCGCTGTGTTCTCAACAAAGCAGGCTTCGGCTTCTGCGCGCGTCCATCCATAGTGATGAAGGCCGGTATCTGCGACGAGGCGGCAGGCGCGCCACATCTCGTAGGATAATTGGCCGAAACGCTCATACGGCGTGCGGTAAAAGCCAGCCTCGCCAGCGAGTTTCTCTGAATAGAGCCCCCATCCTTCACCGAACGCGGTCGCATAATAGGATCTCCGAAACTCCGGGACATCGACGAGCTCTTGCGCCAGTGCGATTTGTAAATGGTGTCCAGGGACCGCCTCATGTGCCGAAAGGGCAGGGAGCTCATAAAGCGGTCTTTGATCGAGCGCATAGGTGTTGACGAGGTAAGTGCCCGCAATGCCTTTTTCTGCATCCCCGCCGGAATACCGACCCGTCGTGTATCCCGGCGCAATGGAGGCGGGTACGGCTTCTACGCCATAAGGAAGACGCGGGAGCGTTTTGAAATAGCGCGGCAACAGAGCGTCCAGTCGTTTACTCATTTCCGACGCTTTTTCGAGCAGCTCTTCAGCGGTGGTGGCGTAGAATTGAGGATCTGTGCGCAAGAAGTCGACGAACTCCTCAAAAGATCCTTCAAAGCCAACCTCCGCGATGATGCTTTCCATATCAGCGCGGATGCGAGCCACTTCTGACTGGCCCAGCTGATGAATGTCCTCCGGTGTGTAACCGGCGCCGGCCGTGTGAAAGGCGACATGGATTGCATAGGCTTCTTGCCCGCCATCCAGCTTGGCGATGCCAGCGCCTGCACGGGTCGCTGGGGCGTACTCCTCTTCCATGAATGTGAGCAGAGTCTCATAGGCAGAAATCGCGATCTCGACCGCCGCCTCGCCCTCGGCCTTCAGCGCCGCAATCTCATCTTCAGAGAGGCTGGAGCTGTCGAGTGATAAGAAGGGCGTAAACAGCGTGCTCTCGGTCGGATCTTCGACGATTTGCGATCGGATTTGCGCGATCGACGTGGCGAGTGGATCAGCATTCTGAGTCCAATCTGTATCAATGCCTCGGGTCATGTTGGTGATCTGATCGTCAAAATAACGCGGCAGATCGTTCAAGCGTGCGATCCACGCTTCCGCCTTTTTACGCGTATTGGCGCGAGTGCGCATAGCCGTAAAAGGTGGCTGCGCGAAAAATCCCCAGTCGCCAACGAATGGGATCCGCGCGGTGTCATAAGCGTGAGCATTGACCTGAGCCGTTAGCAAGTGACGTAAGATGGCGATCTCTGGCCCGGAATTGGTGTCTTCCAATGCGTCTAAAGCTGCCAGCATCTCAGCAGCTTGCTCCGCGCGCTCGGCGACAAACTGTGGTGATACGTCAGACCAGCGCGTGGGTTCTTGGCCTGCGGCTTTCGCGGATTCTTCCGCGCTTCCGGCCTGATTAAAGGCTTCATATTCAGCGATGAGATCCGCCAAGGTTTCGGTGGCTGCAATAGGCGTTGCCATACCACAACAGAGAGCGACGAGAAGCGAGCGGATCGTTGCGTGCATAAATCAATGAGTCCTTTGGAATTATGGGGCTAGGCTAGAATCGAGAACGCGATCTGAAAAGACGTGTCACTGTTCGCTGTCGCCTCACCCTGCGGCATGACATTTTGTGACCCCTGTCTGACCTCTGGTCGCGTTGACACACCTATCGACGCGCTTAAGAACGGCGCCCAAGCAAAAATATTTGCATCGGAGACTCAATATGGCTGGACAGGGACGGGCTGACCCACGCCCGCTATCGCCGCACCTACAGATTTGGAAATGGCATTGGACCATGGCCGGATCGATCTTTCACCGCGTTTCAGGCGCCGGTCTTTATGGCGGCGCCTTTTTGATTGGCGCTTGGTTGATCGCCCTCGCAACGGGCCCAGAGGCCTACGCGTTTGTTGAAATGATTGCGTTTAGCCTGCCCGGCCAAATCTTGCTGTTCTTGTGGTCGATGGCTGTGCTCTATCACCTGGCAAATGGCCTGCGGCACTTGATTTGGGACGGTCCAATGATTGGCTTCAATCCAGGACTGGCGAGTCTCTGGTCTATGTTCAACTTCGCCTTTGCGATCATCGGTGCTGCGGTCATCTGGTCGCTCGCATCATTTTACTAGGGGGACGGAATATGACGACGAGTGCAAAATCCGTTCGAGGTCTTGGGGCTGCTGGCGCAGGAACCCAGCATCACATCCGTCAACGTGTCACCGCGGTGGCGCTTCTTTTCCTGGTTCCGTGGTTCGTTTACTCAATCGTCCACGCCTGCAAAGCAGGTTATGAGGGTGCGCTGACTTGGGTGGCGCAACCCCTAAATGCAATTTTGCTGATTTTGACAATAAGTGCGGCGCTTTATCACATGCGCTTGGGCATGCAGGTGGTAATCGAAGACTACATCGCTAAGAGCGGCACCCGCCAAGCGCTTCTAATATTGAATACGTTTGCGGTGATCGCCTTAGGGGCAGCGACTATTCTGTCGGTGCTAAAAATCTGGTTCACGGCGGGCGCATAGGCGCTGGCTCGGGAGAGGTAAGAGATGAGCGATTATAAATTCATCGATCACACATATGACGTTGTCGTTGTTGGCGCAGGCGGTTCAGGTCTTCGGGCCGCGCTAGGTGCCGCCCAAGCTGGCTTGAAAACGGCCTGTATCACAAAGGTCTTCCCGACCCGCTCGCACACAGTTGCGGCGCAAGGTGGGATTGCGGCCTCCTTGGGCAATATGGGCCCAGATGATTGGCGCTGGCACATGTACGACACCGTGAAAGGCTCTGACTGGCTCGGCGACCAAGATGCGATTGAGTATCTCGCTCGCGAAGCACCAGCTGCTGTTTATGAGCTTGAGCATTGGGGCATGCCCTTCAGCCGAAACGAGAATGGTAAAATCTACCAGCGTCCGTTCGGCGGGCACACCACTGAGATGGGCGAAGGCCCGCCCGTTCAGCGCACCTGTGCTGCGGCGGACCGAACCGGTCACGCCATGCTGCACACGCTCTACGGTCAGTGCGTGAAAGAAGACACAGAGTTCTTCATTGAGTATTTCGCCCTCGATCTGATCATGGACGAAGACGATGTTTGCCGCGGTGTGACCGCATGGAAACTCGATGATGGAACGCTCCACCGCTTCCGCGCGCAGAAAGTTATTCTGGCGACCGGCGGTTATGGCCGAGCCTTCTTCAGCTGTACGTCTGCGCACACATGTACTGGCGACGGCAACGCGATGGTCCTTCGTGCTGGCCTCCCACTTCAGGACATGGAGTTCATCCAGTTCCACCCAACAGGGATTTACGGCGCAGGCTGTTTGATCACTGAGGGTGCACGCGGAGAGGGTGGTTATCTCACCAACTCTGAAGGCGAACGTTTCATGGAGCGCTATGCGCCAAGCGTGAAAGATCTCGCGCCGCGCGACATGGTTTCCCGGTCGATGACCATTGAGATCCGCGAAGGCCGCGGCGTTGGTCCGAATAAAGACCATATCTTCCTGCACCTGGAGCACTTGCCCGCTGAAACACTGGCGGCGCGTCTGCCAGGGATTTCAGAGACGGCGAAAGTCTTTGCCGGTGTTGATGTGACCCGTGAGCCAATCCCGGTTCTGCCGACGGTTCACTATAATATGGGCGGCATTCCAACCAACTTCCACGGCGAGGTTCTGACCAAGAAAGACGGCAATCCAGACGCGGTTGTCCAAGGCCTGATGGCTGTAGGCGAAGCGGCATGTGTGTCTGTGCATGGGGCTAACCGTCTTGGATCGAACTCCTTGATCGACTTGGTTGTGTTTGGTCGTGCAGCTGGCCTGCGTTGCGGCGCAACGCTTGAAGCTGGTGCGAGCCAGCCGACCATGGATGACAAGCTCACCGATAGCCACCTCGCTCGCTTTGACCGTATCCGTAATGCGGATGGCGCGCACTCTGTCGCTGATCTGCGGCTCGAAATGCAAAAGGCGATGCAGGACAATTGCGCAGTGTTCCGGACCGGTGAAGTCTTGGATGAAGGCGTCGAGAAAATCGAGGCCATCAACAAGAAAGCGCCCGACATGCGGATCGAAGATCGCGGCATGATTTGGAACACCGATCTGCTGGAAGCGCTCGAGTTCGATAACCTGATCGGCCAAGCGACTGTGACGGTAAACTCTGCGGCAAACCGTAAAGAAAGCCGCGGCGCGCATGCCCGTGAAGACTTTGATAAGCGTGATGATGAAAACTGGATGATGCACACACTCGCCTGGTCGAATGACGCAGGCGAAGTGAACATCGATTATCGTCCGGTGCACAATTACACGATGTCGAATGAGATCGAATATATCAAACCCAAAGAGCGGGTTTACTAGGAGCAAGCATGGTACAGCTTACACTTCCAAAAGGCTCCGCGCCGAAGAAAGGCAAAACTTGGCCGAAGCCGGAAGGCAAAAACGTCAAGAAGTTCAAGGTCTATCGCTATAGCCCTGAAGAGGGCGGCAATCCGCGATGGGACACGTATTTCGTCGATACAGACAAATGCGGCCCGATGATCCTGGACGTGCTGATCTACATTAAGAACCATATCGACTCGACACTGGCGTTTCGTCGCTCATGCCGAGAAGGTGTTTGCGGATCCTGTGCGATGAATATCGGTGGGCACAACACGATCGCGTGTACGCGAGGCTGGGATGAAATCGCCGGACCGCACATCACGATCGCACCATTGCCGCACCAGCCGGTCGTCAAAGACCTCATCCCGGATCTGACAAACTTCTATGCGCAGCACGCCTATGTGCAACCCTTCTTGAAGACTGACACACCAGAGCCAGAGAAAGAGTGGACGCAATCGGAAGAAGATCGCGAGCACTTGGACGGCCTTTATGAGTGTATCCTCTGCGCGTCATGCTCGACGTCTTGCCCATCCTATTGGTGGAATGGGGATAAATATCTCGGCCCCGCGGCGCTACTGCAGGCTTATCGCTGGTTAATCGATAGCCGCGATGAGGCGACGGGTGAGCGCCTCGACGATCTCGAGGATCCGTTCAAGCTCTATCGCTGCCACACGATTATGAACTGTGCTCAGGTTTGTCCGAAAGGGCTTAACCCGGCGAAAGCGATCGCCAAGATCAAGCACATGATGGTTGAACGCGTCGCTTAGACGGCAAAGACAATTACCTAAAGAAAAAGCGGGCGGTGCATTTAGCGCCGCCCGCTTTTGTCATGGGGGAGAGTAATCGTATTGAGTAGGTTTCTGCGTTAGTCGCGGCTTGCGAAAACGTAGGTCGCCTGCGTGCCTTCTTCCAAAGACGCCAGGCGAATGGCGTCGATAGACTTCTTCACCAGCTCGTCGCGGCATTCCGCATCTACCTTTGGAGTGCCCAAAAGTGGTGAACCATACGAACAGGCTTCAGTTGCTTGAGCTTCGAGAGAGGCAAGCACTTCTTTCGCGCCATCCTCTGACTGAAGGAGGGCGGCGTCATAAGTCATGCCGACGGTGATTGAATTTGTTTCCGCCTGAGCAAAAGGAGCTGTGAAAGCAGCTGCGACGGCAATGATAGCAAGTGATTTGCGCATTTTGGATCTTCCAAAGAGAGTGCGACGACCGTGAGGCCGACTGGGAGGTTTCTGCGTAACGCGTCAGTCTTTTTTCTGCGTCTTACTCTCGCGTTTTTACGGCTTGAGCAGAACGCTATTTGTCTGCGTCACGACTCGTATGTAGCAAAACACTGAATGATATGCAAATCATTTAGTATATATTTTTTGTCGCACCCCTGTCGCACGTTTGGTTTGCAGTCTGTTTCGGTTTCTTGAAGTAAAGGATCGGAAACGGGCGAAGGGCTCTGCCTTCGCCCAAACCGATATGAGACAGCTTTTCTATTGAGCGCTTGTCTCGGATGCTGACTCGACTGAAGCGAACACGTATGTCGCTTCGCGACCGTCTTCGACAGCCGCTAGGCGAATTTCGCCGATTGCTTTTTCAACCAGGTCTTTGCTGCATTCGCGATCATAAGTGATCGTGCCCGTCACTGGGCGAACATAAGTGCAAGCGTCCTTTGCTTGCTGTTTAATTGACTTGAGAACTGATTTTGCACCGGCTTCGGTGCTCAAGAGCTCGCTATCATAGCTCAGCTCTACTGAGATTGGAGTGCCTTCAGAGTAGGCCAAAGGAGCCGCGAAAGCCGCAGCGGCGAAGAGGGTTGCTAGGATTTTTCGCATTTCTATTTCCTTACAGAGTTAGCGACGACCCGAAGGTCGACATGAAACTCCTCCCGCACCACATAGTTTTTTTTAGCCTCTCTACGGATTCAAACACCGTCTGGATTTGGCTATTTTGCGTTGTGCTGCACTGCAACACTTTGCTCAAAGCGCTGACAAATCAACTTATTTTCTGTCTGGCTGGTATGCGAAAATGCCTTGCCCCAGCGTCTATTGGGGCTGGAGGGCAATCAGAAAAGGTTAAGATCGGGGTTTGTGCTGCAATGCACAAAGTTTAAGCGCGCCAGCTCCCAGAAAGTGCCATGCGGTCATACTTGCGGGTATATTTTGCGGGGAGATCCAGAACCTGGTTTCGCCCCTCAATTCGAGCGCTCCACTCGCTGAACTTCGTCGCTATCTTTTGCGCAGGCGCCAAAGCTCGGGTTCCACCACGAACCGGCATCATCCAGCTTGCCAATTGTCTTTTATACTGGGTGTCGCCGAGACCAAGATGCAGTTCAGTTATGCTTTCCTGATCGGCCCATTTCGCCAAAGCGAACAGCAACGCGAGGCCTGGCTTTTGTTTCGCGAACTTGGCTTCATAGGCCGGAAACCAATAATGCAGAACGCGTGTCGATCTCATGCAATATGCAATCGCGGAGATCTCTCCGGTGATGCTGAGCGTCGATAGAACACCGCGGGCATTTCCATCATCATACTTCATGAGCTCCAAGAGAAGCGCCCGAGGCCATCCAAGGCGAAACAGGTCAAAGTGACCGGCCTTCGCATAGGCCTCTCGTTTGAGCTCGATCATTCGGTCAAAGCTTTTCGCATCTACGACGTCGAAACGCACGTCCACGGCCTCGTGCTCGAGGAGCTTCTGAGCCTTGCGCCACTCCCGCCTGAAGTTCGAGCTTTCCTCGCTCCGTGCTTCTTGCCAGGCGGTGAAGCCTGCACTGAGGTCCATGACTTGGTTACCGTCACCAAACTGCCCACGCAGTCCGTGTCGACATTGCTGATATGGGACGGCAGAGAACGTGTATCCGCCCAGGTGCCGCCGGACTGCTGGATCGGTTAAGTCGAGTACGGCCTTAGGGTGAGCGATGATCCCGTGAAGATCGTCCATCGAGCCGGCAATCGGGCGCGCTGTTCCAAATGGGCCTTTGCGTAATGGCCAATAGGCGGCGATCCGGCCATTCTCGTGAAACCGAAGCACTTTTACGCCCGGTCGAACATTATCGACGGCTTTGACATAGGCATAAGAGAAATATGGGCTCGCCAGCGCAGGGTCCGCGTTCTGAAAACGGGTCCACATTTGCACATCGATGTCGGACAATTGTCTGAAGTCCAAATAATCAACGCTGGAACGCATCTTGCACGAAAATCCCTGACTCAATGACCGCTCAGGAAAGCAAAATGGCAGATCTTGGTTATTTTTCTCAGAAGATTGGGGACACAATCGACCGGGTTATGTGCGAATCTTTCGAGAAGCGCGAATTCAAGATGCCGCAAGGGCGTTATGTAAGCTTCTGTTTCGACGACTTTCCAAAGTCAGCTGTCGAGCTGGCGGCACCGATGCTGGAATCACGAGGCTGGCGGGCAACCTGGTATGTTGCAGGCGGTCTCCTCGGGCAGACAGATGCGAACTACGGTAAAATGTTTGAGGATAGCGAACTCGAAAGACTGAAGCGTGCTGGGCACGATTTCGGGTGTCATACATTCGATCATGTGGATTGCCGTGATGCCTCAGCGGAACTGATTGAAGCGCAGTGCGTGAAGAATATGGAGTTCTTAGCCGCGCGGGGCATCAATGATGTTGCATCCTTTGCCTATCCATTCGGCGCAGTGAATCTCGCGGCCAAACGGGTTTTAGCGCACGCTGAAATGGCTTTGAGAGGCGTAAAGCCTGGCCTCAATCGTGGGACCATCGACCTAAACATGCTGAAAGCATGCGGGCTGCAGGAGAATAATGGTGGGATCCGCCGGGCCATGAGCGATCTAGAAGCGCTGAAGCGCAGCGATGGATGGCAAATCATTTTCACGCACGATATCGGCCCATCACCATCGCCTTGGGGAACGACACAGCATGATTACAGCCAGCTTCTTCAAGCGGTTGAGGCTAGCGACATTGAAGTCGTCACCGTTGGCGAGATGGTGAAGCGTTTAAAACAGTCTGCGGCGGCGCCGTCTCAGGCAGAAGCCGCCTAGCTTAAGGGCGCGCGAGGTTAAGGCTGATCGGCGCGTGATCGGATGGTTTCCATCCACCGCGCCATCCCAAGTGAATTTTATAACTGTCCAGGTCCGCAAGTTCGGTCGCCGCTTGGCTGGTCCAAATGTGGTCAAGACGCCGTCCTTTATTGGAGGCAGCCCAGTCGCGGGCGCGATAGCTCCACCAGGAATAAAGACGTTGGTCTTCTTCGTGGATATGGCGGGCAATATCCGTGAACCCGCCTTTTTTGCGCGCTTTCTCCAAGCTCTCCGTTTCCACTGGCGTGTGCGAGACGATTTTTAGGAGCTGTTTATGAGACCAAACATCATTCGGATGGGGGGCAATGTTTAGGTCGCCGACCAGGACGCGCGGCGCGCCATCCTTCGCAGACTTCCCATAGTGGCGGCCGAGCCGTTTCACGAAATCTAGCTTGTGCGCAAATTTCGGGTTCTCGTCCGGGTCTGGCACGTCGCCACCAGCGGGCAGGTAGATGTTGTGAACCTCAACCCCGGCAACTTTAATTGCATTCACGCGGGCATGACCTTCACGGCAGAGCGCTGGGGTTTCCAAAATTTCGATCGGTTCTCGGCTCGCAATCGCGACACCATGATGCCCGCCGCGCTGCCCGTTAATTGCAAGGTGCGGGAGCCCCATTTGTTTGAATGCTTTTTCCGGGAACTCAGCGTTCTGGCATTTAATTTCCTGGAAACAGAGGACATCCGGCTGCTCGGCAGCCACGAAGGTTTCGACGTTTGGCAAACGCAAACGGACTGAGTTGATGTTCCAGCTAACAATTTTGAGGGGCGATTTCGACATAGTGCTCGATTAGGCAGAGCTGCCTCTGGCGTCAACGCACCCGGATGTTTGGGGACATCCGGGTACACACTCAGAAACCGAGTGGAGAATGGGGCGAGTAACTCAAGGGGAGGAATGCTCGCCCGAGTAGTATTGTATGCCTGGAGCACAACCCGACAGGTTTTTTCTTTAGTTTTCAAGCGGTGTGAATTTCAATTTCGCAGCTTGAAGCGTCACTGTGCCAATATCTTCGGTCTCAGCTTCGATCCGTACTGGGACGTGCGCACCGTTTGGAAGCGGCGCGAGCCACATGCGCAACGGGCCGTCAATGCCAGACAAATTGTCTTTGTCAGACTCACCTGCCTTGTAGCCCGCGACTTTATCCATGCGGATGTGACACTCGAAGGCACTGCCAGACCATGCCTCTGATTTCACCTGTTTCATCCCATGATTGGTGAGGTGGAGATGCGTGAGCTGACGGCCATCAAAGATTTTGAGCGGACCGCCGCACGGATCCTCGCCTTCAGCGCGCGGCTCCAATGCGAAGGAAATAAGCGCCGTTACAGGATCTTTGGCTTCTAGGGCTTGTTCAACCGTTGCCGCCGGATCGCCGAGATTCCCAAACTTGGGGTTCGCGGTCATTTCGAAATCATCTTTGAGATATTTCATCTCAACGCGGCGGTTTTTCTTACCGTCTTTGTTTTGTGAGACGAACGCATAGGTGTCTAAGCCTTCGGTCGTGGTGTAGCCAGACGCTGCGATCTCGAGATCATAATTCACGAGAATATCCGCAAGACCCGTGGTCTTCACTTTGCTCTTAATTGCGTAAGTGTCTTTGTTCATGGTCACGCGGAAGTTCGCTTTTCCGGTGATAGGGAGTATCAAGACCCAAGCGCTGGCCTTGATATTATACTCCATCTCCATGGGCTGCCCGGCCTCAATCTGCGCCAGAATGTGCGGCTCGATCAGGGCGGTATCAGCGCCAGAAATGCTTGAGACCGTCAGCGATGCGAGCGCGGCAGAAGCAAGGAGTTTTTTCATCATGGCAGGGGGCCTCGTCTGAAATTCATTTGCACTTGATATATATGTGTATGGCGAAAGCTAGGCTGAACAGGCTTGCCACTGTTTCGCCCTTATTTTCAGGCTTTTTGCGGCCTTGCTCAGATAACAGCAATTTGGGCGCATCTGAATGCTTGACGTGCCTAAGATCGGCGCGTAATAGCCGCGCTTCGGTTTTAATCTAGACAATAAGCGAGCGACCCATGTCCCGCGTATGTGAACTTACTGGCACCGGCCCAATGGTCGGACACAATGTCAGCCACTCAAACATCAAGACCAAGCGCCGGTTTATGCCAAACTTGGTGAATGTGACCCTGCACTCAGAAGCTCTGGACCAGAGATTCTCTATGCGCGTCGCTGCCAAAGCGCTCCGCACAGTTGATAAACTGGGCGGTCTGGATGCCTATCTCGCCAAAGCAAAGGACGATGTCCTGTCTGCGAAAGCGCTGAAGATCAAAAAGAACATTGCTAAGAAAGCTGAAGAGGCCGCTTAAGCGATCTCAACTCTTTTTTCGAACGCGCTCTGGTGACCGGGGCGCGTTTTTTGTTGCCCGATTGCCATTCGAGCAAAGCGGATTAGGCTTAGCGACTGCTATTGGGAGACAGCAAATGCGTTATTTGTTCGCCGCATTGGCGGGAATCGGCCTGACCGCGTGTCAGCCTGCCGATCAATCAAATTCTGAGTCGCAAGCCAATGAGCCTGCACCGTCCCTGACCGTGTTCACGGGCGGGACAATCTATACCGGCGTGGATGGCCAAACCGCAGATGCCGTCACAATCGATGAGGCGGGCCGGATCGTTGCGGTGAGCCCCCCAGGATCAATGGACTGGAGCGAAGACGAGGTCACGCTGATCGATCTTGGCGGCGCCGTCATGTTCCCTGGATTTGTCGATGGTCACGCACACTTGCTCGGCATTGGCGAACGAGAGCTTACTCTGAACCTGGAAGGTACCGCTTCAATCGGTGAGCTTGTCACGCGCATCGAATCTGAAGTGCAAGGCCGTCCTGCGGGTCAGGTTGTCTTCGGTAGAGGATGGATCGAAACGGGTTGGCCAGAAGGGCGGATGCCATCGGCCAGCGATCTCGATGCGGTGAGCCCGGACAATCCCGTCATTCTAACCCGCGCCGATGGACACGCCCTGGTCGCGAATACTGCGGCCTTAGTGGCGGCAGGAATTACCGACGAAACACCTGACGTCCCTGGCGGGAAAATCGAGCGAGACGCTGACGGTAAGGCGACGGGCATGCTGATCGATAATTCTATGGGACAAGTCTATGCGCTGGTTTCGGAGCCCACTCCAGAGGATATTACGCGGGCCTTTGTTGTCGGTTCCAGCGCTTATGCGGCGCGGGGATGGACCGGCGTCCACAATATGAGCGTGAACCCACGAGACGCCGCAACCATGGAGCGATTGGACTTAGAGGGGCGCATGCCGCTTCGCTTGCACAACGCTTATGACCGCGAAGGGTTTGAGATCGCTGCGAACCGCGCGCACGAGACAGACACGATTACCAATCGTTCGGTCAAACTCTACATGGACGGCGCATTGGGCTCTCGGGGTGCTTTGCTGATCGAGCCATACTCGGATCGTCCGAACACAAGTGGCTTGTCTCTGATGGAGCCGGACGTGCTCTCGGAATTGATGATTCAGGCAGAGGATTCAGATGTTCAATTGGCCATCCATGCCATCGGCGATCTCGCTAATCGGAGAATTTTGGATGAGTTCAATCGCCTAAAATCGCTGTCAGAGGTCGTTAATCGCGCGGGAAGCGGTCCACAGGACTATTCAAATAATAGATGGCGGATTGAGCACACGCAGATCCTGCATCCAGACGACATTGCACGCGTCGCTGAGCTCGGGCTCATCGCTTCCATGCAGCCAAGCCATGCGATTGGAGATTTGAAGTTTGCGCCAGATCGTCTCGGGCCAAACCGCCTTTACGGTGCCTATGCGTGGCAGAGCTTGCTGGACACTGGCGCGGTTGTGCTCGGCGGGTCAGATGCCCCAGTCGAAGTCGGCACACCGCAGATCGAGTTTTATGCCGCCGTGGCGCGCAAAGACTTGGAAGGCTTCAGCAATGAAGACTGGTACGCGGAAGAGGCGCTCAGCCGGGAGCAAGCGCTCGCCTTGTTCACCACGGCGCCAGCCTTTGGAGCGTTCATGGAAGACGAGCTCGGAACAATCGAGGTTGGCAAACTCGCTGACTTCACGGTTTTCGACCGCGATCTGATGACGATTCCGGAAGCCGAAATACTGCAAGCTCAAACAGTTATGACCGTCGTTCACGGCGAGATCGTTTATTCTGCAGCAGAATAGACTTTCGTTGCATCAAAGTGATCAAGCATCAGCTTTGTGATTTGCGGTAAAAAACGCGGTGGAACGTCATGGCCCATACCATCCATGACTTCCATTCGCGCGCCGCGCACCAGTTTTGCAATGTCATACCCGCCTTCAATCGGGACAAGCGGATCTTTATTGCCGTGGACAACCAAGGTCGGGGATTTGATGCTACGCGTATGTTTGCGGAAATCACCTGAAGCGACGATAGCCGACATCTGCCGCAGCACACCGGCAGGATTGAAAGCGCGGTCATATGAACGCGTAATCCGGTCTCTCATGCCATTGGTATTCTGATCTTCGCCGGGTGTGCCGATCACCCCAAACGTCGCGACGGATTGATTGATAATGTCATCTCGGCTGGTTGGCTGCGGACCGCGGCGGATCATGGCTTTCATAACAGTGCCAGATGGACGCGGGAGTTTTGGATTGCCCGTTGTCGTCATGATCGCGGTGAGGCTTTTCACGCGGTCCGGCGCCATGGAGGCGACGTGCTGGCCGATCATCCCGCCCATGGAAATGCCGACCAGATGCACCTCGTCAAGCTTTAGCGCATCCATCAGGCCGATTGTGTCACGGGCCATATCTACCAATTCGTAAGGCGTTTTCAGTTTGATGCCGATCCTGCGAAGAATGATCTGGCGTAGGATGCTGGGTGATTTCTCGCCCGTATGATGGTGTGACAGACCAATATCGCGATTATCAAACAGGATGACGCGATAGCCGCCGCTAACCAAGTCTTGGACGAGCTTATCTGGCCACATAGTCAATTGCCCGCCCAGCCCCATAATCAACAGGGCGACAGGGGCGTCTTCCGCGCCAAACGTCTCGTATTCGAGTTCAATTCCGTTCGCTGTGACCCTGGCCATGATTTGCAATCCTATTTGCTCTGGCGAGGGATGTAGGGTGTTCGGACGGAGACAACAATCAATCTTTCCCGTTCCTTCAAACGAGGGCTGACAGGCCTGGCGCATCGCCCTAGGCAGTTTGCAGAACGGTATAGGGGAAGACCATGAGCGAGGATGAAACCGGCGGGGACGGCAATATCTTCCAAAGACTGGCTTCGATCTTGATGATCAACCGCTATAGCGGTGGAAGCGGGTTCAGCGGGGCGGCGACTTGGGTCGCGATGATCAGTGCCATCACCGGCGGCTATGTTGGTTTGTCGACTTATCAGCTCGATGTCTCCAAGCAAATTGATCAAAGCGTCGAGAAATCGTTCGACATGATCCAGGCCTATAATAGTGAGGATATGACCGAGCCTCGGGCGCGGGTGATGTCTTATGTTTACGCTAAACGCGAATGTGATGCGCGCTATATCAATCGCGATCTGAACGACGCGGACTATGTGCGTGTCCTGGAATTCTTTGACCTGGTCCACGCCTGCGTCGAGGCAAACCTCTGCGATGAGGCGACCTCGAAACGGTTTTTTGAGCCGCACGCAAGCTTTCAGTGGCCGATTCTGAGCCAAGTTGTCGAAAACATGCGGTCAGAAACCTATGCCTCAATGTCTGTGAGGTCTGATCCTGGATTCGCCATTGGAATGGCTGCATTTGCCGACCCGGAGGCGAGTGCGCCGCCCTGTGACGGCAATTTCTAGCCAACTTAATCGCAGCTCGATTTCGAGCTTCCCCCAATGTCACACTTGGCGCGGCGCGCGGTTGTGTTAGGTGACCCTTCTGAAAGAGTTGATGAAAGACGACCGCAATGACCGTGATGAGCGATAGCGACGCCCTGCAGGGTATGGAACCAACGGAAAAAATCGATGTTCGCGAGGTGTTTGGCCTCGAGACAGAGATGGTCGTGCATGGCTTTAAAGATCGCACGGAATATGTGCCCGCGATTGATGAGTCTTATCGTTTCGATCCGCAGACCACGATGGCGCTTCTGGCAGGCTTTGAGCACAATCGCCGCGTCATGGTCCAAGGGTATCACGGGACCGGTAAGTCGACCCATATTGAACAAATTGCGGCGCGCCTGAACTGGCCCATGATCCGCGTAAACTTGGATAGCCACGTCTCACGGATCGACATGGTTGGTAAGGATGCGATCGTGTTGAAAGAAGGCGCGCAAGTCACGGAATTCCGTGAAGGGATCCTGCCATGGGCGCTGCAGCGCCCTGTCGCGATCACGTTTGACGAATACGACGCTGGCCGCCCAGACGTGATGTTTGTGATCCAGCGTGTTCTTGAGGCGAGCGGGAAACTGACTCTACTCGACCAAAACCGCGTGATCGAACCAAACCCTCACTTCCGCCTTTTCGCGACCACCAACACGGTTGGCCTCGGTGACACCACCGGTCTTTATCACGGGACGCAGCAGCTCAACCAAGGCCAGATGGACCGTTGGAGCATCGTGACGACGCTGAACTATCTTGAGCATGATGCAGAAGTTGAGATCGTTGCGACCAAAGCAGGCGACGTTGATAAAGAGACGCTTGGCAAAATGGTGACACTCGCGGACCTGACGCGGAACGCCTTCATGAACGGCGATCTGTCGACAGTTATGAGCCCGCGGACAGTGATCACCTGGGCTGAGAACTATGCGATCTTTAAGGATCTGGGACACGCGTTCCGGATGACCTTCCTTAACAAATGCGATGAATTGGAGCGCCCATTGGTGGCTGAAATGTACCAGCGTTGCTTTGCTGAGGAGCTGCCGGAAAGTGCTCTGATGGTGCGGGTCGCTTAAGCCACACCCGAGCTCGCAACAGCGCTTTTCACGAATATTTATCCACTAAGGCCTATGGTCACCCGTTCTGCAGTTAGACCATGGGACGATCATGCTGGATAAGTATCTCCAACCAAAGCCTGCTTTACTCTTCGTCCTGCTAATGGCGAGCATTCAGTACCTACTATACTGCAAGCTGCTTTTCTGGCCGTCCGAGACATTCACCTATGCTGGCGATTTCGTGGTTTTCTGGCCGGCCGCCAAAGCGGTTCTCGATGGTAATATGATCTCGCTCTATATCGGTGACGGCATGCATGATGCGATGCTCCACTTCCGACCAGAAGGAGCGCTGGAGCGTTTAACCTGGCAATATCCGCCGCATGCGGGCTTGGTGTTCAGCCCGATCGGACTGCTCCCATTCCCGGTCGCGTACATGACCTGGTTTGCGCTTGGTGTGGCGGCGCTGGCGGGCTCACTGGTCGTCGCTGGCGTCAACCGACGCGCGATTATCGCCTTGCTGCTCACCTGTCCGATCTTTCTCGCCCTGATCACCGGGCAAATTGCTCTTTATATGACCAGCTTGATGGTTTTGGCCGTGTTCTGGGCAAAGTCGCGGCCGATCCTTGCAGGCCTTGCCGCGGGTCTGCTCACGATCAAGCCGCAGCTCGGCATCTTCCTACCACTAGTGTTCATCGCAGGTGGGCATTGGCGCGCCTTTGCGTCTGCGGCAGTGTTCAGCCTAACGCTTTGGCTCGGCTCGGTCGCGCTGTTGGGTGTGGACACCTGGATGGCCTTCTTCGAGCGCCTTGGTGTCGTCTCAGACTTGGTCAGCGAGGGCGTCATGCCTTACAACAGAATGCTGAACATCTATGCCGCGAGCAATTTTGCAGGTCTGCCGCAAAGCGTGGCCTATGGGATCACCGCAATCGGGGCCGTTGCTGCTGCGGTGGCCGTATTTTGGACCAGTCGCAAAACAGACGATCCAAGGTGGCGCTATGCGGTATTGGCGACAGCGACATTGCTGGTGACGCCTTATTCTTGGTATTACGAACTCGCCTTGGCATTGCCGGCGGTCTGGTTTGCCATCGAGCACGGCTATCGCAAAGGGTGGTTAGAGTATGAGCGCGAATCTGCGGCCATCCTTTTCGTCCTTGCTGTGTCGCTGCCTGGGCCTGAAATGTCCGCTGGGGTCTCGGTGCCATTTTTGGTCATGATCGCGGTGAGTGTGATTGTTGGGCGCCGTGTGGCGTTTGAGCTGATTGGAAAATCGACCCGGTCATCCTCCAATTCCGACCTGAGCGCTCAAGCGCTGCAAGAGGCCTAATCCCTCAATAGCTGTGACAAACCGCACTCAGATCTGAATTCGTCTTCGCAAATCGCATCGCGCGCGCTAAGTGACGCGCATGAGAAAAACTGACGAAGCCCCATACGAGCTGTTTAAACAAGCCTTGGCGACAACCGCCAAAGCGATGAGCCAAACGCGGGATGTCGAAGTTTCCTTTGCGGGTGATGGCCCGCGCGCAGAAGCCGAACGGATCGTTTTACCGCCGCCCCCGAAAGACCTGGCGCCTGAATTGGCGGCGCAGGCCCGCGGTGAGGCCGATGCAACTGCGCTGCGCATGGCCCACCATGATGCGGACTCGCACGCCCGACTTCGGCCAAGCAGCGAAGTTGGCCGCCAAGTCTATGAAGCTGCGGAACGTGCGCGGATTGAAAGCATTGGTGCGAGGGCCATGGACGGCACTGCGAACAATCTCGATGCGGCTTTGTCAGCACGCTGCGAGAAGGCTGGCTATTCTCGCATGGAAGACCGCCAGGAGGCACCGCTCGCACCTGCTGTCGAGTTTCTTCTTCGCGAGCGTTTGACCGGGCGCGCGCTACCCGCAGAAGCGGAAGGCATCGCTTCGCTATGGCGCGAAGAGGTCAACTCACGCGGGACGAACACGCTCGAAAAGCTGGTGGATCAACTGCATGATCAAGAAGCGTTTGCAAAAACCGTCCAAGAATTGATCCGCGACCTCACCAAAGGCGATGAGGTCAGCGATGACCAAGGCGAGCAGGACGAAGAATCCCAAGAGGAAACTGAGCAGAGCAATCAGGAAAACTCTTCAGAAGATGGCGAGTCGGGTGAAGAAACCGAAGGCGCCACAATGGAAGAGGTTGAGGCCGGTGAAACCGAAGACATGGAAGGTGAGGAAACCAATGTTTCCGTAGACGCCGACGTCGATATGGATGCCGAAGACAATCCTGAAGACACCGATGATGGCACCAAGCCGCTGCGCCCGAATTTCCGGGAAGGCGATGATGCGCAGCGCTTCCAATACAAAGCCTTCACGACCGCCAATGATGAAGTCGCGCAGGCCGCTGACCTGTGTGATCCGGAAGAGCTCTCCCGTTTGAGGGCCTATTTGGATCACCAGCTCGATAGCTTACAGGGCGCTGTCTCTAAACTTGCCAACAAGCTGCAACGCCGCCTGATGGCGCAGCAAAACCGGTCTTGGTCGTTCGATCTGGAAGAGGGTGTGCTCGACACGGCGCGTCTAACGCGCGTGATTACTGACCCAACAGCGCCGCTGAGCTTCAAACAAGAAGATGATAGCAATTTCCGCGACACAGTTGTGACGCTGCTCCTCGACAATTCAGGGTCTATGCGCGGTCGCCCAATCATGGTTGCTGCTCTGTGCGCTGACATTCTCGCGCGCACCTTGGAGCGGTGCGGAGTGAAAGTTGAAATTCTCGGCTTCACCACGAAAGCCTGGAAAGGCGGTCTAAGCCGTGAGGATTGGGTCAAAGCAGGTAAGCCTGCCGGGCCAGGACGCCTGAATGATCTTCGACACATTGTCTATAAATCAGCCGATGCCCCGTGGCGCCGCGCCCGCAAGAATCTCGGGCTGATGATGCGCGAAGGTCTCTTGAAAGAGAATATTGACGGTGAAGCGCTGCTCTGGGCGCATGATCGTCTGATGGGGCGCCCCGAACAGCGGAAAATCATGATGGTGATCTCGGACGGCGCGCCGGTGGATGATTCAACTCTGTCCGTCAATGTCGGCAACTATCTTGAGCGACATCTGCGCCAGGTGATTGAAGAGCTGGAAACCCGCAGTCCGATCGAGCTGATCGCAATTGGGATCGGCCATGATGTGACCCGCTATTACAAACGCGCGGTGACTATTGTTGACGCAGAACAGCTCGGCGGCGCTATGACTGAACAACTTGCAAGCTTGTTTGATGAGAATGGTGAAGCGCCGAAACCAGAAGCCATGGCCGTACCGCCGCTCACGCGAGAAACCGTGCGTCCCGGCGGTGCGACGAGCGGAGCAGGGGCAGGCGCGCCTCGATATGGCGGCGCGAAAGTTGGCTCAGGCCGCGATGTTCGCCGCACCCGGATGTAATTCTTTCATCTTCCTGCCCTATTCGTGCGCTTAGACCGGCTCGAATGAGGTTTATATGCGTTTCTTGTCTTTGATTGTCCTGGCTGCTTTAGGCGCCTGTACAGCTGCCGATGTTCAGCCAACCGAGCCTCGCGAAGAGGTTACGGCCGCGCCGACTTGGAGCCTTGCCGAGCAAGCATCTGCCTTGCGTGCGCAGTCTTGTCCGGAGGGCGTTTCGTTTCGGCGCGCGGACGCGATTTCCATTCGGGTCATTGAAGCCGAACGCGGAACGGCGGATGTGCGCGAGTTGAACCTTTCAGGGATATCTCTCGCGGGAGCGTGGCATTTGGAAAGTGAGAGAGGCTTTGGGGGCCTTTCTGGGCTCGATGTGATGCGGTCTGGATCGCTTCTGGCAATTGCGGACAATGGTAAGTTTGTTTGGATCAGCATCGATCCGGAGACCGGTATGCCTGATGGCATCGGCTCAATGGCTTACATGCACGATGGCGACGGGAACGTTTGGTCAAACAAGCTTGCGGCCGATGCGGAAGGCCTGTCTTTCCGAGACGGCTTAGCTTTTGTCAGTTTTGAGCGGGATCACCGGGTCGAAGCCTACGATCTTGAAGGCTGCGGGGCAGCCGCGCACGCCGCGTTGGTTGGGCGCCTGGACACGGTCGTTGACGGCAAGGTGCTGGGCGACAATCGCGGCCCCGAGGCGCTGGCGTTACACGACGACCAACTCTCTCTAGGTTTTGAGACTCACGCCTCCGGCGGCTCTCCCATTGGTGAAATGCGAGAGGATGGCACGCTTAACAATCTGCGTCGCACGGAGCAGCCTGCGCTCTACTTGCTCACTGGAATGGATGCTTCGGACGGCCTAACAGCAAAAATTTTCCGCGCCTACGACCCCGCCCAAGGGCCGCGCGGCCTCGTACAGGTCGAGTCTGAAGACCGACTGATCGCGACGGCAAAGTTGAAAAAGCCCCTCCCGGTCGACAATTATGAGGGCATTGCAATTGGCCAGGCGCCGTCAGGTCAAACGCGCATTTGGCTGATCTCTGATGATAATTTCAGCAATAATCAACGCACTCTGTTGCTCGCATTGGACTTAGATCCCGCTTCCTGAGAATAGGAGCCAATGGGGCACGATCCAATCTTCTGGGCTGTGGCGGTTTTCTCCGTCTTGATCACGGGCATTTCCAAAGGGGGATTTGGCGGGCTCGCACTCTTAGCCGTGCCGTTAATGGCGCTTGTGATCTCGCCGGTACAAGCAGCTGGGATCATGCTGCCTATTTTGATTATTATGGATTGGGTCGGGGTCTGGACCTATCGAAAACACTGGGACCGTAGGCTTTTGCTGCTCACTCTACCAGGCGCGATGCTGGGGATCGTCGCGGGTGGATTTCTGGCGGGATATGTCGATGACCAGGTCGTGCGCATCGTGGTCGGCGTGATCGCTGTTCTGTTCCCGATTTATGGTGTCTTTAAGCCATCTGGCGGTGATGCTTTCATCAAGAACAATCGACCACTCGGGGTGATCTCGGGCACGGTTGCCGGCTTTACCAGTTTCGTTGCCCATGCGGGCGGGCCGCCATATCAGGCTTACGCGATCCCCCAAGGCCTCGATAAGCGGATATATGCGGGCACGGCGGTGATGTTCTTTTTTGTCGTGAACTTTGTGAAGCTGGTCCCGTACGCGATGCTCGGGCAGTTCGATCAAACCAATCTGACGACATCCTTGATCCTCATCCCGATCGCGCCGTTTGGCGTTTTGTTCGGGGCCTGGCTCGTCAAACGCATCGATCAGACGCTGTTCTATCGAATCCTCTACGGTCTCATTTTCACCGTCGGTCTCAAGCTTTTGTGGGATGGGCTGACTTAGTCGCCTTTGATGACATCGACGAGGGCAACGGCTTCATAGCTCGCCCAATCGGCTTCGCCTTCAATCTTCCCGATCTTCACTCCGTCCTTGTCATAAAGGATGGTCGTCGGGAACCCGCCGCCAGCGCCCATGTCGTAGACAACATTCCAGCCATCCGGACCGTCTGCGAGGGTGTAAAACTCAAGCACACCACCTGAGAGTTGGCGCAGACGCTGTTTCGCGTATTCGGTATCTTCCGGGGAATCCACGCTGATCGCGATCACTTTGAAGGCCTCGTCACCGCGAGATGTTTCCAAGGCGGCGAGTGATGGCATTTCTCGCTCACATGGACCACACCAAGTCGCCCAGAAATTGATCAATACTGCTTGGCCCTGAAAATCCTGTAGAGTCAGGCTCTTACCTTCCACATCGACAAAGGGCGCCGTGGCGCCTGCGGCGCCGCGATCGCTAAGATCGAGTTTTGCCAATTGTCCTGTCGCCAGTTTTGCCACAGGGTCGCGGTTACTTCCCTTTGAACTAGCGCTAAAGACGGCGTAAAGCAGCGCCAACGCGATTCCGACAAACATGGTTGGGATGGCAAAGCGCAAGAAACGATCCATGGGGCGTTTGGCCTCTGAACTAAATAAGACGAGATAGCGATATGGCGAGTGACAGTTCAAAAGGCCAGAAGATGTGGGGGGGACGCTTCGCCGCACAACCCAGCGACATTATGCAATCCATCAACGCTTCTATCGATGTCGATAAGCGCATGGTGCGTGAAGACATCGCTGGATCGCGGGCCCACGCCGATATGCTGGCAGAACAGCAAATCATTTCCGAAGAGGACAATGAAGCGATCCAAGGCGGCCTCGACCAAATTGTCGATGAGGTTGAAGCAGGCACGTTTCCGTACCGGGTTGAGCTGGAAGATATTCATATGAATGTCGAAGCGCGCCTGAAAGAGATCATCGGCGAGCCCGCCGGGCGGCTTCACACCGCTCGCTCCCGGAATGACCAGGTTGTGACGGATTTCCGTCTCTGGACACGCGGCGCGCTCACCGAAGCCCGTCGAAGCTTGAAAGCTTTGCAGCGTGAAATGGTCAAACGCGCTGGTGAGCATACTGAGACGGTGATGCCAGGTTTCACTCATTTGCAGACGGCGCAGCCTGTCACACTCGGCCATCACCTGCTGGCCTATGTCGAGATGATGGAGCGCGATCGCACACGGATGGATGATTGTGCACGGCGCCTCAATGAGAGCCCGCTCGGGTCTGCAGCGCTGGCTGGCACTGGGTTTACCATCGACCGTGATGCCACTGCCGAAGCGCTCGGCTTCTATCGTCCAATGGCGAACTCGCTGGACGCTGTGTCGGCTCGCGACTTTGCACTTGAAGCCCTGTCGGCACTTTCGATCGCCGCGACGCACCTTTCGCGTCTGGCAGAAGAAATCGTGCTCTGGACGAGCGCTCAGTTTGCCTTCGCGAAGCTCTCGGATGCCTGGTCCACAGGCTCTTCGATCATGCCTCAGAAACGGAACCCAGACGCCGCCGAGCTGATCCGCGCTAAAGCGAGCCTGATCACTGGTCAGTTCGCGGCTCTTCAGGGCGCGGTGAAAGCGCTGCCGCTCGCCTATGCCAAAGATCTACAAGACGACAAGCAGCTAACCTTCGCTGCGTTCGATACATTCAGTCTGTGCGCCGCCTCGATGGCAGGGATGATGGAAACCATCACCTTCAACCGCGAAAATATGCGCGCGGCGGCCGCTAAAGGATTCTCGACAGCGACCGATCTCGCTGATTGGCTCGTGCGCGAGCTGAAAATGCCATTCCGGGACGCGCACCACGTAACCGGCTCTCTTGTCGCGAAAGCTGAGGCAAAAGGGTGCGACTTGCCCGAGCTTAGCCTTGAAGAGATGCAAGAGGTCGAACCACGGCTAACAAATGACGTATTTTCGGTGCTGACTGTTGAAGCATCCGCAATGAGCAGGCAAAGCTATGGCGGAACATCTCCGGTCCGTGTGGCCGAACAGGTTGAACAATGGACGCAGCGCCTCGGGTAGGCGTCAAAAAGGAGTGATCCGCATGAAACAAGTGATCAAAACCGCCTTGGCGATGTCAGTACTTGCAGGGCTTGCTGGATGCGGTCTTCGCGGTGATCTGGAGCGTCCACCGCCAATCTTCTCTGAACCTCCGACGGAAGAGGCTCAAAAGCCCGTCGACTCTGCGGCTTTGTTTGCGGCCGCTGAGATTGATGAGAACAAAGTCTATTACAATTCCCTGGGCGGCGAGATTCCAAAGCCAGCACCGGATACGGATGTAGAAGAGGAAAGCATGGGGGAGGTCAGCCCCGGCTGATAGTCGCCTTTGCACCACTTTAACTATGACCAAGGCCGCCTTCATTGCGAAGGCGTCGATTTGAATGAGGTTGCCGATCAGGTCGGCACCCCGGTTTATATCTATTCGACAGCCACCTTGCGCCGACATGCGCGCGTGATCGCTGCAGCATTTGACGGCATGGATTGCTTGATTGCTTATTCCGTCAAAGCGAATGGCAACCTGGCCGTCTTGAAGACGCTCGCTAGCGAAGGGTGCGGCGCTGATGTGGTTAGCGGCGGTGAACTCAAGCGCGCGCTTGCTGCTGGCATTCCGGCAGAACGCATCGTTTTTTCTGGTGTCGGTAAGACCCGGGACGAGATGGCGCTTGGACTTGAGCATGGTATCCACCAGTTCAACGTTGAAAGCGGCGCTGAGCTAATGGCTCTGTCGGAAGTCGCGGCGGGCCTTGGCAAGATTGCGCCGGTGGCATTGCGAGTGAACCCCGATGTTGCGGCAGGCGGACATCCGAATATCTCGACCGGTAAAGCGGGCGACAAATTTGGCGTGCCGTGGACTGATGCACCGGGCCTGTATGAGCAAATGAAATCATTGCCGGATGTTAAAGCTGTTGGTGTGGACGTTCATATCGGGTCACAGATTGGCGAGCTTGAGCCGATGCGTGCTGCGTTTGAAAAGACGATTGGCCTTGTCAGAACGCTTCGCGAAAGTGGGCACGATCTCACGCGGATCGATCTGGGTGGCGGGCTCGGTATTCCTTATCAGGCCTCCGACAATCCCGCGCCGCCGTCTGACTATGCGGCCATGATCCACGATGTGACCAAGGATCTTGGTCTGCAAGTTGTGTTGGAACCCGGCCGCGTGATCGCTGGTAATGCGGGCGTCATGGTAACGGAAGTCCTCTATCATAAGCCCGCTCCTGACCGGACCTTTATGATTGTCGACGCAGGTATGAATGATTTGATGCGCCCAGCGCTCTATCAAGCCCACCACGACATTGTGCCGGTGATTGAACCTGCGAGTGATGGCAGTCGCGTTGAGTATGACATTGTCGGGCCGATTTGTGAGTCTACCGACAAGTTTGCGGCGAAGCGCAAAATGCCAGCTGTGGAGCCCGGCGAGCGCATTGCTTTTATGTCATCTGGGGCCTATGGCGCCGTGCTCTCAAGTCAGTACAATGCAAGACCGCTCGTGGCTGAAGTACTCGTCGATGGCGACCAATTCGCGGTCGTTCGAAAACGCCCTAGCTTCGAGCAAATGATTGAACTGGAGCAGATGCCAGATTGGCTGACATAAACCGAATTCCCGGCACCAAACGCCTGATCGACCTGACCTATGGACGGTTAAGGCGGCTTGAGGTTTGGCGGGCATGGTGGCCATTCCTAGCATTTGTGACACTCTTTCTCATCGCCGCAATCGCGGGCGCGTTTGAGCGCGCGCCGGCAGGTCTAGCGGCGATTGCGACCCTGGTTTTCTTTGTTGGCGCTGCCATTACCGGATGGCGAGGTTTTACCAGATACCGGAGCCCGAGTCGCAAAGAAGCAATAACGGCGCTTGATCGGCAATCGGATTTGCGGCCGCTGACCTCCCTCGCGGATCGACCCGCCCGCCCGGAGGTCCAAGGTGTTCGGCTATGGCGCGCGCATGAAGAACGCCTGACCGATGCCGTGCGGCGTCTCAAAGTGCCTGATTTCAATTCGGTTTGGCCAAAACTCGATCCGCTTCGCTTGCGGATCATTTTACCGCTCGTTTTTGCGGCAGTTTTGGCGTTGAACTTTGACCAGGCGAGTTCCCGGCTCAGCCAAGCACTCGATCCGGACTATGGCAGCTTGTTTGGTGCGGATAATGTGCGCATCGAAGCATGGATTGCGCCGCCAGAGCATACAGGCCGCGCGCCCATTTTCCTTAAGGCGGATCAAGCCGAAGCGCGTGTGCCAGCCGGCTCTGTGATGACGCTTCGGGTTCAAGCGCCATCGGCGCCTAAGCTGCGTCTCAACTCATCGGATGGCCGGGACAGCTATCGCTTTGAAGCCACTCCGGATGGAGCTTATGAGGCGACAGCCACGATCGCGGCGGATAGTTCTGTGTCCGTACATTGGTGGGGCGAGCGCAAGGCGTGGACGATTTACGCGTCACCAAATGCCGCGCCAGAAGTTCAATTTGTCGATCTGCCAGTATTAGGCGATGGCGACCGTACAGAGTTTAGTTGGACAGTCAGTGACGATTATGGCGTGTCGCGATTAGAGCTCGCCATTAAACCCGCTGGAGAGGACCGTGAGCCTGACCTCGTGGCGATTGAACTGGGCGGTATCGGTCCGAAAGACGTTGAGGATGAGTCCAAGCTTGACCTGACGCGCAACCGTTGGGCAGGGGCGCAAGTGGATGTCTGGCTCATCGCAACAGATGGGGCAGGGCAGGTGGGGCTTAGTGAACCCTACACTTTTAAGCTTCCAGAGAAGCTGCTTCTCCAACCGATTGCCAAAGCGATTCAGGATGTCCGAGTGACGGTTTTGCGGGAAGCCGATGCCTATGGCGAACGCGCACCGGCCGTCGATTCAACGCAAGCTGGCGCCTATTATGTCTCCGCCACGCAGCGGCTTGAAGCTGCGCCCGCGGGCATTCAGCGCGGCGCCATTATGCTCGAAGCCGTGACCTACGAAGCGCCGCGCTATTTCAAAGATGTACTCGTCTATTCAGGTCTCGAGACGGCAAAGTATGCGCTTGAGGCGTCTGTCTCAACTGACGAGGCTAAATCGACTGAGCCGCTTTTATGGTCGCTCGCCTTGCGTGCTGAATATGGGTCAGCAGCGGATGCTTACGCGGCTCTGATGGCGGCTAAGAAAGCGCTCGAAGATGCCCTAAGAGATGGCGCAAGCGAAGAAGAAATCAGACGCTTGATGGACGCGTTTAAACAGGCGGCGCAGCGCTATATCGCAGCCAAAATGGCTGAAGCCTTGGCGAATGGTTTGGAACCAGCGCCCAATAATGAAGACAGCGCTGAGGGACCGGGTGGGTCTGGTCTCGGCGGTCAGGGCTTCTCCGATATGCTGGATGCCCTGGAGGACTTGGCTGAAACCGGTGCGACGGATCAAGCAAGACAATTGCTCGCCGATATCACCAACATGCTTGAGAACTTGGAGTTCCAACAGGGGTCGGGTTCTGGCGAAGGCTTCCCAGGACTGCCAGGGGAAGGCGGCGAGGGTGACAATGAAGACCTGCCAGAGGAAGAGCGAGAATTGAGTGAAACGCTGCAAGAGCTCTCAGACCTCTTACGTGAGCAGCGCGAGTTGAACGATGAAACGATGGCCGAGGAACGCGGTGAACGCGGCCAATCTGGCGACCCGCAATCTGGTCAGGGCGAACAAGGGGCGCAACCCGGCGAAGGCGATATTCCAGATTGGATGCAAGGCGAGGGCGAAGGCGGATCACTCGCTGAACGTCAACGCGAACTCGCCGATCGCCTGGAAGAGCTGGCTGAGAATGGTCCGGGTTCCGGTGAAGAGGGTGAAGGCGAGGGCGGTGGTGGTCTCGTAGACGAGGATATTGCGAACGCAATTGAGCGTTCTCAACGACGCGCTGGAGATGCCCTAGAGAACAACAATCCGGGTCGCGCCATTCGCAATCAGGATCAAGCGACACGTCAATTGAGAGAACTGGCTGAACGGCTCGCAGAAGCGCTCGACCAAGCGCAGGCTGATCGAAACGGAGATCCGCAGCAAGCAGGTCAAGCCGCCGCGGATCCGTTTGGTCGATCTCCCATGGGCGGCACTGACGATACTAATAGCGTCGATGTGCCCGATGAGGCTGAACGGCAGCGCGCCAAAGACATTCTCGATGAACTACGCCGCCGTTATGATGAAGCCGTCGATGAAGACGAACGTGAGTATCTCGAACGGCTACTCGACCGTTTCTAGCGGTTTCACGAACTTCAAAGTCATACGATCCGACTCGCCGATGGCCGCATAGGCCTCTGCATCAAATCCTTCTGGCGCATTGCCTTCCCGGTCCGTCGTTG
>JBCBGS010000017.1:0-28735 GCA_038526515.1 Pseudomonadota bacterium | reverse complement strand
CCCGACACCTGTATCGGAAACTTTCATTACCAAATTTCCGGTTGCGGCTCGATTGATCGAAACTGATATTCTTCCCTCGTCTGTAAATTTGATCGCGTTATGCACTAAGTTGTAAAGTACCTGTTTGACTCTCAAGAAGTCTGTATGGACTTTTCCACTCTCAATTATACCATCGACTATGAGTTCGAGATTTTCTGATTGGGCTTTCGACTCGAACATTCCTCTGCAATCATCAATCAATGATTGTAGGTCACAATCGATCGAATTTAGTTTGATCTTGCCCGCCTCGATCAGCGAGAATTCAAGCACCTGATCGATCAATGCTGTCAAATCGCTCGTTGCTCGCTGCGCCAATCCAAGGGTTGATAAATGGGTGGGCTTTTGGAGGTCTTCTCTAAGGATTTCCAGGCAACCAGAGATTCCGTTTAAGGGGGTACGTATTTCGTGGCTGATGTTCGCTAAGAAATCCTGCTTTGCGCTATTGGCCGCGTCTGCTTTTTTTTCCGCGTGCTTGAGTTGCTTTATCGTTTCGCACTGTACGTGTCGCCTTTGCGTTTCATCTTTGGTAGCGGTTTCATCTTATCGCCTCACTGTAATACATACCTAACACACCACACTCGTAGTTAACTTGTCAACAAGAAAAATATGCTTTAGAGAGAAAGTCATGGCGAATCCCGCTCAACGCCAATGACTGAGCGATGGGAAAATTCTCGATGAGTGCAACGAATCCAGTCTGGAATGACGACCTGCCAATCTACCGGCAGATCACGGATATTATTATCCGTCGGGTCTTGGATGGAGTGTATCCGGAAGGGGAGTTGCTTCCCTCTGTGCGCGGCGTCGCGGATGAGTTTAATGTCAGCCCTCTCACAGCCGCGAAAGTTTTTCAGGAGCTTGATAAAGAGGGCCTGACCATCAAACGCCGCGGAATCGGGGCGGAGGTCTCTCCAAATTCACGCGCTCGCCTTTTGGAAAGCGAGCGCGCCAAATTCTTGAATGATGAATGGCCTCGGATTCAGGAGCGCATTCGTCGTCTGGAATTAGATCCAGCAAAACTTTTGTCTGAGTAAGATCGACGAGAGAGACCGTTACAGGGCGCTCCGGTCCCGAACAGTCTCCCGCCGCGCGGCTGTTGCCGCTTCAACTTTTATCAATCCAAGCAGACAACTTCGTCTGTGTCGGGATCTATCCCCAGAGTTTCGCATTCTCCAGTGCTATCGTCCGGCGCGTATGGATCTTCAATCGGTGCGTAATCGTCTATTGGCGTTTGCACGCCGCCGACAGGGATGAGCACATAGTCGTACTTCGGAATGCTGGCGACGGAAACACTGATGCGCCCGTCGGGCAGAGCGGTCATCGTCGCCGTCCCGAGCAATGGTAGATCTTCGCCGGTGTAGGTATTTGGTCCGGTTTGACGGATGTCTTTCTGGACGACCATGTTGGGTCGTATTTTCAGTGTGAGCGCATGTGTCCACGGATCAATCGCATAGGCGCGCCCACGATCAATCCTGATCGTTTTCCCAAGCGTTGAAATCTTATAGTCGCCATCGATCGCGAGTGGTTCAGTTGGTGGCACCTGCGTCTCATAAGGAAGAAACGCTTCCATTTGCGGGATCCCCGCCGCAGCTGCAAAAGCGTCTCCCATCGCGCCTGCTGCGATGGCTTCAGTGCCTGCGCACCCCGACACAGCAAGCGCAGCTAAACTGGCGACTGAGACTCCCAGGTTTTTGGTATTTAAAATTACGGTCATTGAAACCTCCCATTTGACAGAATTGACCGTCTGGATACCGTCCGTACCCAATGGGCGTTATGGGTAGCACTACGCATTTTGTTAGAGACGCTTGAGCGTTAGAGTTGGGGCTTACTCGCAATAGGATGAGTGTTGGGTATCGATAAATTGCCAATCCGGATTTTCATCTCTCTCGGCCTCTTCTTGCTGGCGCCAATGGCGGCAGCAGCGCAAACAGATGCGTCTGACCAATCTATGATTGATGTGGCCTTCTATACGGCTGCACTCGTTGTGCTGCTGGTCTGCTTTTTGATCAATACCGCGATCAAAAACCCCCCCGGCATTTACTACACAATCGCATTCCTAATGGGCGTTGGGTACATTTGGCTGGTAGATGGGGGCGTTTCTGTCTTTGGCGCATCTGATCGAGGTGCGGATCAGATTATCAAGACGTTTGCGCTGCTCACGATCAGTTTCGGTATTTTTACAGCGCTGAGTGCGTTCGATCCGAACAAAGACTTGCCGAAACTTAAGGCCGGTTTGTGGTTTTTGATCGGACTGTCGCTATTGTTTATTATCCCGGTCTGGACCCTGACGGGGGCTTGGATCACTCACTCGCTGACGTTGCTTTTTATCGCCAGTATCGTGAGTCACGTTTTGTCGACTGCAACCTGGAAACATCTCGATGAAACGACGAACCAAGTCACACCTGTCATAACCGCTTCGATCGCCTTGTTTTTGATCGGCGCTTACATCTTGTCTCAAACGACTGGGATCGGAAACAGCTTCTTATTCTCAATCGACGCCGCGAAAGCTGCTTTTTCCATCGTTCTGGTTCCGACGCTGATCGCTGTCATCGTCGCGCTCGCTGATGTTCGCGTTGACCGGGATCGCGCGCTTGAGGAAGCTTTGGAGACAGCGCGTAGAGACGCCGAAACGAATGCAGCTTTGCTGGAGATGGAAAAGCAGTACGCGCGTGCGAGGGATGCGGCTTCCACGCGGTCTCGGCAATTGGCCACGGCATCGCATGATATAAAGCAACCACTGTCTTCAATGACCGCCGAATTGGATGCTTTGCAAGTCGATCTGCCGGAAGAGAAAGTGCGTCGCTTGCGGCGCGTTGTGGATCACATTGAACAGCTCACAGCATCTCTCTCTCAGTCTGCGCACGCCCCCGTAGAGTCTGGATTGCATGGTGATGTTCACATCGAGACGCTAGAAATTTCAGTCTTGTTCGACACACTAAAACGACTGTTTGAAGCGGATGCGCGTGGCGCTGGAATGGTGCTCAACGTGAGAGATGGTGAGGGGACGATTATGGTCGCACCACTCATCCTGATTCGAATCTTGAACAACGTTTTGTCTAACGCGATCCAGCACTCGCGTGCGAAACAAATAAGTCTTGGTGCTGATCCGATGGATGACAGAGTCCGCATCACGGTCACCGATGACGGGCAGGGTTTCGAAGAGGGCGCGATTGCCTCTAGTTTCGAGTCCGGTGTGAAAGGCAGTCAATCGGGCGGCGAAGGTCTCGGATTAGCCATCGTGCATGAGCTCGCCAAAAATTATGAAATGCCTATCGAAGTTGTTTCTGATCAAACGGGTACAGTGTTTGCGATTTCAGTTCCGAAAGCGACTTAAACGGTCGCAAACCTCCGTTTGACATGACCTTACGCCACGTGTGAGATGCTGCCGTCGAGGGGCATCTTTCATGGGCAAAAGCTTTACAGTTATTCTTGCTGACGACCATGAAATCGTACGCGAGGGGCTCCAATCTGCCCTTGAAAAGCCGGGCATGGTTGAAGAGAACGGCCTGAAAGTCGTCGCCCACGCATCAAACGGGTTCGAAACACTGAGCGCGGTGAAAGAGCATCAGCCGGACCTTGTCTTGTTGGACCTTACAATGCCGCTATCAGGCGGCGCTGAGGTTTTTACGGATATCCGACGATGGAGCCCGCAGACGAAAGTTGTCGTTTTTTCTTCGGTCGATGCGGCGGGCATTCTGGGCATGCTGGTGGAGGCTGGCGTCGACGGCATGTTCCATAAGAGCGCTTCAAACGCTGCTCTATACGAAAAGCTACCCCTAATTCTACGCGGCGGTCGATACATAGCGCCAGAATGCCTCGAGCTGATTGAAACCGCGGACGCGCCCGCCGAGCTCACTCCGCGCGAGCACCAAGTGATGCATATGATCATTGCAGGTCGAACCACAAAAGCGATCGCGAGCGCGCTCGGAATAAGCGCACGGACGGCGGAAAAGCACCGTGCGAGTTTGATGCGTAAGCTTGAGGTGAAATCCGTCGGCGAACTCATGGCGCGCGCGCTTCGTGATGGGCTTATAAATCCGGATCTCTGACCAAGATGGGTAGTGCTACCCATTTCAAGATCTGACGCCCAGCTTCAAAACAGTCTGCAATGGGATCGTTCCAAAGGGAGAGAGCGAAATGCGCTTGAACACTGTTTTTCTACTCGCCGTGAAGGTTTTGGCCTTGGCGATTTTCTTTAGCGTCATGCAGAGCTCACCGGCACATGCAGATCGCGGTTTGAACGAAAAGCCGCGAAAGAGCATTGCAGGTTTTTATTGTGAAAAGGGTTTGGCGCCCGCCAAGTATAAGGGCAAGAAGGTTTGCCGCCCGTGCGGCAAGAAGCATGGTCAACCGGCGTGCGAGAAAAGGCGTGTTGGACCGACCTGCGGTAATCGCCTCGTTCAAGTTGGGAGCACGTGTAAATCGTGCGGAGGTCGCGGTGAAAAGGCCTGCCCAAAGGCCGAATGGGGATATCCTTGCGAGGGTAAGATGGCGCCCGACTCAAAAGGAATTTGTAACTCTTGTGGTGGGAAAAATCAGGCCGCCTGCCGAGCAGGAAAGTCTGGCGAGCAGTGTAATGCGTGGCTCGACAAAGACAGAAAAAATATCTGCCGACCTTGTGGGGGCAAGGGCCAAAAAAGTTGTCCCGTGTCGAAACGGGGGACCATCTGTAAGGCCGGGCTCGGCCGTTTCGACGGCAAGTGTTTAACCTGCGGCAAACTCGGCGAGCGCGCGTGTCCGGCAGCAGAGCAGGGGCGCCAGTGTGCAGAATGGAGCACAGAGCGTAACGGCTTTTGCAAAGCGTGCGGAACTCCTAAAACTGGTGCTTGTCGTGTCTCAGATAAGGGTAAAGCGTGCCAAGACATCTACAGTTACAGCTTCGGTCAATGTAAAGAAACGCCTCAGTCTCGTACGCGGGCGAAAGCACTCGAGCGGCTTAGAACTCTTGCGCCCAATGTTTTGGCCGATGCTTTGGGCACCGCTCAGAGAGTCGACCGTTCTCCTGAAATCAAGGCGTCGTTCAGGAAGGGCGAAGAGCCTAAGGCACCGCTTGATAATCGAGCTTGCTTCGGCGACGAGCACGAGTCTTGGACTATTGGAATTGGCGCCGGCGCAAGTGCAATTGTCGGGATCGAAGGCGAAGTTGGCGCAGCGATGCGCTGTGCGGAGCATCAGCGTGGTCAACAAGACATGAAATGGTACTCGGGTGGGGCTTGGTCCATCAATGCCGGCGGCGATGCGAGCGCAGGGGTAAATGTCGGTATGTGGATGGCCCCGTACAATCAGCTTCGAGGCAAGTATCACGGCGTCGTCTTCAGCATCGGAGATATCATCGGGGCTTACGGCGCTTACAAGAATGGCTTGGAACTGGAGAAACTCAAAAAAGCATCGCCGGACGTTTCAATTGGGCTTTATTTTTCAGATAAAAATGGTTGGCCAGACGAATATTCCGGGTTCACGGTT
Organism: Pseudomonadota bacterium; assembly: GCA_038526515.1. Classification (GTDB taxonomy): domain Bacteria; phylum Pseudomonadota; class Alphaproteobacteria; order Caulobacterales; family Hyphomonadaceae; genus Henriciella. Next base: position 23,236 of record JBCBGS010000017.1, on the reverse strand, counting down.
GCACTCAGCGGTGGTGTCGGCCTCAACGTGGCAAAGTACGTGAAAGGGACCACCGTCCAAAACTGCGACTATGATATGGATTGTGCTTTGCTTAAGTGGCGCCACAAAGGCAACGCAAACGGCATGCGTATCGACGTGAAAGCCCGCGACACAAGAGGTATCAGAGTTGATATTTACGCCCCGGGTGAAAATGTCCGCAGGAACGTCTACTTCGAACGTCACACCATCACCGACAAACGCGACTATCAGCGCGGCAAAGGACGCGATGCTGAGCGGATCTGCTTCCGACACAATTTCAAGGAGCTGCGCTATCTGGAAAGCGGCCGCAACTGTGATCGAGGTATTGCCCTGATCGAGGAGGGTGAACTCGACGACCCGAATGAGCCGTTCCGAAAGGCACGCCCAAATGGTGGCTCTTCAAACCCAGTTCAGGTCAACGCTTCTTCCACGGCCATCAGTGTTCTCGGGCTTTGGGATTTTGACGCCCAGGGCACGCGGTTGACGGACGAGTTTGTTCAGCAAACCGACACCCATATCGTCCTCCGGCGCAATGGTGGAAACACACTCCGGCGCTACGAAAAGACGGGGCCAAACACGTACCGCGCGGAGAGCGGCGCAACCGTTCGCTTTGTCAGCGGCACGCGGGGTCTATGGATCAGCCCCGACGGGCGAACTGTATACCAGCTGCGAAAACGTTAGGGGCGGTAGATAGTTTTACCCAGGAACGACGCTGATACGCCTCAGCGTCGTTTCACTTATTCACGCGGTTCGTCGCGCATACCGAGATAGAGACTCACACAGCAAATGAGCAGGACCACTGTGAACGGAAGCGCCGCTGCGATCGTTCCAGCTTGCAGAGACTCCAATGCCGACGTGCCACCGCCATAGAGTAGGGCGGAAGCCGTAAGTCCCAACATGCAGGCCCAAAATACGCGTTGCGCCACGGGGGCGTCCGTTTTGCCGCCTGAAGTAATCGTGTCGACGACCAAAGCGCCGGAGTCCGCAGACGTCACAATAAAGACGATCAGGAGCCCGATCGCGATCATAGATGTGACGCCGCCCCATGGCAGCGCCGCGAGCATCTGGAACAGGACGGTTGCAGAGCTAGCGATCCCACCGGAAAGGTCCCCAATCCCATTCTCATATTGGAAGACTGCCGTTTCTCCGAAGGCAGAGAACCAAACAACACAAATCGCAAACGGGGCCAGGAGAACGACCGAAAAGTACTCTCTGACCGTTCGCCCACGAGAGATGCGGGCGATAAACATTCCGACAAATGGCGACCAAGAAATCCACCAGGCCCAATAAAAAATGGTCCAGTCATGGAACCAGGACAGATCTTCACGGCCGATCCAATTGGTGAGCGCTGGTGTGTCCGCCAAGTAAGCCAAGAAGTTCTCGCCCATGCCCGTAAAAATCAGAGCGGTGGGGCCAGCAATCACGACGAATACTAACAGTCCAAACGCAACGATCATGTTGATATTGGACAGAAGCTTCACGCCTCCATCCAGGCCGCGAACAACTGAAACAATGGCGAGGGCTGTCATCGCCGAAATCAGTCCGATCTGAATCCACACATTTGGTTCGAAGTCGAACATGTATCCAAGGCCGCTTGCGGCTTGCGTGCCGCCCAAGCCGATCGTTGTGGCGAGACCGAAGATCGTCGAAACGACGGCGAACAAGTCGATAATATGGCCCGGCCACCCCCAAACACGCTCACCTAGAATGGGGTAGAAGGCCGAACGGATCGAAAGCGGTAAGCCCTTATTATGGGCGAAGAATCCTAGAGAGAGTCCAACCACGGCGTAGATGGCCCAAGGTGCTATACCCCAGTGGAACAAGGTCGCGCTGAATGCGAGTCGATTTGCGTCTGGGCTGCCTGGTACGGCGTTAAGCGGCATACCAAACCAGTCGGTGTGATATGCGAGGGGTTCGGCAGCGCCCCAAAACATAAAGCCAATGCCAACGCCTGCCGCGAACAGCATCGCGATCCACGAATGCATTTTATACTCAGGTGAAGCCGCTGCGCCTCCCAGTCGGATCCGTCCGAGCGGCGAAACCGCTAGCGCGAGACAGAATAGAAACACGATGACGGGCGTGGCCGCGAACAGCCAGTCAAATGATTGCAGAGTTTGACCGCGCAAAGAGCTCAGGAAGGCACCGGAGGCTTCAGGAAAGACGAGCGTTGCGCCACCAAACACCAGCACCAGTGTGGCCGCGAGAAAGAAAACCGGATTGTGAACATCGAGTCCGAGGACTTCAACATTGTCCTGACCGATTTCATAGTCAGTTTCGTATTCGGTCTCGGAGCCCGCGACTTCAGCTGTATCTGGCATTCTTCACCACTGAGAGAAATATCATCCTGTGTCATGCACGAATTGTGTCGATGATCAAAGCATTGGAGTCAGCCATGTATGAACCCCCGAGCGGGGACGCGACGCTAACTGGCGTATTTTTGGCACACTTTCACCTGACGCGTGAAATTCTCACATCGAAACGCAGCTGATTTCTTTCAATCATCGAACTATTTGGTAGGTAACGTCCACCATCGAGAGATCGCGATTCTTGTGTGCCCTGCGTAATTCGGCGTGGGCCTGCGCGATCAGAACAAACCCGAGGGACTATATATGTATAGACTAATGAGTGGCGCTTCATTGATCGCCATGTCAGGTCTTTTTGGACTGAGCGCAGCCGCTCAGGATGCCGAAGAGTCGGATGCCCGCCGTCTAAAACCCGTAACTGTTACCGCGACCAAGCGTTCCGAAAGTGCGCAAAGTATTCCGGTCGCCGTGAACGCCTTAGGCGAACAAGAGCTGGAATCGCTCGGCGTCAAAAACTTCACGGATTATCTCGTACAATTGCCAGGGGTTACCGCTGGTGGTTCGGGCCCGGGGCAAAACACAATTTATATTCGCGGCTTGGCCTCCACCACGCCAAACCTGACAACGGCCGGCGTAGCGGGGCTCGCGCCAAATGTGGCGTTCTATCTCGACGAACAACCCCTCGGACAGCCGGGACGGAACTTGGATGTCTATGCTGCAGATCTCGAGCGTGTTGAAGTTTTATCAGGTCCTCAGGGAACGCTCTTCGGGGCAAGTTCACAAGCGGGGACCGTGCGTCTCATCACGAACAAGCCTGATTTGAGCGGGTTCGCAGCGTCGACGAATGCGTCGACAGCCTTCACCGATGGCGGTGAGATGAGCAATAGCGTTGAAGCGATGCTCAACGTCCCGGTATCGGACAAGCTGGCGCTACGCGGCGTCGTCTATGTCGATAATCAGGGCGGGTACATCGATAATGTTGGCGGGATTCGGACCGCTCAAGACTCCGCCAGGTTCCGACCTGCGGGCACCGTTCGGGACAATGGCGTGGTCGTCTCTTCTGGACGTGCAGGCTTCCAGGCAGGTTCAGATCTCTCGGCAGTGAACTTTATTGCCGCGGATAATTCCAGCCTCGCCGAAAATGATTTCAACGATACGAGATATGCGGGCTTCCGTTTGTCGGGGCTTTATGAGTTCAATTCGGACTGGAGTTTGTTGGTGTCCCATGCGCAGCAGCAGCTCGATAGTGAAGGCGTCTTCTTCGCAGATCCTGAGCTTGATGATTACGATATCGAGCGCTTTGCAGACGACGATATCGAAGACAGTTTCCACAATACGAGTTGGACCCTTGAGGGGCGCCTCGGCATGTTGGAAGCGCTGTACACGGGCGCCTATACCGAACGCACCACCGATCAGACCGTCGATTATTCGGACTATCTCTTCGTAGGACAATATCTGCCATATTATATCTGCGATGGATCCGTGACCTATCCCGGCGCGGCTGGGCCGATGGGAACCTGTCAGGCACCGAACTTGTTCGTGAACTCATCGACTGAAACGAAAGTGCAAACACACGAATTGCGTTTCAACACGCCGCGCGAAAACCGTCTGCGTGCAACGTTTGGGGCATTCTATTCAGATCTAGAACTCGCTGAACTGAACGACTTCACCTATCCGGGTTCAGAGCTCGTGATTGGGTTTAACGGTGTTGTCGGGTTTGGCCCGAACTTCCCCCTGACCAATACCGCGACAACCGGACTGATCGGGAATGCGGCTCCAGGTTATTTCAGTGATCCAGGACCGTTCCCTGAGGGAGTTATCTTCCGAAACGATATCTTGCGAACCGACGAACAACTCGGTGCCTTTGGTGAGGCGACGTTCGATCTGACGGATCAGTTCGCGATCACCGTTGGCGCGCGCTGGTATGACATTGAGGTAGACTTGGAAGGCTCTGCCAACTCGTCTTTCTTCAATCTTGGAGCGGCAACCGATGCGCAGGCGTTCGGCACCAATATTTCTGCACAGTTTGCGCCTGACAACACTGTAGGCGCGCCAGACAAAGCGGCGACCGATGGTGTGATCTACAAGCTCACGGGGACGTGGACGCCAAACAGCGATCTCTTATTCTATGCCACTTACTCTGAAGGCTTCCGTCCGGGATTGCTGAACCGTCCAGGCGGTCGAACCAACCCGGCTGGTAACTATACGGTTCCGTTCGCCGTCGATACGGATGACGTCCAGAACTATGAGCTTGGTTGGAAAACAGAGCTGTTTGACAATTCACTGCGGTTCAACGGCTCAGCGTTTTTCGTTGAAATCGAAGGACTGCAGACCACAATTTTCGACCCGTCCATCGTCAATTTGTTCTTCTCTGACAATGCGGCGAATGCCGAAATCCAGGGCCTGGAAGGGGACTTTACTTGGGCGCCTTACTCCGTTGATGGTTTGACGATTGCTGGCGCGTTTTCTCTGCTTGATACCGAAGTTACGGAAGTGCTTGTGCCAACCAATGACGTTCTGGAAGGATCGGACTTGGCATTCGCCCCAGCTTGGCAAGGAAACATTCGCGCACGTTACGAGTGGGATCTTGAGCGCCAAATAGATGGTCAGACTCTTACTGCGCATGTCATGCCGCAATTGGTCTTCTCTGATGACTCGGTCAGTGACATCATTGAAATCAACAAGGCGGATGTGGATGGCTATGTCACTCTTGGAGGCACCTTAGGGGTCACCGCGGATCAATGGTCAGCGGAGATTTACGCGACCAATCTGACGAATGAATATGCCGAACTCAGCAACAACTTTGTGTTCGATCGCGAGCGGGTCACACCGCTGCGTCCGCGCACGATTGGTGTTCGAGTGGGCTATGATTTCTAACTCGCAGCCAAAGGCTTAAACAGAGCAGCGTCTTGATCCATCAGGACGCTGCCTTTTTATGGGCACCACTATGGAAGCCAACTCGTCCCTTTCACATGCAAATCAACTCAAGCAGGCTCAGGCGGCTTTGCAAGCTGGCCAGTTTGCGGAGGCCGCTGCTCTGGCGGACGGAATTCTATCGAGAGATCGCGAAAATCAGGATGGGCTCTATATGGCTGCCGTCGCCGCACGCTATCTCGATCAGCCCGACGCAGCGAAAGCTCACCTGAGCGCGCTAAAACAAGTCGCGCCGGATTATGGGCGAGCCTTCCAAGAAGAAGGTCACTTGCTCAGACGTCATTCGGATCAAACCGGCGCTTTGTGGGCTTTTCAAAACGCAACCCGCTGCAACCCAGCACTCACGGCGAGCTGGCGGGCGCAAGTTGAATTGTTGAAGGCGGCGGGACGATCCAGTGAAGCCGCACAAGCACAGGCTCAGCTTGACCGCGTCAAAGCGCTTCCACGTGAGCTTCTCGCCGTTACTAACCACCTTTACGAAGGTCGTATTCTGCGAGCCGAAGAAATAGCCCGCGCCTTTCTGAGAAAATCACCACATCATATCGAGGGTATGCGCCTCCTTGCCGATATTGGATCGAGGCTCGGCGTACATGAGGACGCAGACTTCTTGCTTGAAACGGCACTCGAGCTGGATCCGGAGAATGTGCAGCTTCGCATTGACCATATCCAAGTGCTGCGTAAACGCCAAAAGTTCTCCGCGGCCCTCGAGCAGGCTGAGGCATTGCTGGAGCGGGATCCTGAAAACCCCGTCTTCCTTTCACTTTTTGCCATCGAGAGCATGCAAGCCGGCCAATATGAAACGGCGCTTGAAGTCTTCGAGACTGTCCTCTCCAAGCTTCCAGATGATCCGGCTACGCTGACGTCTCAAGGGCATGCGCTCAAAACCTTTGGGCGATCGGCGGACGCAATTGCCTCTTACCGAGCTGCGCTCATGGCTGCGCCTCATTATGGCGATGCCTGGTACGCGCTGGCCAATCTAAAAACGTTTCGGTTCTCGGACGAGGATATCGCGCAAATGCAGGCGTTGCAGAAGGCGCCAGACCTTAGCTTCATGTCGCGCATCCATATCGCGTTTGCGCTCGGAAAGGCCCGTGAAGACCGGGGTGACTTCGCTAATGCTTTCGAAAACTATGAGCTCGGTAATCGGCTCAAGCGGCGGCAAACGCGTTATACGACCGATCAAATGTTGGCTGAATTTGAAGCGCAGAAGAAATACGTCACCGCTGACATTATCACCAATCAGTCAGGGAAAGGTTGCGACGCCCCGGATCCGATTTTTATCGTTGGGCTGCCGCGTGCTGGGTCAACTCTGATCGAACAAATCTTGGCGTCGCATAGTCAGGTAGATGGAACACTTGAACTGCCCAATATCTTGTCGCTCGCACATCGCTTGCGGGGGCGCAATCTCGTGAGCGATCGCGACCGTTACCCGCGTGTCTTGGCAGAACTGTCCGCAGCAGATCTAACGGCGCTGGGAGACGACTATATCGACAACACTCGGGTGCATCGCCAGTCTGCGCCATTCTTCACAGACAAAATGCCAAATAATTTTCGGCATATAGGCTTGATCCATTTGATCTTGCCGAATGCCAAAATCATTGATGCCAGGCGCGCACCGCTTGACTGTTGTTGGTCAGGGTTCAAGCAATTGTTCGCTGAAGGGCAAGAGTTCACATACGGTCTCTCGGAGATTGGGCATTACTACCGTACCTACTTGGACCTTATGGATCACTGGGAGACAATCCTCCCACCTGGCCGTATCTTGAGGGTTCAGCATGAGGACGTTTTGGGCGATCTCGAAGGGCAGGTCAGTCGGATCCTCGAATATTGTGAATTGCCGTTTGAAGCCGCGTGCGTAAACTTTCACGAGACGCAAAGAGCAGTTAGGACGGCGAGCTCTGAACAGGTTCGCCAACCGTTGAACCGGTCCGGACAAAACCAATGGAAGGGATTTGACCCCTTTCTCACTCCGTTAAAGGAGGCATTGGGGGACCTGCTTGAAACAGACGGAGATCGAAACGTATGACAAAACGATCTGAAGACGCCTTGATTGCGCTCCGCCAAATTCAGCGTCGTACCGAACAAGCGTCCAAGCGCCTTGCCGCCATGGCAGGCTTAACCCCATCGCAGTTGCTGGTCATGCAAATCCTCAGTGAGCGCGGCGAGGTGTCTGCGGGTGAGCTCTCTAAGATGACTCAGCTCAAACATGCCACAATCACAACGTTGGTCGATAAGCTTGTGACACGGGGACTTTTGTCCAGGCGTCGATGCGAGGAAGACCGCCGCCGAGTCTGGCTGACGCTTTTGCCAGAGGGGCAAACAGCGATCACGGCAGCGCCTGACCTGCTTCAGGATACGTTTGAGGCGAGGTTTGATAACCTCCCGGACTGGCACCAGGCGATGCTCGTGTCGTCTCTTGAGCGGATTGCAGCACTGCTGGATGCGGAAGACCTAGAGGCTGCTCCTATTCTTGATGTTGGGGCTCTAGATGAGCGACCGGCCTGATTGGTTCGGCCAGCTTTCTCTTGAACAAAAGTGTAGGGCCTAGAGTGGCATCGACCTCTTCGTGCTGCTCGCGCTTACAGTCTCCCATTGATTCAGTCGACTTTATAGTGGACCAGAGCGATGGAGCGCAGGCGGCGCTTTTCTGAGGAGATTTCGGTGTCATCACTACCAATACCGCTATCGCAGCTATTTCACCCGCGTCTAACGTCGCTTGGACGTTTGGGCGCGCGGGCGTCAGTGCAGGCGTTTCCAGATGAGGCCGCTTTAAAGGCAGGCAGTTCTCCTTGGCGTCTGACTTTGGACGGTGATTGGCGGTTCCGGCTCGCCGGAGCCCCAAACGCTGCGCCAGCAGATTGGGTCTCGTCGAACACCGACCAATCCCCATGGCGAGACATAAAAGTTCCTGGCGTGTGGACGCGGCAAAATGCTGGCGACTTGCCTCACTATGCGAACTGGCAAATGCCATTCGATTGTCAGAAACCGCCAAACGTCCCGCACGACAATCCCACTGGGTTGTATCGCCGGTCGATCTTCATTCCCGAAGCATGGGAAGGACGAAGCACGGTCCTGCATATTGGCGGGTTCGAGAGCCTGGCGCTCGTCTGGTGTAATCAGGTCTTTATCGGCATGGCGAAAGACTCACGTTTGCCGAGTGAGTTCGATCTCTCTGAAGCGCTTCGGATGGGTGAAAACGAGCTCGCCATCATGGTTGTTCGGTGGTGCGATGCGACTTGGATCGAAGATCAGGATCACTGGAACCATGGTGGGCTTCATCGTTCTGTCTGGCTTGAATCGCGAGGGCCTACCCATCTTGGAGATTTGATTGTCGAAACTGATTTCGACCCTCAAACTCAATCTGGAAAGGCGTCTGTTCGCGCATCCGTTGAGGGCGTCTCCGCGGGGTGGTCCGTTCGTGCGCGATTGAGCACGCCAGACGGTGCGGCAATGATCATGGAGACAGACGCACCCGTACAACAGTTTGATACTTCGCTGCCACCCGCTCAGCAGTGGGCACAGTCCTTCGCTTTCGAAGCCTATGCGGCTGACTTGGACTTTGAGCTATCAAATGCAGCGCCATGGTCTGCGGAGTGTCCAAATCGGTATCGTCTTGTCACTGAACTTCTCGACCCGAGCGGAACGGTCACGGAGATGCACGAAACCTGGATCGGGTTTACGCGGATTCAAACAAGCGGCCGGCGTTTGCGGATCAATGGACGAAGCGTGGTTTTGATCGGCGTCAACCGCCACGATCACCATCCTGAGAACGGAAAAACCTGCAGCCGCGAGGACATTCGCGCCGAGCTTCTGACCATGAAGCAGCATAATATCAACGCGATCCGAACCGCTCATTATCCAAATGATCCTGCGCTGCTCGACCTGGCCGATGAGCTGGGGTTCTATGTAATTGATGAGGCCAATGTCGAATGCCACGCGCGGTGGACAGAGGTTGCGCATCAGCCGGACTTTTTACCCGCAATCGTTGAACGCACGACGAGAATGATCGCGAGAGATCGCAATCACCCCTGTATTATCGGATGGTCGCTCGGCAATGAAGCAGGGCATGGCCCGGCGCATGATGCCGCTGCAGCAGCAGCGCGGAAGCTCGATCCGACACGGTTTGTGCACTATGAGGGGGCCGTCTCTCAGCGCTTTAGCTTCCCGTTTGGGACATCGCCCGAAACGACGCAGCAATCACCAAGTGCCGCCGAGAAAGCAGCAACTGACGTGGTCTGTCCGATGTACCCTCCGATCGACCATATCGTGGATTGGGCGCGCTGGGCTGAGCAAACGAAGGGAGACGATCGACCCCTAATCCTGTGCGAGTTTTCGCATGCCATGGGCAACTCGAATGGTTCGTTGAGCACTTATATCGATGCGTTCTTCACAGAGCCTGCTCTCGCGGGTGGCTTTGTTTGGGACTGGCGTGATCAGGGCTTGGCGGAAACCGATGAACAAGGCCGTTTCTATTGGGCCTATGGTGGGCACTACGGCGATGAGCCGAATGATGCCAACTTCAATATCAACGGATTGGTCGGTCCAGACGGCGTTCCGCATCCGGCTTTACGGGAATATATGTGCGCGGCGCGACCGGTGACATCCGAGTTAACGGATCAACGGAAACTGCGGGTCAGCAATCGGCGGGTCTTTCAAGATACGAGTGACCTAGAGATGCGATGGCGTCTTCTTCGTAACGGGCGTGAGGTGGAGACCGGTCAGGGCGCTGTAGTGATAAACCCAGGCTCGTCTATTGAGATCGATCTACCCACTCACGCAGATCTCACTCCATTGGGAGAGTGGCACTTAGGCGTTTCATGGCATTTGCGAGAGAGCTGCATTTGGGGAGAGGCGGGCCATAAGATCGCGTGGGATCAGCTCGAGTTACAATCTGAGCCTATGCCAACTGTCGAAACGCGCCCACCAAGTGTCGATGCTGGTGCTTTCCGGCATGCGGGGCTGACGATAGCTGTATCTGAGCACGACGGCGCGACCTCCATCGGCTTTGGCTCTGATGAGCCGGTATCTGCGCCTGTATCGCTTTGCCTCTGGCGCGCGCCCACGGACAATGATGGTGGGAAACCGGGGTCACGGCCGCTGTTTAAGAACCGGACCGCCGAATGGGTTGGATACGGCTTGAATGCGTTGGAGATGCAGACTTGCACGCAACGGGCTACCTCAAATGGATTATTGATTGAGCGCAAATGGGTAGGGTCGGAAGGCGATTTCGCCGAACACCACAGTCTCTGGTCAATTTCAGACCAAGCAATCGTGGTGGACGAAACCATCATCATTCCGGAGGCTTGGGCTGATCTACCACGGATCGGTGTGAGGTTTGAAGTTCCGAGCGATTATGACCGGTTGGATTGGTACGGTCTTGGGCCGGATGAGTCTTATCCAGATCGCTATTTGGCGCAAACGGTTGGGCTTTGGTCGTCTACCATCGCGGAGCAGTATCACCCCTACGTCCGTCCGCAGGAGTATGGTGCTCACGAACAGTGCCGTTGGTTCCAGCTCGCGAATTCGAAGGGTAATGGATTGCGGGTCCGCTTCCCGCAGCCTTTGAGTTTCACAGCCCGACCTCACAATGATGTTGATCTGAATGAAGCGGAAACGCTCGCACAGCTTCAGCCTTCGAATAAGACTGAAGTGCATATCGATGTTGCGATGCGGGGCCTTGGAACCGGTGCTTGTGGACCAGACGCGCTGCGACCTTGTCGTATCGGCCCTGGCACGTACTCATTCAGGTGGATGCTGCAAGCGGCCTCGAGCTAGGCCTAGTTGTCTTTCGGTCGGACTGGCTCGAACTCATACAGAGAAATGCCGCGCGCGTGCGCGTCAAACTTGAGCTTGCGGTTAAGAGGGGCATGGGCGCGAGACGCGCAATTCTGGCGGTCACACAGGTAGCAGTTCACCCCAATAGGCGTCGGCTTCTGCGACGCGAGGTCTAAGCGGTCACAATAGATAAGGCTATCCGCATAGGCCTTATCGCAGCCTAAGCCGATTGCGACCCGCGCCGGCGGGCGTCCGTGATGCCCGCGCGAACGATTAATTGCCTTAGAGATCGATACATAGGTCGTATCATCCGGCATCTGGATCAGCTGCGTTAGTGTTTCGCCAGGCTGTTCAAATGTCCTGTGAATGTTCCAGCGGGGACAGGCGCCGCCGAATTTTGAGAAGTGGAACCGTCCAGCGCTAAAGCGTTTTGAGACATTCCCCGCGGCATCGATCCGTAAGAAGAAGAAAGGGATGCCCTTGGCATCTGGCTTTTGCAGCGTGGTTAGGCGGTGCGCTGTTTGTTCGAAACTGGTGCCGAAACGATGGCTGAGAAGATCGACATCGTAGCGCGTGTCCTCGCAGGCTTTGAGGAATGCTTTGTAAGGCATCAGCAAAGCAGCCGCGAAATAGTTGGTCAGGGAAACCCGCGCGAGGCCGCGAGCGCTATCCTCTTTCAGACCAGAGGTCTCGACGATATCCTCGATCAGGTCGCGATACTCCAAAAGGCCAAGTTGGAAGGCGAGTTGGAATTGCCGTCCGGTTGGATGCAACAATTCCGAAATATCGATCCCGGACCGGTGCCGGTCGAAATAAGTGAAGGATGACGGCATTGCCGAGCTTGGCAGTACGCGGATGCGGAGCTTGTACTTGTCTTCCAGTTTTTCCTGGATCGCCGTCTCTATGCTTTTCCGGCCGGAGGTAAGTTCGGCATAGAAGGCAGAAGCTGTCTCATCCAGTTCGGGGAAATAGTTGCTTTGCTCGTGCAGAAACTGCCGAACTTTCTCAACCGGACGTGCGCTCTCTTCAAGCAGTTCAACCTTTTCGCGATCGGCAAGCGGGTTTGCATCAGAATAGGTGCTCAATGCGAGTTCGCGATAGCGCTCGTGTAAGCGGAGGAGGCCCTTGATGGTCTCGGGGCTGGCACCAACCAAGTCCTCGAGTTCACTCTTTGGGACCTGAAGCTCTCCGAAAACGGGATCCCGCAGAGCGTTGACCAGTTCATTGACCAATCCCGCATCCATGTCTTGGGCCAAGTCAGCGACATTGATGTCGAACTCTTCGGCCAGTTTTAGCAAGACCGCTGCGCTGACCGGACGCTGATTTCGTTCGATTAGATTGACATAGGTCGCGGAGACATCGAGACGGCGCGCGAACTCGGCCTGGGTCAGGCTGAGTTGGGTGCGTAGGCGCTTAATGCGCGGTCCGATAATGAGCTTTTTCTTCATACGCCAAGACAATTACAACATTTACAAACATTACATACTGAAATTTACATAACAAACAATGAAACCCAATAGATATGGGCTTAGTATGGACGTGGCACGGGTTTTGTAAATAGAGGGGGGAAGTTACAAAATCAGGAGTCCGCCATGTCTGGCACGCTAATTCAGGATGCGGTTAAGGCCGCCAAGCAAACCCCACGTCACCGCCGTCCGGCGGAAGTGGTTGGGACTGTGCCGCCAGAGTATGAGCGTGTTCTCACGCATCGCGCGCTTCTTTTTGTTGCGGATCTTGAGCGCCGGTTTGGCGGCCAGCGGAAGATCCTGCTGGAAAATCGCAAGTTGGCACAGATGCGCTTCGACGATGGTGAAATGCCAAGCTTCCCGCTCGAAACGGAACACATCCGTAAATCTGTCTGGGAAGTCGCACCTGTTCCAAAAGCGCTGCAAGATCGCCGCGTTGAGATTACCGGTCCTGTCGATCGAAAGATGATGATCAACGCGCTGAACTCCGGCGCCAAAATGTTCATGGCGGATTTCGAAGACGCGTCTTCGCCAACCTTCTCGAATATGGTGGAAGGTCAAGCGAACATGATCGACTACGCCGCGGGTAACCTGGCTTTTGATGATGAGGCACGCGGCAAGTCTTACCGTCTCAACGAAGAAACAGCGACCATGTTGGTTCGCCCTCGCGGCTGGCACCTAGAAGAGGCCCACATCACAGTCGATGGTCAGCCCATGTCGGCGAGCCTGTTCGATTTCGGTTTGCACATTTTCCACAACGGCAAAGCGCTGATGGAGCAAGAAAAAGGCCCATTCTACTACTTGCCGAAAATGGAGAACTACCAAGAGGCGCGCCTCTGGAATGATGTTTTCAACTTCGCGCAAGCTGCCCTCGGTATTCCAAACGGGACGATCAAAGCCACCGTTTTGATCGAAACACTCCCAGCTGCATTCCAGATGGACGAGATCCTCTATGTGATGCGCAATCACATTGTCGGCCTCAACTGCGGCCGCTGGGATTACATTTTCAGCTACATCAAAACGCTGCGCAATCACCCAAAATATGTCCTGCCAGATCGTGCACAGGTTGGAATGGATCGCGCCTTCCTGAAGGCCTACTCACTCAAACTGATCCAAACCTGTCACCGCCGACGTGCCCATGCGATGGGCGGTATGGCGGCGCAGATCCCGGTGAAGGGCGATGAGGCAGCCAATAAAGCGGCGTTCGACAAAGTGCGCGCTGACAAGAAGCGTGAAGCGCAACAGGGCCACGATGGCACCTGGGTCGCTCACCCTGATCTCGTCCCAGTTGCTATGGAAGTGTTCGACGCTGAAATGCCGAATGCTAACCAAGTTCTGAGCCAGCGGCAGTTCCCGAACATCACCGAGGAGTCACTGCTGACGCCCCACACGGGTGACGTCACAGAGGCCGGTATTCGGACGAATATCTCAGTCGGTATCGAATACACAGCCGCTTGGCTGCGTGGCCGCGGCGCTGTGCCAATTCATAACCTGATGGAAGATGCTGCAACGGCGGAAATCTCTCGTAGCCAGCTGTGGCAGTGGCTCACGCACGGCACCGAATACAAAAAAGCAGACGGCACGGCTGAAGTGTTCACAGCTGCGGCGTTCGATGCGCTTCTCAGTGATGAGCTTGGCAAGATCAAAGCGACGCTTGGCGACAATGCCTATGCCGAGGGTCGTTACCCGGAAGCCACGGAAGTCTTTGTCCAAACCGCGACGGGCGATCAGCTCGCCGACTTCCTGACCCTACCAGCCTACGACGTCCTTCGCGGCGCCAACTAACCCCCAACAGACCCCAAGACAGAAGTAGAATTAGACGAGGATAGAACCATGACCCAACGTCCAACTTACAGCCAGCTGATGGAAGAAACCCTGAAGCGCTACCCTGAAGGCCGCACAAAGGCTGGCATCAGCGTCGAAGATGTTGTTCAGCTCAAGATCCAGAACACGTACAACACACACCTCGATATTGCGAAAGCGATGTCTGGCGTGATGCGCGAAGACATGGCGGCTTATGAAGCTGACTCTTCAAAATTCACCCAATCACTCGGTTGCTGGTCAGGCTTCCACGCGCACCAAAAGATCAAGGCGGTGAAGCGCATGCGCGGTACAGCGAAAGGTACTTACATCTATCTTTCAGGTTGGATGGTTGCTGGTCTTCGCAACAGCTTCGGCCACCTGCCGGATCAGTCCATGCACGAGAAAACCGCTGTGACCGATCTGATCAAAGAGATCTACACATCACTGCGCCAAGCCGACGAAGTCGCTCTGAACGACTTGTTCCAAGAGCTGAACGCTGCGAAAGAGTCTGGTGCTGATCAGTCTACTTTGGATGAAATTATCTACCGCATCGACACGTTCGAAAGCCACGTTGTGCCGATCATTGCAGACATCGATGCTGGCTTTGGTAACGAGCACGCGACTTACTTGCTTGCGAAAGAGCTCATTCTTGCTGGTGCTTGCTGCCTGCAGATCGAGAACCAAGTATCTGACGCAAAACAGTGTGGTCACCAGGACGGTAAAGTGACGGTTCCACGCGAAGACTTCATCACTAAGCTTCGCGCTTGCCGTATGGCGTTCGAAGAGCTGGGTGTTGATGATGGTGTTATCGTTGCGCGTACAGACAGCCTCGGCGCTGGCCTGACGCAAAAGATCCCGGTCTCGCAAGAGCCAGGTGATCACGCTGCAGAGTACATTAAGTGGGTTGAGACTGAAGAAGTCACCGATGCGAACCCGCTGAAAGAAGGCGAAGTTGCGCTGGTTCGTGATGGCAAAGTTGCACGCCCAGTGCGGATGCCGAACGGTCTATATAAGTTCAAAGACAATACGGGTCGCGAGCGCGTGATCGAAGATTGCATTAGCTCTCTACGTGATGGCGGCGCCGATCTTCTATGGATCGAGACAGCCACACCAAATGTCGACGAGATTGCCTCTATGGTGAATGCGATCCGCGAAGTCGTTCCAAACGCGAAGCTGACTTACAACAACTCACCAAGCTTCAACTGGACGCTGAACCTGCGTAAGCAAGTTCGTGAGCAGTGGATTGCTGAGGGAAAAATCGCGGAAGGCGATTACCCAGAAGGCAACGCTCTAATGTCCTCTAAGCTCGACGAGACAGAACTCGGCCTTGAAGCGGATGCCCGTCTGCAAAGCTTCCAGACTGACATTTCCGCTCGCGCCGGTGTGTTCCACAACTTGATCACACTGCCGACCTTCCACCTCACGGCGAAGGGTATGGACGAGCTTTCAAATGGTTACTTCGGTGACGAGAAGATGCTTGCATACGTCAAAAACGTTCAGCGTGAAGAGATCCGTCGCGGTGTCTCTGCGGTGAAGCACCAGCACGAAGTTGGATCTGACCTTGGCGATACGTTCAAGGAAATGGTTGGTGGCGACCGCGCGTTGAAAGCGGGTGGGGCTCACAACACCATGAACCAGTTCGAGGCGGCAGAATAAGCTCCAATAAAGAACCCAAAAAACTGAAGCGCGCTGATCGGATTGATCAGCGCGCTTTCTTTTGCCCCAAAGGCAACGCCCCCTTTGGCTTTACTTCAGATCGTTCATCGCCTTCGCGACGCGCTGAAGATCTTCGCTCGAAACATCGTCGAGTACGCTTTGGCGATAGACGCGAATGCCCGCTTCTTGCTCGCGCATAGTTTGTTCTAGCCGCGTATAAAAATCCGCTGAGCGGGCGTGATACGGAAAGTAGCGGGAGTAGTTTCTTCGCGCATCACGATTACCGCGCAGAATAATCCGCATCATTGCATCAGACGTCTCACGGGCTTCTTCTGTTTCTCGATTTTCGAGGATGGATTGAACTTTTCGTTCTGTTGCGAACCGCTGAACGCGTTTGTCGAATGCGGTTTCACGATTCTCGCCGCCGGCGATCACTCGCGGAGAGGTTCGCTCTTGGCTAGAATAGGTCTTGGACTTTCCGCCGCCATAGACGGTCACGCTTTGCGCAAAAGCAGGGGCAGATAAAAGTGCGATTGTCCCTGCAAGTGCCAGTAAACGCGGGCCATTTTTATAAGTTTGGCGCATGAATTCTACTCGCTTTTTCAAAGCCGTTCTGGCTTTGGTTAGGGCGAGTTTGATGGATTATTTCGAATTTGCAACAAATTACTGTGGTTAATACGGTTATTCCCTATTTGCGCGAGTTCGCTAGCATGTTTCTCTATCTCATTGCCTTGCTGAGGACCGGGCCTGAATGCCAAAAGTGATCATCATCGGAGGGGGGATTGGCGGGCTCACGGCGGCGCTCGCATTCCATGCTTTTGGATGGAAGGTTCAGGTTTTAGAGCGCGCAGCCGAACTGACGGAGATTGGAGCAGGGATTCAGATCAGCCCGAACGGAATGAAAGTGTTTCGAGCTCTGGGCGTTGAAGACCAGATCGCGAGAGATGCGTTCCAACCCGAGGCCCTGGAAATGCGGTTCGGTCGTTCCGGTAAAAAGATCTTCGACATCGAATCGCGCCAGGCGATCATCGAACGCTGGGGCGCACCTTATCTGCATCTACACCGCGCGGACTTAATCGCGGCGCTCTCCGAGTTGCTCCAGAATCGGCAACCGAATGCGGTTCGTTTAGGCGCGATCTGCGCCCGCTATGAAAACCAGGGACAGCGCGTGCTCGCTCATATGAACTCGGGCGAAGTGATTGAAGGCGACTTGTTGATTGGCGCTGATGGTTTGCACTCAGTTGTTCGGACGCAGATGCTAGGCAATGATCAACCGGACTTTACCGGGAACACGGCCTGGCGAGCGGTGGTTCCGATGGACCAACTCGGAGATCTCGCGCCTCCACCGACGGCTTGTGTCTGGGTGGGGGCGCGTCGTCACGCCGTCACCTATCGTCTCCGCGGCGGCACGCTGGCAAATTTTGTTGGTATCGTTGAGAGCGATGCCTGGACGTCAGAATCTTGGACGGAGCAGGGTACTAAAGCTGAGGTGCTGGCCGATTTCAAAGGCTGGCATCCGGTTGTGACCAATCTGATCGATAAGGCGGACGCACACTTCAAGTGGGCGCTGTTTGATCGTAAGCCTTTATCGAAATGGGTGGAAGGACGCGCGGTTCTTTTAGGGGATGCTTGCCATCCCACGCTCCCATTCCAAGCTCAGGGCGCGGTTATGGCGATTGAAGACGCTTATCTCTTGGCGAAACTCGTCTGTGACGACGCCGTCGATGTGCCATCAGCGCTGCAAACTTATTTCGAAAGCCGTCAGCCGCGCACGGCAAAGGTGCAAGCGGCGTCGCGTGGCAATGCCAAACTTTTTCACAAGCATACGCCGCTCAGTCGCGCGATGACTTACTGGCCAATGTGGCTTGCGAGTAAGTTGGCACCAGCGGCGATCCGGTCGCGCCAAGATCCGTTCTATTCCTATGATGTGCGGGAAGAGCCGCTGCGCTAAGCGCTGCCGCCAGTCATGTGCAAGTGTGCGGGATCGATCCCGATCATGCCGAGCGTTTGTTCCCATTTCTTTGAATGTGCTGATCCGAAAATGATGTCTTCGTGCGGGTCTGAGACCAACCAAGCATGTTCTGAGAGTTCATGTTCCAATTGTCCGGGGCCCCAACCGGCATAGCCGAGTGTCATCGTCGCTTGCAGCGGTGCGCCTTCGGTGGCCATCGCGCGCAGTACGTCGCGCGTGGCGGTCATCGAAAAGTCTTCATCCACTTCCACCGTGGCGCCGTCGCTAAAATAGTCTGTGGAGTGCACGACAAACCCGCGATCCGTCCCGACGGGACCGCCATTGAGAACATAAATGTCGGGAAGCTGGATATTCTGTTCGATACCAAGCTGTGTGAAGAGTTCGGGAAGCGTGAGATCATCAATGGGGTTATTGAGGACCAGACCCATCGTATAGTCTTCGCTGTGCGCGCAGACCAAGATCACGGAGCGATTGAACCGCGGGTCGCCTATGCCTGGCATCGCGATAAGCAGTTTTCCGGTCAAATCTTGCACGCACTTTCTCCTTCGATACTGAAGACGCTACTTCACCTCGAAAATTTGGCAAGCTTTTGTCATTGCGGGCAAGCTGTAGCGGATTATGTAGAAGGCGAAGATCACAGGAGACCCTTCGATGACGATTTCAGTAGGCGATAAACTACCCGAGGCAACCTTTATGGAGATGACCGCTAACGGGCCTGAGCCAGTATCCACCGCAGATGTATTCGCGGGTAAAACGGTTGCTCTATTTGCTGTTCCGGGCGCTTACACGCCGACATGTTCCGCGAAACACCTTCCAGGCTTTGTTGAGAAGCAGGGCGACCTCGCAGCAAAAGGTATCGATGATATCGTGTGCACCTCTGTGAATGATGTGTTCGTGATGGGCGCATGGGGCGAAGACAACGGGGTCGACGGCAAAGTTCGCATGCTCGCAGACGGGAATGGAACCTTTGCGGCTGCGCTTGGCCTTGAAATGGACGGCAGCGGCTTTGGAATGGGGCAGCGCTCGCAGCGTTACTCCATGATTGTCAAAGATGGCACTGTAGCAGAACTAAACGTTGAGCAAGGTGGCGGATTTGAAGTTTCAAGCGCTGACTATCTGCTTGGCCAGCTCTAAACGCGGCAGACAAATACCCGTTTCGTTTTGAAACACTTGATCAGAGTTTCGTAACAGAATCGGGAGACAACGGCGTGTTTCCATGGGAAATGCGCCGTTTTTCGATGAATTATTATTGAAAAACGACAAATGTCTTCCCATGTCAACGATGGTTCAATTCAGGGAGGACCTTTATGGAAACTAATTTAATCGTACTTGGCCTATTAGCCGTTGCTGCTTTGGTGCTGATCACGTCAGCCGTCAAAGTCGTACCACAAGGCTTTAATTTTACTGTCGAGAATTTCGGACGCTATACCCGAACACTTGGCCCAGGCTTGCACTTCATCATGCCGTTCTATCAGCGCATAGGGCGCAAAATGAATATGATGGAAACCGTGCTGGATATTCCTACACAGGAAGTTATCACGCGCGACAACGCGCAGGTCTCTTGTGATGCAGTTGTGTTTATTCAGGTCGTCGATCCTGTCTCGGCAGCCTATGAGGTGAACAATCTCGAAAATGCGATTACCAACCTCTCGCTGACCAATATCCGAACCGTGGTCGGTTCCATGGATTTGGACGAAGTTCTGTCGAACCGTGATGACATCAATGCGCGGCTACTCTCAGTAGTTGATGCGGCCACCAATCCTTGGGGCGTCAAAGTTACCCGGATTGAAATTGCCGACCTATCACCGCCAGCCGACATTACCGAAGCCATGGCGCGTCAGATGAAAGCAGAACGTTTGAAGCGTGCCGAAATTCTGACCGCAGAAGGCGACAAACAGTCTGCCATTCTGAAGGCGGAAGGTTTGAAGCAGTCGCAGATTCTTGAAGCTGAAGGGCGCCGCGAAGCAGCGTTCCGTGATGCGGAAGCGCGCGAGCGGGAAGGTGAAGCAGAAGCGAAAGCCACAGCCTTTGTGTCTGAGGCGATTGCCAAAGGTGACGTGAACGCGATCAACTACTTCTTGGGACAGCAATATGTCACCGCGTTTGAGAAGCTCGCCTCTGCGGGCGGCAACAAGACGGTCATTATCCCGGCAGAGTTTAGCTCAATCATTGGAACGATTGAAGGTATCCGTGGGATCACGGACTCTGCGAAAGATGCCGGCAATCGTCCTCGGACGGCAGTCCCGCCGGCGGGTAACAGAGACTAGGAGCGACATATGGAAGGCTTAGACCTCGTACTTTGGCCCCCAACGGCCTGGCATTGGCTGGCCTTGGCCCTCATTCTCTTCTCGATCGAGATGATGACGGGAACGTGGGATCTACTTTGGGTTTCGATTGCGGCGGCTGTGACCTCAGCGTTTGCAGCCTTCGCGCCTAGCGGCATCGCGGGATGGGAAGGTCAGTTGATCTTCTTCGCGGTCGCCACGGTCGTTCTCTTCATCATTGGGCGGACTCTGTTCAAATCCATGCGAGAGAATGTGGAAGAGCACCCAACGCTCAATAAACGCATGGCCGGAACGCTCGGACAGCGTGGCGTCGTTGCTGAAGACTTCGCTGGCGGCGTTGGACGGGTGAAGCTTGGCGATACCGTTTGGTCTGCGCAAAGCCTCGATGGGGCGAACCTGGCGAGTGGATCAGCGATTATCGTCGAAGAAACTGAAGGGACCATTTTGAAAGTCCGACCGGCCTAAAGGGTTGTCCCTGAATGTATTGGAAGAGCCGCTCGGAGATGGGCGGCTCTTTTTGATTTCAGGCCGGGCGCGAGGGTGTGACGCAAAAGCCACCATACGGTGCGTGCATACCCCCTATGCCAAATCTGGCCCTAATCCGCACACAATTGAATTCCTATCTCGTATCACGAAACGCCCGGAGTGGCGTGAATAATGCAAAGGAGCCTCCCATGTTGAGAACAGTGTTCTTATCCCTCGCCTTGATGACGTCTATTCCGATGGCGTCTGCTGGTCACAATCAGATCGAAAGCGCAGAGGCTCTCGTAAGCACGGCGGCTGAAGACATCTCTCAAACAGAGAATTCGCAAGTTGCTGATGCGGTGCTGGAACATATTGATACGCGTGCGATTGCGAATTTCACGCTCGGGCGTCATGGCCGAACAATTCCTGCCGCCGACAAAGCGCGCTTCGTGGCCGCTTTTGAAGACTTTCTACGGCGCCAAATTGAAACCAATGTCGATCAGTTCAAAGGGATTGAAGTCGAGGTGGTCGATACGGCAGCTCGCAATGCCAGAGATGCGATCGTAACAACAGAACTGCATGGCGGCGCTGCTGTGCCCCTCAAAGTGCGCTGGCGCGTTATCGAGCGAAAGGGCGTTTGGTCTGTGGTTGATTTAGAAGTCGCTGGCATTTGGCTTGCGATTGAGCAGCGCGCGCAAGTCGCATCGATTCTGTCCCGTCCGGGTGCTGACATTGATGATGTGATTGCACAGTTCGGTTAAGCCGAACAAGCGCAGTAGACCCAACAAAAAGCGCGGAGCGAGACGATCGCTTCGCGTTTTTTTATTGCTTGATGATCATCCGATCACCGCGGAATTCATACGAATAGAGCTCACGCAAAAAACTCATTCCGAGAAGGGACTGATCCAGGTCGTTGCGAAGCACCATCGCGTCCACATTGCGTACATGGACCTGATTGATTTGGATCGAGTCGATTCGAACACTGGCGCCTTTAGTGATGCCGCCTGCGGTTCGGATTTCCCATTTGTAATCGAGGCTTTCCGGGCGGAGCCCCATTTTTTGAGCGTCCTTATAAGTTAGCGCTACGACGCTCGCCCCGGTATCGACCATGAACTCAACGCTGGCTTTCTTGTTGACCAGGGCGCGAGTCCAATAATGACCATCTGGGCGGACGCTGATGGTTGTGGTGCGGCGAGCTGAGCTTGTGTCGCTTGGCGTGTCCACGGCCAGTGTGGCGACACTTGGCGTCGCAGGCGCAGAAGAGGCCGCTTCGATCTGAGAATTCGTTTTTGGCTCGAGATATAGCGAAATCATCGCCGCCATAGCGCCAGCCAAAAGCAAGGTCGCAATAATATGAGAGAGTTTCATCGACCGTCTTTCAGTTTTCCGAGCGCCCGAAGTTTGTCCAGGCGTTCAGGGAGCATTTCCATCACAGCGTCCCGGCCCGCATCGTCAAACTGCGTCCATCCGCCAATCTCCTTCAGCGTACGGCCGCAGCCGAGGCAAAGGCTGGTTTCGCCGTCAACGGCGCACACCTTGATACAAGGGCTGACTATGTTTGGGCGGACCATGCGTTTAGCCTTACTCTAAGAACCTCAAGATATACTTGCGACAGTTTCATCAAATTTCCAATTCCAGAATTGACTTGCGCTTTAAAATCAAGGCGTTTTACAGGGCTCCAAGGTTATAAGGAATCATTGTGTCGCAAGTGGATAATGCCACCAGCCCTTTAGATGATGTGCGAGAGCTCGCCCGTCGCCCCTCACCGGCGGACCCATCCGCTGCTAAAAAAGTCTATGACGCCTTGCTTGGAATGGGACGCGAAGGTGATTTCGGGCGACTCGGCGATGGCGCTGCTTGGTTGGCGGAATGGCAACAGCGCTATCCGCCGCGGGTGGAGATGCCGACGCTGGCAGTGTTTGCAGGTTCTCACGGTATCTCACATCGGGGCGTTACGCTCTCCTCGAATGAGAGCACACGCGAAAAAGTAGACGCTTTGAGGGAAGGGCGCGCACCGCTCTCGGCGATCGCGACGCAAGTCGAGGCGAATATTCGCGTGTTTGAACTCGCAATAGACAAGCCCACGCCAAATATCGCGGAAGAAGCAGCGATGACAGAACGCGAATGCGCGGCAACCATTGCATATGGTTTCGAGGCGCTAGAAGGCGAACCTGACGTGGTCGCGCTTGGTGTGATCGGGGCAGGCATCGGAACGGCGGCGGCCGCGGTCGCTTGCGCATTGTATGGCGGGGCCCCGGAATATTGGGTTAGACCAGGGCCACAAGTTCCGACCGAGATGAATCAGCAACGTGTCGCGATAGTCAGCCAGGCGCTGAAAACCCATCGCGGCAACTTATCCGACCCTTTGGAAGCCTTAAGATGTCTTGGTGGCCGCGAGCTCGCGGCCTGTGTTGGTGCTATCATTGCAGCTCGCGCGCAGGGCATTCCTGTTCTTGTTGATGGCTTTGCAACGACGATTGCTGCGGCCGTGGTTCACGCTCTGAACCCGCAAGGAATCGACCATGTCAAAGCTGCGCACGTGACGCGCCGACCGGCGCA
>JBCBGS010000016.1:0-28741 GCA_038526515.1 Pseudomonadota bacterium | reverse complement strand
ACCAGCAACTATTCGCGCCATCTGTTGCAGCAGGGATTGTAGAGGCCGCGCGGCTTGCGGGCTACCGCAATGGCCCTGTCTATATCCGCCAATCCAAACATGTGCCGATGAGTGTCGAGCAATAATTAGCTTATTGTGCTTGTGCATAGAAAAGGGGCTGCACAAAGTGCCGCCTTTGTCACGCTTTCCATAGAGCCGCATTACCAGTGCCGGTTACGCCACTATTCGCCAGGAGCGCCAGCATCAACGCCGAATACAGAAAGTGCAAGTTTGGCGGTGAAGGGTGCAGAACGTGTCAGCACGCTACGCGCGCTGGCTCTTTGAGATATTCCCAACAGTCGGTCTGGGGCTAGCGACGTGTTTGCCAGCGCGTGGCTGAAGCCACAGGCGGCGGCGACATCCGCTTGGCTTTCGATTGTGTCGCGGGCGAGAGCCACGAGCGGATGGTTGAGACGCTCGGATATGGTGCGAGCATCGTCACCTATGGCACGCTCTCCGGAAAGCAACCGGAGCTAAACCTGAGCGCCATGATTACAAAAGACATCCGACCACGCGGCTTCTGGCTACAGCAATGGTATCAGACGGCCAGCCCAGAGCAGAAGCAGGGGGCGCTCGGCGCGCTCATCCCGCTCATTGCCAGCGGAAAGATCAAAACCAAGATCGACTCGCGTTTCCCACTTGAGGAAATTGGCGATGCCGTCACCCGCGCTGCAGCAGGCGGACGAGATGGCAAAGTCTTGCTTACTCCCACCCATCACTAATAACGAATAGGGCAGGGCGCTTAGGCGCCCTGTCTTGCATGACCAAACCCCGGAAGGATCACAATTATGGAAACCGTGTCCCCCCCAATCTATGCTGCCCTGCTCGGCGGCGCGCTCCTATGTCTGCAAATCATATTGATGCTCACCGTCGGAACCTATCGTTCGAATTCCGGCAAAGGCGTTGGGGTTGCGGATGATATGAAGCTTGAACGCTTGGTCCGCCGGCATGGAAATCTTGCGGAAAACGCTGCGATCTTCATCACCGTGTTTGCGCTCTATGAGTTGCTTTTCGGGCAGACTTTGATTGCCCTCATCGTCGGCCTTGTGTTCTTCCTGGCGCGCGCGCTCCACGCCTTGGCCTTCACCAGCGATTCTGGGTCCCATTTGGTCGATGGAAGAGGCGCGGGAAAGAAATTCGTTTTGATGCGCGTTTCGGGCGCCCTGCTGACCGCGCTCTCATCCTTGGCGCTGGGCATCACGCTGATTGTTTCGATTTTGCTGGGTTAGGCGCGTGTGGGGGTGACCGCAAAAAGGAATCCCTCGCTCTATGAGCCTTCGGCAATGCGCACATCCACGACAACAGGGCCAGTTGGTGTCGCTCGTTTCTCGATCAAAAGGTCACGACCTGCACCAATTTTTCCTAAGCGGATTTCGCGATCCCGAAGCAACACGATAGCTTCGGATCCTTCCCAAACAAGAACGTGTTGGCCTTGAGAGGACAGCGTCTGCGCCCAGGTTTTTATACGCGTGTAGAAGGGCTCAGCTCGCCAAGCCGATTTGCGCCCGTCATCCACATGTATGGCGAGCCGTTCGTTTTCGGCCTCATAGTCGATGATGATTTTGCTTTTCTTTGGGGCCCACTCTTCGCTCAGGCCAGGATCTTTTCGATACTGACAATAGAATGATCTGCACGGATCGGGGCGCTCTTCATAGATTTGGCAACCTGTTCCAATTGAGCAGTTCGTGCACCATAATTGCTTCGGTTTCTGAAGCTCAGGGGCATCGATCTCCAAGACTTTGCAACACATCGTGCAGCCATCGCATGAGCGATCTGGGACGAGTTGCGGTTCGTGAGTGTTATCGCTCATTTGAATAAGTCAGCACATAAATGCCAAATCCCGGCGTCGTTGTTGATCAAGGAGCTCTAAGAAATCCCATATCGGTTAAACATGCGCGTCCAAAACTCCGTGTAGTTGGCGAGTTCGGGTGCCATAAGACTTTTCAATTGCGCGCCGGTTTGAACCACACCCTGTTGGGTCCGCATCCCTGTAAATCCCGGCATTCGTTTGACTCTTTGAAGAAGCCGATTGGGATCGCCATTTAGCATCAGATACAGCTTGATTTTACCGTCATTGTTGAACGTCATGCATCCGCCGTTCGGGATGCTTGGGATCGGGAAGGCACGGTTGAGCTTCAGATACTTCCACAGATCGTCCGCAAACTCGAATGACTCGAGTTGCAGCTCTGACTTGTGAGTCAACTCTGAACCGTCTCCAAATCTAAGATTGAGGACTCGGTGGGCCAGCAAGTGAGCAATTTTGGTTATCCCATCTTCCTGGTCAGCCTCTGATGAACCAAATGAGCTAACAAGGCTTCCAAGCTTCTGCGGTGAGCCGGAAACAGCCTTCACGATCTCCTGGTAAGTTTCATCAAGAAGGTCGAGTGGCGAATTTTGGTTTGCGGTCTCGAGAGCCTGAGTCGCGTTTTCAGACCAATTCTCGACAAACAGTCCGGAAATAGATCCCTTGGTGAACACGTCGATCGTACGACTCTTCGCTTCAGGGTGTGCGAAAATATCTATTCGGCTCGAATCCCTCGTGAGCGTTTGTAGCAAGGGTTGGCTTGTTTCCCATTGATTTTCAAAATCGAAGGGTTTGATCAAATTCTCCGCCACAAAGGCCTGCGGAACAAGTTGGCCGAGACGAGAACAGGCCGCAAAATCGAGGCCGAATTCTTCCATGATATCCGAAAAATCTTCGAAACTCAGCGTGGTCGCCGAGTGGAAAAAATCGTGCAAGGCGTAATCCGGATCGAGCTTGAAGCTGTTTTTGATCCCGTTCACTTGATGCGCCACTTGCGGATAAATTCCGGTGTTTGCTTTGGCGAGTTTGTCAAAACGATCGAACGCTGTTTTTGCGCCTTCTACGGTACCGTGCAGTTCGCTCGGGGTCAGCATAGCGAGAATACTTGGTCCCGCTCTCGAAACTCCAGCGATTGGTGCCGCTGCGTAGTGCGCAAGGAGGAGCCCTGACGGCTTCAAAAGGCCTGCTGCGGCTTGTAGGGCGACGCGCTGTAGTTTTAAGGGGATCCAACTCAAAACGCCAAGAACAGCAATATAATCAAATTCTGGAAGAGATAATTTATCAAGATGACGGAAGTCGCCTTCCAGCAGTGTCAGGTTTTTGACACCTAATTCTTCCGCTCGCCGCTTTGCCTGTTCGATGTGTGAAGGGTTGATATCAATCCCGTAAAACTGAGCATGAGGATGACATTTCGCCAGCAGAACAACCGTCTCACCCGGGCCGCACGCTAGGTCGCAATATGTGAATGGCTCGGTGAGGTCCGCTGCGTCATAGCCACGTAATGCAGCAGCAAGAGCGATTTCTTTCGGCGCGGCTTCGGGCCGATAAATCGCCGGATAGTCAACTTTCGTTGTATATTCGCGAAGAGTAGTTTCGCTATCAGCCATGGCGCTTACAGCTCCTGCCTTGGAATGTTATTTTTACAGTCGGCACATGTGCCAGCGAGGACGATCCTGTCAATGTCGACGCGCCATATGTCGCTAACTATGCTGCAATTTAGCTGTTTCCGCACGTGAGCACATATGACCACCAATAGTCTGAGCTCAGCCGTTTTAAAACGGATCTTCGAAGCCCTGCTTGGTCGAAAAACGGTGAGTATTGCTGTTTCCATCGCCCCAATTTTTCGAAAGAGATCGCATCCGACGACCAGTCGTCCACAAAAACGACCGGGAGGTGGGCGTAGGCTTTGCTCAGAGCGCTCTTTCGAATGATGGGTATGGCGCCATGGAGCAAGGTTAGCCAGGCCTTTGGAGACGGATCTATACCTCCGCCTTCGACACAGATGACGAATGAGTGGCCTTCGATTAGCTCCGAGAAGGCGTGTTCCGAGACATCGCTCTCCAATAGAGTGCACCAATCAGACCAATCGCTCTGGACGAGCTCGGTGACTTGTCGCCTCGCGTCCCATTGGGGACCGGAACGAACGCGATGTCCGCAGAGAGCCGCGAGAGGCCTATCCGAAAGCGCAGGCGATTCAGGGACGGAAACGAGTTCGCGAATGAAGGGCTTTTCATTGTGAACCAGTCCGAGCGGGAGCGGGTGAAGCTTTGGGTGACTGTCATCGTCCAGATTTTCGGCCACCCAAGCCGAAAGATAAGGACTGTCCAAGATGGTTTTGACATCGTCCCGGTCCTGCGGACTGAACTGCGGCATCCGGTGATCGATTTGATTGGGGATTGTCACATCTTCCGACCCACTCACGAGAATAAAGGGATGTCCGATTTGCGGAAGAACCGTTTCGACGAAGAAGCGAAGCGCTGCGCGCTGCCAGCGAAACGACAGGTAAACTGTTTTCGGCTGATTACCGGCGCGCCGCTTCACCAAATGTGTCGTTGGCTCCACCTTGTCCGAAAAAACGACCCAATCGCAGCGAGCTGCAATCCCGGTCAGCTTGTATTGGTTCGCGCCAAGATCCTTTGGAAACAGTCGCGTGGAGTGTACGTTCAGCATCGGCTAGATCGTAGAGGATCTCAGGTCTTGGTAAAGGTCGCGGATGTCGTCGGTGAGTGGGACCTCAGGACGGTCTTGGTGTTTCATTCGCGCGTCGTAAAAGCCTTCGCTCGCAGAAGGGACGATCAAGCCTAACCGCTCTATCACCGACCTTAGGCTCGCTTCCATAGTGGCTTGATCGCCGACAAATTCGATGATTGGGATTCCGCGCGTGTGATGGAAGTGCAGCAGTCTTGAATTGTAAGCGCGCCAAATCTCAGCGCACTTCTCAAGTGGGAAGCCATTTCGCACATGGATCGACATCGCGACCTCTGCGGGATGTCGAAAAATTCCGACGCATTCGAGATCAGGTAAGACGTCGATCCACCCTTCCAGGGTCAGTAGCGTGCGGGGGTCTTTAAAGGCCCAATAAGGACGTCCAACGCGAGACTCGATGAATAGGTCGCGCACGGATTTATGTAATGGTTGCCACTCAATTTGCGCCGGTGGATCGTGCCACGCGCCGCCGCTCTTGTTCAGAAGGTCTTCCTGCATAAACAGGACCGATGGTGCTTCTTGTAATCCCTTAGGATTGTGCTTGATGCCTTGGTCCAACACATCGCCAAAATAGACGCCGCACGCACGAAGTGTTCCTGCAAGTGCGCTTGTGCCGCTGCGATGCATTCCTAAGATAGCAAGGGCGCGAGAAGGCGAGGCCGGATCGGCAGAAATTGTTGCGGAAGTCACGGTTGCTCTAGACACTTTTGCTTCTTTTCCTCGGCCTTAGCTTCTCGATTCCGCGTTGTCTATGTCGTTGATGATAGACAGATTAGAAACCAATGGGTTTAAGTCTCACCAACCGTTAGATCCGTTTGAAGCGGATGTTCCACCCAGATCCAAACACGAGCTTTTCACGTGAGTAACAACATTTACACCGACGAAACGGGCCTCCAAAAAAGGGTGACGAATGGCGAACATCGGGCAGTCATTGGTGGGCGCTGGGAAGAAATTGGCGACTGGCAGCTCGAGTTTGCAAAATCGCGCGGCTTGAAGCCGGAACACTCACTTCTGGATATTGGGTGCGGCAGTCTCCGCGGGGGTGTGAAGTTCGTCAATTTTCTCGACAAGAACCACTATGCTGGGATCGATGCGCATGGGATTTTGCTCGACAAAGGGTATTCAGAAGAGCTGACGAATCTGGACCTCTCCGATAAACTTGATCGTGCCCGACTTGTTGAAACTAACACCTTCGACCTGAGTGCCTTTCAGGAACAGTTCGATATGGCGATCGCGATCTCCGTTTTTACGCACGTCACCTTAAACCAAGTTCGAATGTGTTTGACCTCGATTGCCAACGCTTTGCGGTCAGGTGCCACGTTTTACGCCACTTATTTTGAGGTTCCACCGGACCAGGAACCATCGGACGTAATTGATCGCGGCGAAGGTATTTTCACGCGCTATGATCAGAACCCTTATCATTACACCGTTGAAGACTTTCAGCGCGCGGCACAAGGACTACCACTCATTGTGGAACGGCTTGGCGATGTTGGCCATCCTCGTGGGCAATATATGATCGCATTCCGCCGAGAAGCTCGGGAAGAATCGAGTGACGTGCGCCAGTACAGCACCGAGCAAGCGCTTACACTTCGAGCCGGAGCAGATCATTATCGCGCATATGTCGGTCCGCCACGTCGTTTCGATTTTATGAGTGCGACTCAATTTGCGTTGCTCTATTCTCTGGGATTGAGGGATGAGGATTACGTCCTCGATGTTGGATGCGGTTCGCTTCGATTGGGACGATTATTGATCCCGTTTTTGTTGCGCGGTCGTTACTATGGGCTCGATCCCAATCAATGGCTTATTGATGAAGGCATTGAGCGAGAGCTGGGGCAGGATGCAGTTGATCTGAAAGCCCCCGAATTTTCCAATCGATCTGATTTCGATGTTTCGGAATTTGATCGGACGTTTGACTATATCGTTGCGCAGTCCGTGGCCACGCATACCGGACCAGATATGTTGCGTCAGCTTTTGGCTGGTGCGAGCGCGGCGCTTGAACCAGATGGTTTGTTCTTGTTTTCCTACATTTGTGGGGATGAACCAGCGACGGATGGTTGGCACTATCCAGCTTGTGTCGAATACAAAGAAGATCAGATGATCGGTATGCTCCGCGAACATGGTTTGGCGGCTAAGCCTATTCCATGGTTTCATCCCGCCGCATCATGGTTGTGTGCAGCACGCTCTGAAGACATGCTCCCTTCCGATGAAAAGCTAAGTGAGATTTCTGGAAAAGTAATCGAACGGTCGACCACTACGAAGGGCTACACAACCCGGTAAAGCTGCAGGCGATTAGTCTACAGACTGTAAGCGGCAGTCTTGTGGAACCAGTAGATAGCTATAGGTGCGCCCACGCGGGGACGTCAGACTAACAGACCCAGTTGTACAGGTACCATGTCGCGAGAACACGACCGGCGGCGTTGCTTGCATCCGCCAGTTCTCAGGCGATTTTTCGTCGAACGAGTTCCGTGTTGGATCGCTGTGTATGATGAGCTGCTTGTCTTTGGTCAGGGCAACGTATCGATACATCTCGATACTATTTTTGAGTTGGCGAAGCTCGGTACGCTCGCGCATCGACTGAACCATCGATATGCTGGAGACCGTAACCAGAGACGCCACGGCTGAGAGCAGGGCGAGCCCAACCAAAATCTCTAGCAATGAGAAGCCTGCCTGTGTGGCTTTCGACGGACCTGCTGGCGCCAGATCATGCACGAGACTAGTTCCCTTCAAGCGCGGACGGTCGCGTCAAAGTTCTGAACTCTCCATCGCGTGTGAGGACGATGTCGCTGGTTGAGACGGATGTTACCGTCCACGATTCTGCAACCTGATCACCTTCGGTCACGCGTAACATACCCAGACCTGGATCTTCCAAAATTCCAAACTGTTTTCCGTCACCTGCGAATGCAGCAATAAAGGTCAAATCGCTTAGTCCATCATCTTGTAGCGCTTCGAGCTCACCTGCCTCTGGTGCAGTGTTCTCAACTACGTTGGGGTCGCGTCCGAACAAATGCATGCTGGAAACTTCGCTGATAATTCGATCGACTGAGTTCGTATAATCTGCGGGCGGGGCTAAATTAGGCCAGGAGGCGAGCCGTTCGCCTAACCCCGAGCTGTTTGGAGGGCTAGTGATCGCAAAGCCAATCGCAGCTGCGAGTATGGGGAGCGCGACTAATCCGAGCATTTGCAGGGGCTTCATCATGGAGCTTCTCCCGCATCTGCCCGTTTAAATGGCGCTACACCGCTTATCTGGAAGTTTGTTGTGCTTTGATTTCGGGTCACCAGTTGAACATCTGTGACAATCAGCTGGCGCTGACTCGCGGCAAACAGAATGAGCAGACGCGGAACACTGCCAACCGAAACGTTTCCTGACACATCGAAACGCAAGAAGTCAGACTGCTGATTCTGAGACACATCCGCCCGGACTTCGATACGCGGCGATGGCACATTTGTAGCTTGAGCCAAGCGCGTGATCTCGATTTCAATCTCCGCGGCGGCCACGCCCGGAGATGGTGCCTGCCACGCCGCTGATTCCCAATCGGTGAGTATCTGCTGAGATGACTGTGCGCGCGCGCGCCACTCGTCTTGGGCGCTCTCATCATTCCAGATTTCGAGTTCAGCATTGATCGCCGCTGCTTCGCTCGATTTTTCACTATTGTAGCTCGCCAGGGATGTAATCGCGTAGATCGCGCCAATAACGAAGAGCACAATCAAACCATATTGCGTGCGAGGCGTTAGCTGCTCTTCTAGCATCGCTTGAAACTGCGATTTCTCTTGGGATGCGTTTTCTGAGATCATGATGATGGATCACTTGTTTGAAGCTGCCCACGCAGAACGATTTCACCATTTGTGTTCCGAGAGGCGCTGGCGGCCGCCCAGTTCTGTGAAAGTTCCAGCTTTCGAATGAGATCCGGCAAGAGCAATCTTTCATCGGCAGAAAACGTTATTTCAATCGAATCCCCATTGTAGCTTAGTACGCGCACAGTGACCTCTGAAGGCTGTGTCGCTAAGCCAAAATCCTCGAGGCTATCGACCATATGAAACGGATCGCCACTCGCTTGGTATCGTTCAATGATGGCGCGATTGGCGATGGCTGCTCGTCTTGCGTCGGCGACGTCACCGAGTTCAATTTGTAGCGTATCGAGTTTTGATTGAGCCTGACTCACTTCTTGGGTCAGCTTCGCCGCTGAGCCAACGCTATAGGCCAGTGGCAGACTTAAAACCACGCATGCCGCCAGAAAGGCGCGCATCGGCGTGATCGTCGTTTCTATGGCGGCCGTTCCGAAATCCGCGAGGCTTACATCATCTCGCCAAAGCACGCTGCTTACGACAGGCTTGTTTCGAAGAATGTCGGTGGGGAGCGAGAAGGTCCCGATTGCGACCTCGCTTCCTTCGATAAATTCTGCCCAATCAAGGTCAGATGGCGCGTTCCGCCACCACCTGGATGCAACAAGCATCTTATTTTCCCAGATTTGGCCTTCATAGCCATACATGCATTCCACCAGTCGGGCGCCCGTTTCGCCTGGCACACGCGCATAAGACTCTGGCAGTAGAAGTGAGTTCGGCTTGATACGGGCTGTGGCGACTTCATTGTCCCAAACCCAGCAATTCACGAAAGAAGCTGTGTCTTTTTCGTGTGGTTCGATAAAAATACCTGGAAGCGTTACGCTCGCGTTTTGCGCGATCGCGAGCTTAACCGCGTCTAAGCCCTTTTGATCGGCACGAGGAGACCAATGCCGCTCGAATTGACATAGCGATCTCGGAATCACAAAGACGCTTGCGGTAATCATCCCGCCGCTTTGCAGCGTGACGACGTTTTCGTCGTGGATTGCCTTCAGGCTAAGGGGAAACAAGGATTTCAACATCTTCGCTTAGGCGCCAGCTCTCTGGTAAGTTTGGATCTGTAAACTCTGCGATCAACGCTTTGGTGTAGGGAGCGGATGCGGCAGATGGCTTCCGCTCGATTTCAATCAGACGAACTTTCGTTTCGCCAGACACTGTGTCTTGAGCGACCAAGACAAGTCTCGCCCGGTCAGATGGCAAAAGGCGCAAGTTGGAGGCTTGTGTCAAGATGTCCAGCTGATTCGTATCCCGCCCCGGCATGGCTGCGAGCAAAATGCGCAAGCGGTCCGTCGCAAATCTAGCAAGCGGTCTGTCTGTTCCGAACGAAGCGGTCACCTGAGACAAGAACTCAAGGTCATTTACAAACTCCAGACGTTCCCATCCATATACGCGCCCAAGCTCAGATATCGATCGGAGGGGTGAATCGCTGGGGATCGCTCTTTGACGTAGCCGATAGTCTGCTCTTTCAGCGCCGAGGGGGCGTCTCACACGATCTTCGTCCTGATAGTCCTTCAGGCGGGCCGCCAACGTCGCTGCTCGCTCGGGTGGAACATCGAAATCGCGCAACAACCTGCTGACCATATCAGCGCTAGACGTCGCGAGCGATACAAGTCCTGCCGTGTCGCGATAAACTGCCCAGGTGCGATAGGGTTGCTCATTGAACAGAAGGACACCGCCATCCGCAGGCCAAACCACGCCCGTTTCATCTGAACCGTTGTCTGCCGTTCCGAGCAGAAGATCGGAGACATCTACGGTTGGGGGAAACAAAAGAACCCCGTTCGGCACAGGGCGGGAGGTGATAAATAGGTATATCGCCTGCGCCTCTGCTGCATCCAACGCGGCGCTGAGTTTCTGTTGCCGATCAAGCGCGACAGCGAGATCGCGACTGCGTTCCAAAATGATCGCCGTCGTCAATAATATGAACGCTAAGGCCGCGATGAAAGCGAGAACGCTCGGCAGGATAAACCCATTCTCGTTTTTGCGCACAGAACACGAGGAGCTAGTATTCATCCTCACCGTCCGCAAGGCTACCTTCCCCGCCTGCCGCGCGCAGAACTTCTGAAACGGTTGTGATGCCATTCATAGCTTTTTCCAGACCATCCTCAGACAGCCTTCTAAAGCCCTGTAATCGCGCGGCTGTTTCCAGCTCCGTCATCGATGCGCCATCTAGGATGAGTTCTCGCAAATTATTGTCGATCGTGACGATTTCAAACAGTGCGACGCGTCCTGAATAACCGGTGCCGCCGCAAGTTTCGCAGCCTTTGCCTTTCATCCATCTGGTGCTTGGGTCATGCCCTTTCGCGCGCTGAATTTGCGCTTCGTCTGCGCAGCTCGCGAGCAATAGATCGAGATCGGGAGGGGCGGCTGTTGCTTCGCCGCAGTCCGGGCAAACGCGGCGGACCAGTCTTTGCGCGGCGAGCCCGCGAACGGCGGATCCGATTAGGAAAGGCTGAAGTCCAAGGTCACGAAGACGCGAAACGGCCAACAGAGATGAGTTGGTGTGCAACGTTGATAGGACCAAGTGGCCCGTCAATGAGGCTTGCACGGCAATCGCGGCGGTCTCCGGATCGCGGATCTCCCCGATCATAATAACATCAGGGTCTTGTCGAAGGATGGACCTCAAGCCTTTGGCGAACGTGAATCCGATATCGCTTTTGACTTGCGTTTGAGTGATCCGTTCCATCTCAAATTCGATCGGGTCCTCGATCGTGATAATTTTCTTGTGTCCGTCGTTTACCGCGTCCAGGCCCTTATAGAGGGTTGTCGACTTTCCCGATCCCGTTGGGCCGGTGATGAGCACAATTCCGTTCGGGCTATCAATAAGTTCGGAGAACTTTGTCATCGACCGCCCGGTCAAACCCAAGTCGTTGAACGATGGCAGGGTGTTGTTCTTCTTCAGAAGACGCAGCACCAGACTTTCCCCCCACGCTCCCGGAAGGCTGGAGACGCGTAGGTCAAACTGCTGGCCCGAAATACGGATCGATTGGCGTCCATCTTGCGGTAGACGTCTTTCCGAGATGTCCATTCCAGAAATGAGTTTGATACGCGTGCTGACGGCGTCGAAACGCTGGCGAGGCTGATTTTGCCACGACTGAATGACGCCATCCACACGAAACCGAACTTCAAATGTCTTCTCATAAGGTTCGAGATGGATATCGCTCGCTCTGCGTTTAATGGCGGCAGCGAAAATCTGATTCACAAGATCAATCGTCGGCGCTTCTTCGGCGAGTTCGCGCAATCGTGCGAGATCTGAGTCGCCATCGAGATCATCATCGGAGAATTCGTTCTTGCTCAAAAAAGACAGTAAGACTTCTAGTGTTGTCCGAGAGACCAATCCGGGAACGGTTTCGATTCTGAGTTCGGGCGATTTCTGTTCGACTTGTAAAGCGGCGCGTTCGATGGTTTCCCGCATGAGAGGGTCGAGCGGGTTTCTTGCCGCGACGATTAAGTGGCGATGATCGCCGTCAGGCTGTTTCCACCAAACAACCGCTTGGAGGTGTTCCAGCGTGCGGCGATTTAATCCAAGTGTCTCGCACGCATCGACGACACTTTCTTCAGAGGGCAGATCGCGCTCTTGAACCACTGGCACGCGCCATGTCTCGGATACGGATTGAATGAGAGCGTCTTCGTCCACCGCGCCGATTCGGACCAGCGTATCGAAGAGTTGGGTGCCGGTTTCCGCCTGCAGCTCCTTCGCTGATGCGACATCTCTCTCAGAGACCAAACCTTGACTTAATAAGGTTTCGAGAACTGACACTTTACTCATCTACATGCACCTTCTGCGTTTTTCAGGTTTTTCCTGAAGTCGCGCTTTGCTTATAAAGGGTGTGATGAAAAAAAGTAGGCTTAAGATGCGAAGCCTTGTCTCCCTGCAATCGCAGTGCAAGAAGTCTTAGGTCGTCACGTCGCGTTGAGTTGGGATCCTTATGGCCACTTTTACATATAAAGCGCTGAACAAAGATGGTTCCGAGGTCAGCGGGCGCCAGGATGCACCGACTGAAAAAGCGGCATTTGATGATCTAAAAAACCGCGGGCTGTATCCGGTATCGATCGTTCTGGAGAAACCGCCGCGCCGCCTGTTCGGATCCCGGAAACTCACGCGAAAAGACCTCAGCCAAACAGTTCGCCAGCTGGCGACGCTCCTCTCAGCGGGCGTGCCCTTGCTCACGGCTGTGGAGAGTCTCGTCAAAAGTAATGCGCATCCCGAGCTATCAGAACGCGCAACGAAAGTTATGCAGCACTTGCGCAGCGGGGAGACATTGCCCTCCGCGCTTGAGACCTATTACCCGGAACTGCCGATATACGTGACGAAACTCGCTGAGCTGGGCGATGCGACTGGCAAGACTGCAGACACCCTTACCGATGCCGCAGATCGGATGGCGGCTGAGGACAAACTGAATTCAGACCTGCGTTCCGCGATGACATATCCGGCGATTTTGGCGTTGGTGGGATCAGGAATTATCTTGATGATGTTTCTGTTCGTCATCCCGAGGTTTGGGGCGCTGATAGACGAATCAGGAGCCGAGATCGCGCCGATTTCGAGAGCTGTCATTGGAACAGGGGTATGGCTATCAGCCAATTGGTTATTGGCCCTCGTCGTTGCATTAGGGGGCGTGTTTTTTATCCGATTTCTGTTTCAGCAGTATTCTGCGCAGTTGGGCGGACTAATGCGCCGTATGCCGGGTATTGGTGGACTGTTGACCCGCGCGGACATGACAACTTGGTGCCGTACGATGGGGATCGCGCTGACAAATGGCGCGCCACTCTTAACGGCTTTGGATCTCGCCGCGGGGGCTGTTCAATCGCCTCAGTTTTCTGCGCAGCTCGCAGGCGTTAAGCGCAGCGTAAAAACGGGAACAGAGTTGGATCAAGCCTTCGCGAACAGTGTGCAGCAAGCCGATCCGATGTTGATGGACCTCCTGAACACTGGCGTTCGTTCAGCGACTTTGGATAAGATGATGGTTCTGGCCGCTGATATTTATGAAGAAGAGCTCCAGTCCTTGATGAAGCGGCTGACATCTATCGCAGAGCCTGTCGCGATCTTGTTACTCTCACTCATCGTTGGCGGACTGGTAATTTCAATTGTCATGGCTATGACTAGCTTGTATCAATTCGACGTGTAAGGTTGAGGTAAAGTATCATGCGAAAGCACGACAAAGTAGTGCCGACTCTCGAGCAATCTGACATCCAAAAAACACGCAGACAGCATGCGCAACGCGGTTTCTCCATGTTGGAGATTCTTGTCGTTTTGGCGATTATGGCAGTCATCGCTTCCCTGGTCGGACCGCAATTGTTTGGCCAACTAGATCGTTCGAAAGCCCGGGCAGCGGAGTTGCAGATCGAAAGTATTGAGGCCTCTCTCGGTCTCATGCACATGGACATCGGTCGCTATCCTACGGAGATTGAGGGCCTATCGCTTTTGGAAGAGTGGCCTGGATCTAACCGTCCCGCTTCTTGGACGGGAGACTATTTAACCGAAAGCCTTCCTTTAGACCCATGGGGGCGCCCGTATCTCTACGGCGCCGGCAAAGCGAAGGTCGAAGGTTATTCGGCAGCGCCTGTCGTTTACTCGTTGGGCCGCGATGGGCGCCCGGGCGGACAAGGGCTAGATAGCGATCTTGGCGCAATAGACCGCTTGGCGACACCGATCACACAGGCGAATTTGACCGCGAATTAAAGACAGTGACCGAAGCAACAGCGCGTCAGCAACGTGCGCTTGTCTTACGAGGAAAATTGAATGCAGCGAAAGTCTGATAGGGGGCAAAGCGTTTGGCGACAGCGGTGGTTCTTTGCCGGTGTGCTTTTGCCATCAATTTTGCTCGCTGGCTGCGCTTCATCTGCTCCGGCTCCCGATGACACTTCGTCAAGCCATGGACGGTTGGCAGATATGGTCAGCCGCAGTCAAACGGCCGAAGCTAATAATCAAGCGGATCCTTCGGGCGATACACAAAGTGAAGCCAATAGTTCCATACGGCGGGGAATTGATATTCCCACTTTATCAAATGCCGATGAAGAACTGCCGACGGAGCTCGAGGCTCTGAGGTTTTCGCCGCGCCCAAGCTTCGACACCATTAATGTGAGTATGGATCCACTATCATCGACGCGGTTTGTCGATTTGGTGTTCGGGCAATTGCTTGGTGTGCCTTATACGGTGGGTGAAGGCGTTGCAGAGAAAACCGGCCAGCTAAGGCTGATTGATCCAGTCGGTATGGACAGCGATCGATTCCTTCAATGGGCGATCGATTATCTGGAACGCTATCAGATTAGGGTCATTCCATCACCGGATGGCTATGAGATCGTCACTGATGAATCCTTGATGAATCGCATTCCGATTCTATTGACCAACAGACTTCGGGGGACAGTGGACGCACAGCTGCGGCCGGTCGTGCAGTTTGTTGAGCTTCAGGCGATTTCCGCGAATGAAATGCACGCCATGTTGCAGAAGATGTTGCCATCATCTTCGACTCTCTTGGTCGAACCGAACCCGCGTCTGAATATTGTCACGCTGACTGGGCTATTGGATGACGTGGATGCCGCGTTGCGAATTATCGATCAGCTTGATGAACTTCCTTACGCCGGAACACAGGCGGATCGGTATTCGCCCGCATTTTGGTCTGCGGTTCCTCTGGCCGAAGAACTCATGAAGCTTTTGGAAGCCGAAGGGTGGCAAGCGAGTAACAACATCGCGTTCCAAAAGCCCATCCTCGTTTTGCCTGTCGAGTATTCGAATGATCTCTTCATTTTCGCGCGGTCGCCAGCCGCTCTCGCGCGAGCACGCTTTTGGCTGTCTGAGTTGGACCGCGCGACCAGAAAAGGCGACGCGCGCCAGACTTTTGTTTATTCGGTTCAGAACGTCGATGCCGAAATTCTCGCGGAAACCGTCAATGATGTTCTCTCGCAAAGGTCTTCTTCGCGAGAGCGCCCACGCTCCAACGTGCCTAACAATGCTTCAGGGGCTGGAACGCCTCCGCAGCTTGAGGAGGAGCCTGTCTCGCGCGGGTCCATCGTGGTCAACCGCCAGTCTAACCAGCTAATCTTCTCTGGCACACCGACGCAGTACGGAGAAATTCGACCGCTATTGGTGCAGCTTGATCAAGCGCCAGCCGAAGTTTTGATTGAAGTCACCGTTGCAGAGATCACGCTGACGGATAGCAACACATATGGCGTTCAATTTTTCATCGACTCTCTCGGTGGTGAGGAAGTCGGTGCGACCTTCAACAACCGAGGAGTCGGTCTTGGTGGAAGCGGATCCAATGTTGCTCTATTTTCGGGCAACGTTGAGGCCGCGATCAACTTTTTCGCCCAAAACAATCTTGTAAACGTCTTATCGACGCCGCGCCTCATGGCCCGGTCCGGTGGTTCGGCGAGTATCTCAGTGGGCACAGATGTCCCGATTATCACCTCGCAAACTGCAGCCGAAAGTCAGAACGGAACAGGGTCGACCGATATCCTGCAATCGGTTGACTATCGATCGACCGGCATCTTGCTTAGCATCGAGCCAATTGTGTTCGGGGATGATCGAATAGATCTCTCAATATCACAGGAAGTCTCAACCGCGATCAGCACAACAACCTCGGCAATCTCGAGTCCAACCATCTCAAACCGTTCGGTCATAACCCAGCTTTCCTTGATTGACGGAGAAACAGCGGTGCTCGGTGGTTTGATCACGACCAACTCGACGTTGGATGAAAAGGGGACGCCGTTCCTAAAAGACATCCCGCTCGTTGGGCCAGCGTTTAGGAATACGACGGTCACCCAGGACCGTACCGAGCTCTTGGTTTTGATCACTGCCTATGTTTTGCGCGGACGAGAAGACAAAGAACTCTTCACGAATGCTCTGATTGAGCAGTTTGACCGAGCCGCCGTAACCACGTCTCGACTGCCAACACTCTCAGCGCCCAAAAATCGGAAGTCGACACTGCTTAATAATAGGCATTTGGAAATCGGTGGACCCAAGGCATCGTTCGATCTTGAAGAAGATGACACTAAGTAGTTTGTCACCCAGGTGGGGCTGGCATCGGCCCGCCAAGCGCAAATCTGAGAGAGGGTTTTCAACCTTGGAGGCGATGGTGGCCATTGCGATCCTTGGGGTTGCACTCCTGCCGCTCTACGCATTCCAGAACACGATCGTGTCGGGCAGCGGAAAGGTTGAGGGAAAGTTCAACGAGCAACAACACCATGCCTTGGTATCAACCTATCTTAAGGGGCTAGTGCCCGAGGGGCTCAATGCAGGGTCGGCCCAATTTGAGAATGTTAGCGTCCAGTGGAAGCTCGACCCAATCAGTCCGCCAAGAAGTGTGCTGGCAGGCACAGGCGTGCCAGGCAGATTTCGCGTTACCCTTATGCGAATCCAATACACAATAGAGACGCCACAATTGTCACGACCTCTGATCGGAGAAGTTGAGCGTTTAGTTTGGGAAGAAACGAGTAGTTTTTTCAGCAGCGTTGATCGTTAACGCAATCAGCCAAAAGATTAATAATTCTGCTCAAATGCGCGCCATACTGTGACGTAAAAGCCGCGCTCAGAGTCTCATAGGAGTTATTTTCGCAGTGTATCATGACAAGCGCTTAAGTTTAACGTTGACACCCTCAAATGGACCCGTTTAGGAATTGTCGTCGTGCGGGAGAGTGTTATCGACGCGCGCAACATAAGTAGGGGGAGGGTTCCTCCTTGAGTAAACATGATTAGGAGCTAATCAATATGATTAGAAAATTTCTTACCTCTGTAGCTGTTGCAGGTCTTGCCGCTGGCGCAGCGAATGCACTTGGTCTTGAGAACCTCGAGCCGGCTGCGGCACCGACAAATCCATACCCAGTGGCAGATTCACTAGACTTTACAATGACTACGGAAACTGTCCAAGTCGGTTTCGGCCCTAGCGCCGGTTCTTTCCCGACTGGTAACGTTCTCGTATTCGTGGACGTGACTGGCGGTACATTCAACGCTGCGCTGAGCGGCGTGGAAGTCATGGGGACAACAACTTCTGTGATTTCTTCTGGCGGCCTTAAGGGCGGTTCAACCGTCACATTCCTCGTCTCTGGCGCGGACATGTGTGCAGCTGACGCAACGCCTGCGGCCCTGGAAACAAACTGCTCGCTTAACCTTCCAATGGACCTCGATGGTTCTGATGTTTCGTTCTCTGTAGGTCTCGAAACAGACGCTGGCGCACCAGTTGATAACTCTGCAGAAGACAACCGCGTTTCTTTGAACGTCATCGACACTGCACCAGCATTTGCTGTAACCGTCACTGCTGACATGGTCGCAACAACCGCTGACCTGAACGCTGCCAACGGTCCATTCGAAGACCTGGTTATGGGTGGTACAAACAACGCTGTCCTGGGAACAATCCTAGCGGGTGCGAACCAAGTCTCTTACGACGGTGGCATGACGTTTGACACAGTCAACTCTGACTTCACTGGTACCGACGTTGCTGCAGCGAATGCGGGTGCGATCACATTCACTCTCACCGGTGAGCAGGACGCATTCTCTACTGATGCTGCTCTGATGACTGCTGGTAACATCACCAACTCTTCAGGTGGTCTCACACCAAACGCGACAACAGACGTTGCAGCTGGTACTCTGGTATTCGGTGTTGCATCTACGATCACAGTCGTGCCTGACACGAACGTTGCAATCGAGCGTTCTGACTACGACGTTGCGGTTTCTATCGCAGCAGCAGCAGCAGGACCAATCCAACAGGCAGCTGCCGGTGCAGGTGCACTGCAGTCTATCGACCGTAACGGTACAACTATCGTGTTCCCATGGACACAAAGTGCTACCCAAGGTGCTGCGTCAGGTACAACAAGCGTCTACCGCTTCGGTAACCTCGACTCAATCGCCACTGGTGCGGTCTTCGTAGAAGTTAAGAACGCTTCTGAAGCTGGTTACACCAACCCAGGCATCATCCAGATCAATCCTTCAATCGCAGCTGGCGGTGAGTTCGTAACGAACTCAACCACACTTGAAGGCGACCTCGGCAACTACGGCCGTGGCGACCTCGAGTTCACTGCAGAAGCTGATCCTTCTGAGCTTACTGGACGTCAGTTCGTTGTTCGCAACGGCGTGATCCAGCAAGTTTCTGGTGGTACAATCCAGCAAGACCTCAACTAGGTCTTTTGGAAACCAAATTCGAAAGGGGCTCTTCGGAGCCCCTTTTTTGTTGCCTCGAATTGCTCGACTTACAGCAAGCAGATTTGCAGGTGGCGGTATGTCTCCTATAGTCTGGACGAGCATATTAATTCTCACCGCGTGCTTGCTCGACCACACACATGACCACTGTCTCAGATACATCTCGAGAATCCGAGACCTCCGTTTTCGATGAGGCGGACATTGTCTTTCTGACAGGGATGCATCGCAGTGGGACATCGTTTCTGGCGAAGCGCTTGCATGACACCGGGCTCTCCTTTCCTGGGGATTTACTTCCCGCAAATGCAGACAATCCCGAAGGTTATTGGGAAGCACGCGAAGTGGTACGCCTCAACAATCGCATGCTCGAGTCAATCGGATCGAATTGGCGTGACCATGGACCGATTTCTAACGTTCAAATGGAGCGCTTAATTGAATCGTTTTCGGATGAAGCAGGACGAATCCTGAACGACGTTCGGGCGAGCGCCGGGCAGTCTTGTTTTGCGATCAAAGATCCGCGCCTCTGCCGGCTGTTACCGGTCTGGCAGGAGGCTGCAATCAGTCTAGGTATGCGCACCAAGCTGATCGCAACGATCAGGGCCCCTTCTGAGGTTGTTCAATCCTTGTTTCGGCGAACGCATATCCCGAAATTTGCGCCGGCCGCAGTTGCCAACCCGACCAAGGCCATTTTGCTTTGGCTACGCTACAACCTTGATCTCGATGCACATTCTCAGGGCAAAGACTATAACCTCATCGACTTCGAAGATTTGCGCGACTTTTCCCTAAGCTTGTTGTCGACGCCCCGACAAATCTTGGAGAAGCGCCCGCTTTCGACGGTAACACCCCGCGGCCTGAGTGACTTTGCTTCGTTGGTACATACCGCTTTGTCTTCGGGCGAAACGACGCTCAAACAACCTCTCCTGGAACAAGCGCGGGCCTATCTTCTTCAGCCCAGCAATAGGTGCGAGTTAGATGGCCCAAGCTTTGGCAAATGCGGGGATCAAGATTTTGGCCCGGCGCCTTCAAACCGTCCAATACGTATAGGCTTCCTTTCTGGTAGCCCCGATAGCAAAGGTCACATTTACAGGATCGAAAACCGCATCGGATCCTTGATCGGCGAGAACTGGATCACCTTCAGAATTGAACCGGACAAACACCGCATTGAAGACATTGTTGAGTCCTGTGACGTGCTCTTCGTATTCCGCAAAGAGATGGATTCCTGGCTGGATCAACTCTATCAGGCGTGTCTTGAGCGTTATGTGACAGTGATCTTCGACATCGATGATCTTGTGTTCGATCCGGATAAGATGGATCCAGCCTATCTACGTTTTCTTACCAAACTTGAGCCGGCTGCACGATCTGAATGGACTGAAAGAAGTCTGAAATACAAAGAGGCCTTACAACGGGCGCACGCCGTATTTGTGCCCACGGCGCCGCTGGCGGA
This sequence comes from Pseudomonadota bacterium, assembly GCA_038526515.1. GTDB lineage: Bacteria > Pseudomonadota > Alphaproteobacteria > Caulobacterales > Hyphomonadaceae > Henriciella. The sequence continues at coordinate 8,788 of JBCBGS010000016.1, read as the reverse complement.
GTCTGCGCGAACGTTTAATCTCAATGTATTTGTTGTCCCGAACGGTCTTAGCGAAGCCCGCGTGCGTCAGGCGAGAACAAAGACCGCGCCCGAGGGAGAGGGGCTGGTCATTGGGTATGCAAGCGGGACGGCAACGCACGACCGAGACTTTGAGACCGTTGCGCCGGTTTTAGCAGATATACTGGCGGGTAATTCTCACGTCACTTTGCTTGTTCAGGGACCTGTCTCGGGAACAGGCTTAGACCTGCTGTCCGCATATGAAGCGCAAGTGCGCTGCGTTGAGCGGGTACCATTTCACGACTTGCCAGACGCCCTGCATGCTTATGATATCAATATTGCGCCTCTTGAACGTGGTAATCCATTTTGCGAAGGCAAAAGCGAGCTTAAATATTTCGAAGCCGCGCTGGTCAGTGTCCCGAGCGTTGTGTCGAAAACGAAGAGTTTTGAAGCGGCGGTTCAGCACGGCGAGACGAGTTATTTGGCAGATAATCCCGAAGATTGGAAACAGGCGTTGCAGACCTTAATTTCAAATCGCGAGTTGCGACTTGATATGGGAGCACGCGCTCAGGAGCACGTGCTCGAAGCCTATGCACCTCCAGCGCAACGAAAGACGTTCATGCAAGCCATTAGAGACGCGCGGAACATAAAACCGGACACACAAGACAGAGGTCAAATCGCTGAAGCGGGTTTCTCTCTGATAGAGATCCTGGTTGCCCTCGCAATCGCATCTTTGATTAGCATGCTCATCTTTGGCTCTTTGCAACAGCAATACCGACTGATTGATCGTGTCCAAAACGCAAGTGCAGACACGCTGGATTTTCACGCGAGATCACGACTCCTCTCCAACGTGATCGCCAATACAGTGCCAGCTTGGCCTGAGTCAGAAGAAGACATGTTCGCCGGTGACGCTGCAGCAATAAGTGGCATGACCGGAGAGGCAATTTTTGGTGATCAGCTTAGCCTGCAGCCTTACTCTGTGACTTTGGTCGAAGTTGCAGAGATACGCATCGTTACGCTTCAGACGAACGAAGGTGTGTGGGAGCTGGGGGAGCTACCGCGCGATGCAGAGCTTCAGTATTATGGTCATGACGGTCAATGGTATCCCCAATGGCCGCCGGAGTTGCCTGAACCAAAATCACTGGAAGAAATCGCGGAACAAGCCGCGATCGGAAATCTACCAGCCTTGATTCGTATCTTCTCAGAAACAGAGACCATTTCAGAGAATTGGGTGTTCTCGGTCTACAGTACAGATGGGCTCGGGCTCCGCTCGAGAGATTTTGTAGGACCCGTAGGTAGCGATTTTGAGTAGTCTTCTGCAAAGACCTTAGGGGGCTGAGCTTCCGGTTCTGCTATAATCATTATAAGAGCCGTCCAATCATATCAGCGGCGATGACAAACAGCAGCGGGGAACGGTGAGAGTGCCAAAGATCAGCATCATAATCATCTCGTATAATATGGCCCGCGAAGTTCCTCGCACCGTCGAGTCGTTTCTGCCGCCTTATCAGACCGGCATGGACCCGGATGATGTTGAGGTAATCGTGATGGAAAACGGGTCACCGCATCCCGTCCCTGTCGATGTCAGGTCCTCCTGGCCCAGCAGTGTTAGGTACCATTTCGTCGAAGACGCTCATCCATCGCCGGCCCAGGCCTTGAACCAAGGCATTGCGATGGCGAGTGCGGACTTGGTCTGCCCCGTCATCGATGGTGCCCGCATGGCGAGCCCTGGTCTATTGTATTGGGGGCTGAAATCGATCGCAGGTAACCCGCGCTCCATTGCGCTGACAGCGGGTTTTCATCTAGGCGACAAGCTCCAGCAAATCGCGGTGGAAGAAGGGTATTGTCAGGCAACGGAAGATGCCTTGCTACAATCGATTAATTGGCCATCCAATGGATATCGGTTGTTCGAAATTTGCGCCTTGGCGGGGTCGGCGCAATTTGCCTGGTTTGGAGATTTACGTGAGTCCAATGCACCAATCCTACCGAAGTCACTCTTTGAAGAGATGGGCGGGTACGATGAGGCGTTTGACATTCCTGGCGGGGGGCTGATCAATCTGGACTTCTTGAAACGTCTGCAAGAGCTGGAAGGCACGCAGTGTTATACCATTCTCGGCGAGGGTACGTTTCATCAGTTCCATGGCGGCGTAACAACGTCGCGGCGGGTCCACAAACCGGAAAGTGACGGCGTTACCACCTGGAAGAAATACAACGACCAGTATCGTGCAATCCGAGGTGAAGACTACCGCGCGCCATCGGGAAAACCGATCTTGTTTGGGCGGCTCGTACCAGAGGCGAGTAAAATCGCAGAGACTGGCTTGAACAATATGATGGCTCGCGCGTCTTAGAGATCAAACGGACCAGACTTCGCTCAATGAGCGCGTTCTAAAACAACCCTTCCGCGCAGACGCGGTTGCGGCCGAGGGATTTGGCTTTGTTCAATGCTGTATCGGCGGCTGTGATTAAATCTTCGACGGTTCGTCTTGCTTTGAACGGGGCAATCCCGAAAGACGCGGTAGCTTCCAGTTGCGCGGCGTGAAACTGCGATGTCGAAGCGCGCACTTGCTCGAATTGATGTTTCACCGTGACCATTAAGTTGTAGGCCGACATGACGTCGATGTTTGGGAGGATGATGGCGAACTCATCACCGCCATATCTGGCGACGAGATCTTGGCCCTTCGTGTTCTCGAATAGGGTTGAGGCAAACTTCTTGAGAACTTGGTCCCCGGCCTGATGCCCGAGATTGTCGTTCACGGCTTTAAACTCATCGAGATCCGCAAGCACCAAACAGAATCGGCCACCTGTGTCGCTGGCTTCTTCGATCTGAGCTCGGATTCGGTTCTCGAATGCTCTGCGGTTGGCCACTGATGTCAGCGGATCCAAGAGGCTTTGGCGCCGAGCCTGCTCGAGCTCCTCATTGAGCTTTTGAACTTTCTCTTGTGACTTACGAAGGCCATCTGTCAAACGCGTGGAGACCACTGACATCTTCTGGCTCTCGTTGATCAACTGACCCAGGAGCGCTTTCACGTCTTGTCCGTCAACATCATCCGTTGGCGTGTCGGATAGATCGTCGAGGGTCGTCCGAAAGTGGGCGTTTTGGGTCATTCCAGCTTGCAGCAGCTTGGATACGTCTTGAATACTGCTTTCGATCTCTTTTCCGATCGCTTCATTCTTCTCAACGGTCTGGTTGGGGCTGATATGCTCGCGAAATAGCTCATTCAGCTCATACTGGTCGAGGGCGCCGCCGCTAGAGACGATCTTATCAACCGCCAGGCGTAGTTCAGCTGGGCTACGCGAAACGTAAGAATACCAAACCGCATAGGCGGTCGGATCGGGCGCCGTGCCGTATTTTTGAATTTCATCAAACGCGGCTTTGCAGTGTTTGAAAATCAGCGCGCGCTCGCTCAGAGGCGTGTCTTCCTCTGACTCAATTTGCTGTGCTTGTGCAGCCGATGCCATCGACAACCCCATTATGAATCTTTGATACGACTTCTATCTAGGGTTGTTTTAATTAGAGTTAATCAGAGGGGGGCAATGCAGCTCCCAGCTGCGCAAAAACGTCGCGATTTTAGCCGCGTTTCTAAATCGGGTCTGACAGCGAAAATCGCTTCTTAGCCTCGCGTCGAAGATGATGGTGGACCCCGTCGGGAAGCGTTTGAAATTCCGGAACGAGGCCTCCCAATGGCCAAACGATAAGTTTTGGAGCGCGCGCTTGGAGCGCTTCGAGATCTTTCGTGATGTGCTGCATCGCCTCTTGCGCACTGGCGTGGGTAAAGGGATCGAACGGGGTCCAGCTTATAGAGATTGGATGGGCATTTGGCTCGCCGCGCATCTGGCGGGCAAGACCACGATGCCCTTCACGGGCGACATTATCGCCATAGACAAAAACGATATCCTTATTGGCGCGCAAGTCGTCGCGCGTCGTCCAAGTGAACCGCAGAATTTGCGGACTTTTGTCTGTAGGTGAAGGCGCCATGAGTTTGGATCCTGCTTGGTTAACAAACAGGTCAAAAGCAAGTTCCGGACCAATTCTAGTTAAAGTAGTAATTTTGCTTTAAGCATCCGGTCACGAACCCGTGAGGATGCCGCGCTTAGGATTCTTCGCGGCGCAGATCTTCATTGATGCTCGCGAGGCGAACGCTGACAATATAGGCCTGCTGAGATTCCATGTTTGCCATGATGAGGCCCGCTTGCTCCGAACTCAGCAATCGCAAGAAGCCAGCCGCAAAGCTTGGATCCATTTGATCAAAAATTGTCGCGGCCTGGTCTGGCTTCATGGCACCATACATTTGCGCCAAATGGTTCAGATCTTCACCCGCAAAGGCCTGCATGTCTTTCCATCTGGTTTCCAGGCTGGCCTGAAGCGCGGTCAAATCGGCACGAGTCTCCGCCAGTTCTGCTTCCAACGCTTGTAATTCGAGCTCGCGCGCAGCGAGTTTTTCAGTTTCCGTCTCAAGCCGAAGTTGGTCGGATGCGAGCGCCGCTGAGAGGTCCTCGCTGAAACAAATCTGTCCTTCGATTGGAAGCGCAGAAGCTTTCGTGACTTCGGCGGTTTCTGGCTGTGTTGAAACCGTTTCAACGACCTCGTCGGCATCCGCTTCGCGCGCGTCCGCGACATTGGCGGGAACCAAGCGGGTCGCAGCGCCGAGCGTAAACAGAACGCCGAGCGTTAAGAGCACATTGGATCGGTTCGCAGCTTTCAGAGCCATGCGCTACACCACTTTCATTCGAGGACGTAATTGGGTTGGCAGAGGCCGAAGAGCAGGGGCGGTTTTCTCTGCTTCGACGACAGACTGTTCAGACAGGTCTTTCAGTCGGTGCATCATCTCCGTTATTTCTTCCAACCGTTGATTGGAGATCTCTAATGCTTCTTGCACAGCGCCTGTTGTCGGCGCTGGTGCAGGCGCGGGCGTTGGTGCCGCGTGTTGAGGCGGAGTATAGCTGGCGGCGCGGTCGTGCGCTTCGTTTAAGCGCTTGGTCAGGTGTTCAACGCGCTCGCAGGACTGTTTCGCCTCTTCGATCAGGCGGGCAAGCCGCGCTGCGAGTTCACCGGCATGAAAGCGCGTTTCGTCGGTGGTCGCCGAAACGGCGCTGATCGAGTCTGAAAGCGCTTTGATCGTCGCGCCGAGGCCATTGCGTGTGTTCTGCAGGGCTCTCAAGCGGCGGCTCAACACGATGCAGTAAATACATGCCACAGAAGAGATCAGGATGATTGCAATATCAAAGGGAGAAATCGGCACGCTATTACCTCAACAAGAATTCAGTGATTAAGACGCCTTCGACAATCCCGTCGCCAAGGACGAGGTCTGCGCGGCGGCCAAGTTGCTCGCGCATATGCTTGTAGAAGGCTGGATCCTCAAAATCGTTCAGCTCAACCGATCGCAAATAGAGGAGGAAGGCATCGATCAGCTGGGTTTCCACCGGCTTGATCTTTTTGGCATCGTCTTTGTCGGTCGCGACAGCGAGTTGCATTTTAAGATATCGCGTCGCCGGGGCGCTACCGACTGTGATCAGGATTTCTTGGACCTCTGTATAGGCCAAGTCCTTTTTCTTCTTTTCCGGTTTTTCGGCCGGCACATATTCGGCTTCAACTGTCGCAGCTTCGGCGACTGTGGGGGCCGGTGCGAGGAAATAGACGCTTGCGAATGAGGTCGCGGCGCAGGCGAGGCCCAACACCAACAGTCCCATCATTCCGATGCCGCCTGAGGAGGGAGCCTCCTCTTCGGATTTGGCTTCTGGCTTGTCGCTCATAGTCGCTCTGATGTCCCGTATGAAACTAGAAGTAGTTTTCCTGTTTAAAACAATCCCTAGTAAAGGAAGCCTTAACGCTTTCGGCCGAGAAATTAACCAAGTTCAACCGTAGCGAGAAAACGGAAAGCGGTCTTATGGGGTTTATCGACAATCTGCGTGCGTTGGGTTTGCAGCGCCAGATCATGCTGGGCGCGGCCGTTTTGGGCGTGCTGGCGGCGATGACCTTTTTGGTGCGTGGAACGCTGCAGCCTTCAATGTCTCTGCTCTATTCTGGATTGGATCCTGTTAGAGCGGGCGAAGTGATCAATGAGCTCGAATCACTCGACGTCGCGTACGAAATTCGCGGTGAGGCGATCTTTATTCCTGCAAACGTCAGAGACAAAACGCGCTTCGCATTGGCGCGTGATGGTTTGCCTCGTCAATCTGTCCAAGGCTATGAGTTGCTCGACAGCGTCAATGGCTTCTCAGTCACCTCGGAGATGTACAATGCCGCTTACTGGCGCGCAAAAGAAGGTGAGCTGACCCGTACGATCCTGACGACACCTGGCGTCGACTCTGCGCGGGTCCACATTGGCGCGAATCTTCGTTCTGGTTTCTCGCGGTCTCAACCGACACCGACCGCTTCAGTGACACTGTCATCTGCGCGGCGCCTGAATGGCGGCCAAGCCGAAGCGATCCAATATCTGGTGGCGCTGGCCGTCTCAGGGTTGAATCCAGAAGACGTGGTCGTGATCGATCCGCGCCACGGCATCCTGGCCGGGCCCACAGTCGGCGACGTTGAAGCTCCTGGCATTGTTGCAGAAGACCAAGCATCCGCGCTTGAGCAAAAAATCAAACGACTTCTCTTTGCGCGCCTTGGCGACGGTAATGCCGAAGTGTCCGTTAGCATGGATGTGAGTCGGGAGCGGACTGTCATCTCGGACGTCCGGTTCGACCCAGAGTCCCGCGTTGTGCGGTCACGGACCACCAACGACTCGAATGAAACCAATCAGGGCGGCGGCAACCTCACCGTGGCGAGCAATCTTCCGCAAGGCGATGCAGCTGGCGGACAGAATGAAAGTACGAGCAAAAGCTCAACCGAGTCGGTGGCCTATGAGCTGAACGAGACACGCACCCAAACGGAGCGCCTGCCAGGTCAGATTGAGCGCGTATCGATCGCGGTTCTCTTGAACCAAGAAGCACTGGGTATTGATCTGACGGCTGCAGATGCTGCCACGCAAATTGAACAAGTTCGCCAAAACTTCGAAGCCTTGGTTCGCAATGCAGCTGGTTTGGAAGCTGATCGCGGTGACACACTGACGGTGGAACTGATGCCGTTCCAGGCTTTGCCAGAAGTTGAACTAACCCCTGCGCCAAGCATGATCGAACGCATGCTTGAGCAGCATCTATGGTCAGCGGTTCAAGCGATCTTCTTAGGGATCATCGTTCTCGCGCTCGGCTTTGGCGTGATGCGACCAGTCTTTGCGCAAGGTCCTGCGGCGAGCGGTGATGAAGATGGCGCGGGCGAGGGTGCGGCAGACGGTGCCGGCAATGCTGGCGTCGAAGGAGACCTCTTCGAGCAGACCAGCGACCCGATCGACTATCTGAAAGACTATACGAGCGAGAACCAAGAGCAGACGGCTGCCTTGCTTCAGGACTGGTTGAAAGAAGACAGAAAGATAGCGGCGAATGAATAGTCTGCCGCCTCTCTCTTTGCCGCGGTTCCACGTGAACGCTTTAGCGCCCGCGCCTAAGGACCGAAATCTCCTGGTTGGGGAACGCGGGAACGAAGGTGCGTTTGATGCTGAGCTTGAGGCACAACTGGCACAAACAGAAGACGAAGCTGAAGAAGCGGTAGAAGCCGTCGAAGTGGCGCCCGCCCCGATCCAGCCTGAGATTGATACCGGGACTATTCTCCAAAGCTTGGAGGCACAGCTAGACGGTCTGCAACAGGTCGCCGCTGCGCGCGCGGCTGAGCTGACCCGTGACTTTATCGCCTCGGCCTTTCCACGCTTGGCAGAGGCCTTCCTGGCTGAAGAAGTTATGCGGGAACTAGAGACCACAGCGCCGCCCGCAATCGAAAAGGTTGTGCTGAAAGTGCCAACTCAGTTCGGTGTCTCGTTTCAAAATGCCGTTCAAGCTTCGCCGCGCTTGAGTGAGATCTGTGAGCTCCAAATGCTCGATGCGGCAGAAGAAATTTACGTCGATGCAGACTGGCAAACCGGTGGTTTGCAGTTCGACGTCCAGCGATTTGTTGAGTCTAGCCTGGCCCGCATGAGCGGGCCGGAAAGCGTATAAGAGGGACCTGATGTCAGAGCCAGAAACAGTAGAAGACGTTGTTGGTGAAGCTGAACGCCGGAATGTGTCTCCGGAAAACCAGTATAAGCGATCCATTTATGGCTTGCCGGTCAATGTCGTGGTCTCAATTGGGCGTAAGAAGCTCAGCGTGGCCGAGCTTTTAAAGCTTCGTCCTGATACAATTATTCCCCTGACGGCCAAGATCGAAGATCCGATCGAACTGCTCGTTGATGATCGGCTGATCGCCCACGGTGAGCTCATCGAGCTCGAAGATGGCGCGATCGGTGTGCGGCTCACGCAGATTGAGGAACAGGAAGATGGCTAGCCTGCCCGTGATGAGCTGGCAGAGCCTTTTCTGGCGCTCTCTTCTTGTTTTAACCCTCGCTATGACCGCTCTGACAGGGGCGGCTTTTGCGCAAGTGGTGCCTGATCAAGCGGCTGGACCTTTAGGCGGCCTGCTTGGCGACAGCCAAGGCCTGAGCGGCACGGTCGTCCAGCTATTCCTCTTCGTGACCATCCTGAGCCTTGTGCCGGGCATCGCCATGATGGTCACGTGCTTGCCGTTTATGGTGATCGTGTTCTCGATCCTGCGCCAAGCCCTCGGCGTGCAGCAAGCGCCCCCAAATATGATGATCATGGCGCTCGCCATGTTCTTGACCTTTTTCATCATGGAGCCGGTCTTCATGCAGTCCTGGACCGAAGGCCTCTCGCCTTACATTGAAGGCGGTCTCACCGAACAACAGGCCTGGCAGCTCACAACTGAACC